>CAZHUY010000373.1:0-4876 GCA_964535465.1 uncultured Myxococcales bacterium
TAGCGACCCGGTGGGAAGAGCGGCTGTTTCGCGACACCTTGAACAGGCCCGCGCATCCGCCCGAACAGCTCATCCGGCCGAAGAGGATGTGACGCCGCACCTTCATGGTGACCGACCCACGGCAGGTGGGAGGCCGTTTCGGGCACGGGGGACACGTCCCATCAGCCGTTTTGGGCCGCCATAGATCAGAAAGGCGATGTCTGCCAGGATGAAAGGCAGGGCGGCTCCGCCTGGACAGGCAAGATAGCGGGGAGACCACACCGGATCGAACTTGGCTTTGAAGGCTCGCAGCCCTTCGAAGTTGTAGAAGTGCTCGCCGTGACGGAAGAGGAAGGCGCCCGCACGATCCCACAACGGGGACAGCGGACCACCCTCCAGGCCAGCCAGCGGTGCCATGCCGAGATTGAACCATCGGTAGCCCGCCTGCTTGCCCCAGAGCATCAGCTCGACCAGCAGGTAATCCATGACCCCGCGCGGGGCGAGCGACCGGTGTCGCATGAGATCCATCGACAGTTCCTCGCGCTCAGCCGCCTCCAGAATGTTGGTGAAGGCAATCACCTTGCCTTCCCGTCTCACAAGGCCTGCCGGGAAGTTCTTCAGATAGGCGTCGTCGAAGAACCCGAGCGAGAATCCCATCTCACCCGTGCGCTTGCCGGCAAGCCAATCGTCAGACACCGCGCGCAGCTCGGGAAGAAAGGCTGGCACGGCGTCCCGCGCGACCACGTGAAAGCTGAGCCCATCCTGGCGCGCGTGTTTGTGAGCCCCGCGGATTGACTTGTGAGCCCTGCCTTCCAGGGAGAAGGTTTCCAGGGCTACGCGAGCCTCCTCCCCGAGCATGAACCGACCGAGACCGCCCTCGCGGTAGGTTTCCTCGAAGTCGGAGCCAATCTCGTAGAACGCGGGCCAGCTTCCGTTGCGGTCGCTCAGCGTTCGAAAGGCCCAGATGAGTTCGCGTTTGTCGTCGTCGCGATCGCCCAGGGGATCGCCGAGTGCGACCCAGGTGCGACGGCGAGCCCCGTACATCAATGCGCAACGTCCGCTAGAGCTGAAAAGGAACTGCTTGTCACCCAGAAGCGCCAGGCAGGCATCTGTGCTCTTGGCCCGGGCAAGGATAGGGCGAATCTGCTCGACCTCGCCTGCGATGGCACCGCCCGGTAAGCGCGGCGGGCGCAACAGGTGCAGCCCGGCCACACATATCAGGACCAAGGTAGCGCCAACTTCGGCTCGCCAGGCCCTTGGCGCGTCGGCCGCAAAGGCAAAGCGCCACCAGAGTTCCATGGAATACTCGCTGTGCCGGTGAGTGAAGACGGCCAGCCAGGTTGTCCCCAACATCACGAGAAGAATCGCAACCGTCCAGCTCACCGTGAGGCTTTCGTCGAGCAATGAGCCCTTGCGATAGAAGGCGCGGTGGCAGGCCGCGAGGAGGAGAAAGACAATGACCAGCAACCCGGCCTCTTTGTAATGCAGCCCCTTCAGCACGGAAAGCGGGATGCCTGCCCCCAATAGGGCGAGCGCAACCACCAGCGATCCACGCTGACGTCGCTGCAGGCCCCTAGCGAGAAGCAACAAGGCTGCACCGAGCACGCTCGCCGTGAAATTCGACAACTCGACGAAGGGAAGTGGCAAGAGGTGACTGAGCTCGCGAAGATGCCCTCTCTCGGGTGGCGCGACACCTGACACGAGCATGACCACGCCGGTGAGAAACACGGCCATGGCCAATGTCGGAGGCACGAGATTCGCGAACCGATCAGGGGTCAGCAAGGTCATGGCCGCCCGCCTGGTCCGCACCAGCTCGCGAACGGCCAATAGCGCTGCGGCCGTTAACAGCGGAAGCAAGTAGTACACCAGCCGATAGATGATGAGGGACGCCAAGAGCGCTCCCATGGGCAGCTTGTTGGCGAGCGAGGTCACCATCATGCTCTCGAAGACTCCGACCCCACCCGGAACATGGCTGATCAGACCAGTCAGCTGTGCCAGCAGGAAGATTCCCAGAAAGGAGGTATAGGACACCGTTTCAGGCGGGAGCAGTATGAAGAGTACGGCCGCGGCGAGGCACCAATCAGCCATGGCGACGGCGAGCTGACCTGCGGCGAGGCTCAGCCCAGGGGTTTGGAATCTCCAGCGAGCGATGGCCAGGGGCCGCCGACGAATGCTCGCCATTACCAAGTACGCGACGGCCGCCCCGAGGAAGATGAGCCCCAAGATGCGCGGCATGGAGGCATGCACCTGCAGCCAAGTGGGCACCGCCGCACCATCAAAGACCAGCGTGACGCCGGCCAGGGTGAGGAAGCCGAGCCAGAATGAGGCCGCGTTAAAGACGACGATGGCCGCCACCTCTGCGGCCGTGAGCCCCCAACCGCTATACAGCCGGTAGCGGACCGATGCGCCGGTGAGGCCGCCAAGCGCGATGCTTTGGCTCAAGGCGAACCCTTCGAACGCCGCGAAGACAACCCGGTGTATCGCTTGCCGGCTTCCGATGTACTTGACCGCCAAGAGGTCGTACAGGGTCAAGGCGAGGTAGCTGGCCGCCGTGAAGAGAACCGCGCCCGCAATCCGTGCATGAGGCATCGACGCAAGCACGCGTTTCACCTCCTGCAGATGATAGTGGCCCAGCTCGCGATGAAGCAGCCACAGGGCCACGATGAAGACGATGGTCGCGGCCAGCTCAGGCAGAACGTGACGCGAAGGACGCAAATGCCTGAGCGCCCGAGCTGGGGCGCGCTCAGCGAATGAACGGTCCCCCCTCTTGGCCCTCAAACCAACCTCCCTCGTGTTGTAGGCAACTCACGCCACCAACGGAGAAGGTGCGTCGAGATTCATTCACTGGCAAGCGCGGAGGGCAGCCCCGCCATTCTTGCGTGCTTGGGGCTCCGGACACGCGTGCACCTTCGGCGACGAAGGGCATGCTGGGCTATGTACGGTCTTCGTTGCCATCGGGTGCTGCCAGTACTCCGGCTTGAATCCTCTTGCCGCCGCTTGGCTCTAAGCAAGCATGGGACTACTCACCAAAATCTTCGGACCGGCCGAGACCAAGGTCTGGCCCGTCCATATCGATGACCAAAACTTCGTGACCGAGGTACGGCGTTCGTCGTTGCCCGCGCTCCTGGACGTCTGGAGCCCGGGCTGCGCACCCTGCAAGCAGATGGAATCCATCGTGTTTCGACTGGCCAAGCGCTACCAGGGGCGGGTGAAGGTGGCCGAGATCAACGCCGCCGCTGCTCCGAACACCATGAGCCAATTGTTCGTCCACGGCACGCCGACCATCATCTACTTCAACAAGGGCCAGGAGGTCGAACGGGTCGTGGGCCTACGTGGCGAGCTTTACCATCAGGAATTCATCGATCAGGAGTTGCTCGACGGCGCACAAGGCGACATCGGTGGTGAAGGCCAATCACGAACCGGTTGACCAACCCACCCCGTCGGTCGCCCACGCCCCCGGCGCAGCTCAAGAGGGTCGGCTATCACTGATGGCGAATCAACTCCGCCCCCGCAGGCGCTGGATCTCCCGCCGATCACGCTTGGTGGGGCGTCCGCCCGTATCAAAGGTCAGGGTGGGTGCGTTCTTCAGTTGAAAAGCCAGCAGCTCCCGGGCTTGACGGCTTTGCTCGGTTTCTTCCCAGAGCAAGGCGGCCGTTGCGCCAGAACCTCGAACAGCTGAGATTCCGCGCACCACGACGGTTTGTGAAAACGGCGGACGTCGAATGGTGACCACATCACCAAGGGCCACCACTCTCGATCGTTTGGCGCGCTCCCCGCCAATATCGACTTTTCCGCCGTCTACCGCTTGACCGGCCAGCGAGCGCGTCTTGAAAAAGCGCGCCGCCCACAACCACTTGTCCAGCCTCACATGGGCGTTTGTGGAATCGTCGCTTTCAGACATGGCGGGGGCCCTTCTCTTCCATCATGGCGTCGGACCTGCCAAGTCTTAGCAGATCAAGGACCGAGATTGGCGGGCAGGACACTCCTCGATGCCGCGTTTTCTCCTCTCGTGCATCTGCAGTCTGGCGCCATCGACATCGGCCCCCAGGTCGGTTGGTTCATCAACAGTCTTTCGCGAGCGGGTGCGGGGTCCGGTGTCTCACTATGGAGCGGCCCGAGTCGTCCGAGGACCTCCAGCTCCGGCCCATCCGCGCCCACTCTGGTCAAACACACCGGCCAAGGCATCTTGTTGGGCGTGACTGCGGGCGCGTTCGCCCCGGTGGGTCGGTGGGCCCTGGGCCTGGTGGCAGGCGGAGGCTATCGTCGCTTCATCACCGCCAGCCGCGAAGGCACCGCATGCACCGATCGGCTGGGAGGCGTCATCCACATGGATTTGTCATTGGCCGCCATGTCCTGATTCGGTCAACGGTCTCGTCGATGAGCCCTTCTTTGGGCAAGGCAGCCCGCGAGGACGGCCGCGGCCAGAGCGAACCAAAGGCCGGCCTCTCTGCTCGAAGCAGCGTACGAGCAGCCCGAGGATGGTTCGGAACGCACCAGCGATGTCACCGAGGTACAAAGGGTGGTACTTCGGAGCGGCAACAGGGCCTGGTCGTTGCGGCCATAGAAGGAGATAGAGGCGCAGTAGTCCCGGTCCGGCGCGAGTTCTGGTTTCCAGATGACCCCAGAAGGAGAAGGCCAACCGTCCTGCCCCAGCACCGTGCCGAGACGGGTGGTGCTACCCATGTAGACCTGACTTTGGGTCAAGCCACCGTTCTTGGGGGTCAGCTGGACCACCTGCACCACTTCGTCTGCCGGGGTGTCAGGCAAGACCACCGGGGGGAAGTTGAGTTCGATGTATCCTTCGTATTCCGCGAAGACACACCAGCCAGCCCCGATATCCGAAAGTGTTGAACGTCAACTACATTCACTCGGCAACGTCAATTACATCGCCCCATCA
>CAZHUY010000374.1:0-4858 GCA_964535465.1 uncultured Myxococcales bacterium
TGGACCATGCCCGAGCCGCCGATCTCCAACCAGCCCGTGCCCTTGCACAACCGGCAGGTGGAGCGCGCCGGTAGCTTGCCCTCGCACAGGAAGCATGAGGCATCCACCTCGGCCGAGGGCTCGGTGAAGGGGAAGAAGCTGGGGCGCAGACGAATCTGGGTGGCAGGCCCGAAGAACCGTTGCACGAACGCGATGAGCGTCGCCTTGAGGTCCTCGAAGCTGACGTTGCGGTCCACCAGCAGGCCCTCGCACTGCGGGAACATCGGCGTGTGGGTCGCGTCGTCGTCGCGGCGGAATACGTTGCCGGGGGCGATGATCTTCACGGGCGGCGGCCCCGCCAGCATGGTGCGGATCTGCACCGGCGAGGTGTGGGAACGCAAAATCAGGCCACCCTCGACGAAGAAGGTGTCCTGCATGTCGCGTGCGGGGTGATCGGCGGGCGTATTGAGCGCGTCGAAGTTGTTCCACTCGGTCTCGATCCAGGGACCGGTCCGCACCTCGAACCCCATGCTCTGGAAGATCTGTTCGATCTCCAGACGTACGCGGGTCAGGGGATGCAGGGTCCCGGCCCGCCGACCGCGTCCGGGCAAGGTGACGTCCTGGGTCCGAGCCAAGTCCGCAGCCAAGCCCGCGCCCGCCAGTTCTCCCAGCCGAGCCTGCACCGCCTGCTCGATGGCATCGCGGGCACGGTTCGCCGCCTCCCCGACGGCGGGACGATCCGCCGGAGAGAGCTTCCCCAGCGACTTCATCAAGTCGGTTGCCCTGCCCTTGCGTCCCAGGTAGCGCGCCTGCACGGCGCGCATATCCTGTTCAGTCGCCAGGGTTCCGATTTCGGCAGCGAAATCAGCCGTCAGGCGCTCGAAGGCCGCAATCAGCTCCTGCGCCGTGGGCGTTCCTTCGGTCGCACTCACGACGGAACCGAAGGTGTGGCTCTAGGCCTTGGCCCCAGCGGCCTCAACCACCTTCTTGAAGGCGTTGGGATCGCTGATAGCGAGGTCGGCCAGAATCTTGCGGTCGAGGGCGATGCCCTTCTTCTCCATCGCGCTCATGAGGCGCGAATAGGCCACGCCCAACTCACGAGCGGCCGCGTTGATACGAACAATCCAGACACCACGGAAGTCACCCTTCCGCTTGCGACGATGGAAGAGCGAGAAGCGCCACTTGCGATGGACGGCTTCTACGGCTGCCTTCCACAGCTTAGAGCGACCGCCACGGAAGCCTTTCGCGGCCTTCCGGATGCGATCTCGACGACGCTTTGTTTTAAATCCACCTTTTGCGCGAGGCATAACTTCCGCTCCTACAGGCCGTAAGGAATCATGGCCTTGATCTGATGTTCCTGCGTCTTGGCGATATAGCCGCCACGACGAAGCTTTCGCTTATTCTTGTTCCGCTTGGGGGTGAGAATGTGCCGCAAGTAGGCGCGCTTTCGCTTGATGCGACCCTTGGCGGTCAGCTTGAAGCGCTTCTTCACGCTACTCTTGGTCTTCATCTTGTACGTAGGCATGGGAGGCGCGGAGTATATCGATCTCGTTGGGCAGTGCAAGAGTCTAGAGCACCCCCGCATCATCACTTTTGGCGAAATCGGCCAGAAGCGGTCGATACCCAGGGGCGCCGGGGGGCTGCGCCCTGTGTCAAAGCCTCTTAGGGCTTGGAGGCAATCGGAGTTGGCGCAGGGCGCGACGAAAGGGCGCCCTCACCCGGCTTTCCAGCATCACCCACAGGACGAACCACGGGGACGGGATTGCCAGGCGAGCCAACGACTCCGGCCGATCGAATCACACCGGCGCGCGGACCGATCAGCATCACCATGCGGCGCCCCTCCATGAGGGGCTTCTGCTCGACCACGGCAATGTCGGCGCTGGCCTTGACGACTTGTTCCAGCATGGCCTGGCCAGTCTCCGGGTGCACGATCTCGCGCCCGCGGAACACGATGACCAGCTTGCACTTGTTGCCCTCGCCCAAGAAGCGATGGATGTGCTTCAGCTTGAATTCGAAGTCGTGGGTGTCGGTCTTGGGGCGGAGCTTGATCTCCTTCACGACCACCGTCGACTGGTGCCGTCGCGAAGCCTTCTCTTTCTTCGACTCTTGGTATTTGAATTTGCCGAAGTCCATGATCCGGCAAACCGGAGGTACCGCCCGCGGGCTGACCTCCACCAAGTCGAGGCTCTGCTCTTCGGCGAGCTTGAGCGCCTCGTAGGTGGGCAAAATGCCGACCTGAGAGCCGTCCGCGTTGATGACGCGCACTTCGGGCACACGAATGCGCCGTCCTACACGATAGTTGTCCGCCGCGCTTCCGCTGGGACCTGAGTATCCGCCTGGCCTTGCGATGATCGTTCCTCCTGCTTTTCGCCGCGCTACTTGGATGCCTTAGCTTCCGTCGAGGGACCACCGATCCTGGGGGGAACGGCTTGCGTCGCCAGCATCTGCGCCAACTCTTCGAGCGGCATGGCTGGCATTTGTTGGCCTTCCCGCGTTCGCGGCGAAACCACGCGAGCGGCCATATCCCTCTCGCCCACAACGAGCATGTACGGAATCTTTTCCATCTGCGCGCGCCGGATCTTGGCGCCGAGTTTGTCGGCCGACAGATCGGCATCCGCGCGCAGATCTGAAGCCAAGAGGCGCGCCTCCACTTCGCGGCCGTAGGCATCGGCCTTCTCGCTGACCGTGAGGACGCGCGCCTGCACCGGCGCCAGCCACAACGGGAAAGCCCCGGCGAAGTGCTCGATGAGCACGGCCATGAAGCGCTCCATCGAACCGAAGAGCGCGCGGTGGATCATGACGGGCCGCTGGCGCGAACCGTCGGGGGCCACGTATTCCAACTGGAAGCGCTCGGGGAGCTGGAAATCGAGCTGGAACGTCGTGCACTGCCACTCGCGACCGATGGCATCGCGAATCTTCATGTCGATCTTCGGGCCGTAGAACGCTCCCCCACCCTCGTCGACCTCGAAGGCCATGCCCGCCGCCTGCAAGACGCGAGCGATGGCGGCCTCGGCACGATCCCACACCGCCTTTTCACCCATGAAGCTCTCGGGGCGCGTCGCCAGGAAGGCCTTGACGTCGGTGAAGCCGAAGAGCTTCAGGATGTCCAAGCCGAAGCGCACGCAGCCGGCCATCTCCTCTTCGATCTGGTCCTCGCGCAAGAACAGGTGCGCATCGTCCTGGGTAAAGCCGCGCACGCGCAGCAACCCGTGCAACACGCCCGAGCGCTCGTAGCGATAAACCGTGCCCAGCTCGGCGTAGCGAATCGGCAACTCGCGGTGCGAACGCAACTGCGAGCGGTAGATGGCGATGTGGAACGGGCAGTTCATGGGCCGCACCAGGTAGCGCTGCCCCTCCAGCTCCATGCCGCCGAACAGGTTCTCTTTGTAGTGAGCGAGGTGCCCGGATTTTTCCAGCAGCTGCTCGCGCGCCACGTGCGGCGTGAACACCGCCTGGTAGCCCCGACGGACCAGCTCGCGGCGAATCATGTCCTCGAGCACGGTGCGCACGATGGCGCCCTTGGGGTGCCAGAGCACGAAGCCCGGCCCCACCAGCTCGTCCACCGAGAACAGGTCGAGCTGCTTGCCCAGAGCGCGGTGGTCGCGACGCTTGGCCTCTTCCAGCCGGTCCAGATGGGCCTTCAGGTCCTCTTTCGAAGAAAAGGCCGTGCCGTACACGCGCTGAAGCTGAGGATTGCGCTCGTCGCCGCGCCAGTAGGCGCCGGCAAAGGAAAGCACCTTGAACGCCTTGATTTCACCGGTGCGCTCGACGTGCGGACCAGCGCACAGATCGACGAAGTCGCCGTGCTGGTAGAGCGAGATCTCCTCGCCCTCGGGAATGGATTGAATGATCTCGACCTTGTAGGTTTCGCCCTTGCCCTGGAAGAGTCGCAAGGCCTCCTCGCGCGAGACCGCCTTGCGCACGAAGGGGAGATCCTGCGCGACGATCTTGGCCATCTCGGCCTCGATTCTCTCCACATCCTCGGGAGAGAACGGCTCGGTGTCGAAGTCGTAGTAGAAACCGTTCTCGATGGCCGGACCGATGGTGACCTTGGCCGTGGGACGAAGACGTTGAACGGCGTCGGCCATCACGTGCGAGGCCGAGTGGCGCAAGCGAGACAAAGGATCATCAGGGACATCGCCCTTGTCACGAGGGCGAATCACCGGGCGTTCACTCACGATTTCATCTCCTGGAAAAGACCCCTGAGACGATTCCTTCGTTCTTTCGCAACCAGGACCGTCGGGCAGTACCCGATGGCTCTCCTACGATCAAACGAACATTCGGCCGACAAAGCAGCGGTTTCCTGAGAGACTGTGGCGTCGGACCGAAGGTGCGGGGTCAATGAACGTGGCTTCAACGCACCAAGCATAGCACCAGCGACACTCGGTGCTGAGCCGCGAAGGGGTATGGTAGGCACGGGCGGGATTGAACCGCCGACCCCTACCGTGTCAAGGTAGTGCTCTCCCACTGAGCTACGTGCCTGTAAGTCTGTTTGGTTCAGGCGGGCTACGTTAGCGACGGCGCCGGCATAGTCAAGAGAAAGAGTGAGCTTTTATGCAGCCCTGGCCAAAGCCGTGACCTGGACGTCGGCTGCCCCGGCCTGGAGAAGAACCCGAGCACACTCGGCCAAGGTCGCCCCCGTCGTCATCACATCATCCACCAGAAGGACCCGCCGATCCTTGAAGAACGCCGGCCTGTGAGCCACGAAGGCGCCCGCCACGATTCGTCGCCGTGATGCGGGAGATTCCAATCCCAGCGAAGGCGTGTCACGAATACGCCTGAGGTTGTTGGGGATAATGGTCGCCCGGCGGCGGCTCCCACGGCCCACACGCTCGGCCGCACGCAGGAGATCCAGCGCCTGATTGAATCCACGCTGGCG
>CAZHUY010000375.1:0-4835 GCA_964535465.1 uncultured Myxococcales bacterium
GAAGGATCGCCAGGTGCTTAACTTGGTCTCGCACAAGGATGATTCCGCTCGGCTGGAACACCACGTGCTTCCCAAACTCGGCCGGATGGAACTCGCCGCTGTCCGCCCCAGGCACATTCGCGAGTTCGTGCTTGGTTTGCGGAGCGGGCCGCTGGCCCCCAGGTCGATTCACCACATCTATCATCTGACCGCGATGCTCTTCCGCACGGCCGTCATCGACGAGTTGATCCCCACGAGTCCCTGCGTCCTGCCGAAAGGCGTTCTGCCCAAGAAGGTCGACAAGGATCCTTTCTGGCGCGCGCAGGCCATCTACACCCGCGAAGAGATCGAACAGCTGATCTCGGACAGCCGCATCCCAGAGGACCGGCGGATCCTCTATGCCCTTGAGGGCCTGGCCGGCCTCAGGCACGGCGAGGCGGTGGGGCTACTTTGGAGTCAGTACGACGAAAGGGCCGAGCCACTCGGGGCGATCAATCTCGCCAAAACCAAGTCTGGGGTGCCGAGACGCGTGCCGGCCCATGCGACCCTGGCCCGCATGCTTGCCCGATGGAAATTGGCGGGGTGGCAGCGCACCTACGGGCGAATGCCCACGGCCGCCGATCTGATCACGCCCAGCCGCAAATTTAGCCAGCGAAAACCTTCCGAGAGCATCAGGCAACTCCACGCCGACCTCGAAAGGCTCGGGCTGCGGCGCCGGCGTGGCCACGATCTCCGGCGCACTTTCATCACGCTGGCTCAGGTAGATGGCGCACGCCGAGATCTCCTCGAAACCGTCAGCCATGGCCCGCGCGGAGATATCGTCAGCATCTACACGACCTTCCCCTGGCCAGCCCTTTGCGCGGAGGTGGCCAAGCTCAACATTCACCTGCGCGAGGGAGTCGTCCTCGGCGGGCAGTTTGGAAGCCTTGCGTCTCGGGAGCACCTATGAGGTGTTCGAATATCCAGCTTGGAAGAGTAGTCTAAGGGCCGTGTCGAGCCTCTACGTCAAAGGAAACAAGCTTTGGGTCCGCTTCAAGGACGAGACCGGTAAATGGGTCGGAAAGCCAACGCCCTTTAAGCCTGGGCAGGAAGCCGAGGCGAAGCAGGACCTCAAGCGACGCGAAGTCCAGGTTGCGGCGAACAAGGCAGTAACGGACGCGATCGGCGTGGCTCCTGGGACGCCGATGACGGTCGCCCAGTACGCGAAGAAGTGGGTGAAGGATCGCGAGCTGCTCAAGCTTGCCTCGCATAAAGATGATGCTGCTCGGCTGGATCACCACGTGCTGCCCAGACTCGGCAACATGGAACTCGCCGAGGTTCGCCCACGGCACATTCGCGAGTTCGTGCTCGGCATGCGGGGTGGGCCGTTGGCCCCCAGATCGATTCATCACATCTATCACGTCGCCTCCATGCTCTTCCGCACGGCGGTCATCGACGAGTTGATCGCCACCAGCCCCTGCGTCCTACCGAAGGGCGTTTTGCCCAAGAAGATCGACAAAGATCCGTCCTGGCGTGCACAGGCCATCTACACGCGGGAGGAGGTCGAGCAGCTGATCTCGGACAGCCGCATCCCTGAAGACCGGCGGATCCTCTATGCCCTTGAGGGTTTGGCCGGCCTGAGGCACGGCGAGGCGGTGGGGTTGCTTTGGAGCCAGTACGACGAGCAGGCTGAGCCGCTCGGGGCCATCAATCTCGCCAAGACCAAGTCAGGCGTACCAAGGCGCGTGCCGGTTCACGCGACGCTTGCCCGCATGCTTGCCGAATGGAAGCTGGCGGGGTGGGAGCGCACCTACGGGCGCATGCCGACCGCCACCGATCTGATTACGCCCACCCGCAACGCCACCGAACGAAAACCTACCGAGACCATCAGGCAGCTCCACGCCGATCTCGAAATGCTCGGGATGCGGCGCCGGCGTGGCCACGATCTCCGGCGCACCTTCATCACGCTGGCGCAGGTCGATGGTGCGCGCCGCGATCTCCTCGAAACCATCAGCCATGGTCCCCGCGGAGACATCGTCAGCGTCTACACCACCTTCCCCTGGCCGGCCCTTTGCGCGGAGGTGGCGAAGCTCAACATTCACCTGCGCGAGGGCAAGGTCCTCGATGGCGGCTTCCAGAGCCTTGCTACCGGTTTTGCTACCGCTCAGCTAAGTGCTCGGAATCGTTGGCGAAAAATGGCGACCCCAACGGGATTCGAACCCGTGTTCATGGCTTGAAGGGCCATTGTCCTAGGCCGGACTAGACGATGGGGTCGTATTCAGTTTTTCGTAGGTTGCGAGGGTAGCTGGTGGGCCCAGCAGGAATTGAACCTGCGACCTACGGATTAAAAGTCCGCAGCTCTGCCAATTGAGCTATGGGCCCTGACGTTGATGCGAAGTCGGTATCCTTTTCTGGCCCGTGAGGGCCGGGGGCGCAAGTTGTAGCACAGGCTGGGACCGAGGTTGTGCTGAAAAAGCACGAAGTGGGCCCAGCAGGATGGGCATCGGCTGTTCGGTCTGGGGCTTCAAGGAACGGGGGCAACAACCCGATTCTTACCCATGGGTACAATGCACAAGGAAGTTGACACTGAGGCTCGCCTGGATGACTGTCGGCTCTACAGCGGGGTCGCTGGGAATCACATGGCAAGTTACCTCGGAAAATCGCGAGATCTGAGGCGCGCGGCGCGCGCAAAGGTGCAGGTTCCTGCTCGTTACGTCAGCGAGAACCTGACAATCGAAGGCACGGTCACGGATCTTTCCCCCGACGGGGTGTTCTTCTGCTCCGACTACCTGGACGCCAAGGGCGAGCCGGTGCGCATCTCTATCGAGGTCCCCTGGCGGGACCGGCCGCTCCAACTGCGCGGCGAGGTGCGCTGGGTCAGCGAGAGCCCGCGGACCGGTGGCATGGGTATCCGCTTCATGGACGTCAGCTTCGAGGATCGGGTGGCGCTGTCATCATTGGGTGTGGCGGCTTCGGGGGCCGAGAGGCTGGGCGCCAATCCTTTTTGATTCGCCCAACTTGGTGGGCTGATCGGCGCGAGTCGGCGCTACAATGCCCGCGAGGGCCAGCATGAAAACGCCAATTACCGTCCTGATCGGAGGTCAGCGTTTTGCGCTTCGCGGTGATCAGGACGAGCGCATGATGCGTGAAATGGCGGCCTACGTGGACGGCCGCATGAAAGAGTTGCAGAAACAGACGCGCACGGCCGACACTCAGTCGCTGGCTGTGCTTGCCGCTCTGCAGATTACCGAGGAGCTCTTCAAGGAGCGACGCTCGCGTGATGATCTGAAGAAGCGGATCCGCGAACGAAGCAACGCGCTGCTGCATTTGGTTGAATCGCGCGCACGAGTCTGAACCGCTGTTTCCTTGCTTGGTCCTTCTTGCGGTATAGTGGGCGGCAGTTTGACCGGGCAGGCCGTCCTGAGACCGGGACGTCTTCATCCATGGATAGAACGAAACCCAAACATTTCCGAGGCGAAGGCCTCGTTCTTTGCGCTAGCGCAATGGAATCCCATTGCCGGGGCTGGTCGTGGGTGCGCGGCGGGTGGAGAACGAGCCATCGGAGTCGATGAGTCCGACTGATCTTTGGCTTCGGGACGAAAAACGCGCGATTCGGCGGGCCATGGCCGCTCGTCGCGACGAGTTAACGGCCGAGCAACGGGGGCGGATGGCGCAAGCGGCCACCGACCTGCTGCTCGAGCTGCCCGAGATCGACTCGGCGCGCGCCGTTGCGGCGTTCGTGTCCACGCGGTCCGAGATCGACACTTCGCGGGCCACCGACGGGCTGCGGCGGCGAGGGGTGACGGTGGTCCTGCCGCGCGTCAGCGCCGATCTGCAGCCTCCCCGTTTGCGCTTCCACAAGGTCGAGGGATCGTCCGAGCTGGTATTTGGCACCTTTGGGTTGCTCGAGCCCGGCCCGGGGTGTCCCGAGATTCCGCCTCACGAGATCGATGTCTTCATCGTTCCAGGCTTGGCCTTCGACGCGCGCGGAGGCAGGGTCGGCTACGGCGGTGGCTACTACGACGAGTTGATGGCCCATATGCGCGCGCACCCGGATGGCCCGGCCGGTTTCTTCCTCGGGTTTGGCTACGACTTCCAACTAACCGAAAGCTGCCCCACGGGCGAATGGGACGTGCCCATCGACTGCGTCGTCACCGACGTCCGTGTGGTTCGCTGCGGCGGTAAGCCAGAAACATGAGTCCAATCATCATCATTGTCACCGTTGTGGCCGCGCTGGTCGCGGCCGGGGTGGCCTTCTTCGTGGGTCGGGCTTCCAAGCCTGATGCGATTCCTCAATCCGAGGAAGAGCGGCAACGCGCCTTGGCGGCGGCCCGGACCGAGGCCGATGCCATTCGCCGGCAAGCCATGGTGGAGGCCAAGGAAGCGGCCCAGAAGATCAGGGCCGAGGTCGACGCCGAGCTGCGCGCGCGCCGCCAAGAGGTGGACCGCCACGCGGCCGAGGTTGGGGCCAAATCCGAGGCGCTGGAGCGTCGCGATCGCGACATCAAGAGCGAGAAGGAAAACCTCTACCGTAAGGAGCGTCAGCTTCAGTCGCGCGAGCAGGCGGCCGAGGCGGCGGCGCGCACCGGCGCGGCCAAGGTCAGCGAGGCGCGGGCCCGCCTAGAGAAGATCGCCGGGATGACCGAGGCCGAGGCGCGCAAAACTCTGGAGGCCGAGGTGCGCGAGTCGGCGCGGGCCGCGGCGGCCAGCGACATCAAGCGCATCGAGGACGAGGCGCGCGAGCAGGCCCAGCAGAAGGCCCGTCTGATCCTGGGCGCGGCGGTGCAGCGCTACGCCAGCGACTATGTGGCCGAGCGCACGGTCTCGGTGGTGCCCCTGCCGTCCGACGACATGAAGGGCCGCATCATCGGCCGCGA
>CAZHUY010000376.1:0-4825 GCA_964535465.1 uncultured Myxococcales bacterium
GTGGGGGTGCTGACCATGACGGGGCTGGGGGCCTTCGAGCTTGCTCACATGAGGGGCAGCCAGAGCCTGCGCTTCTTCGCCTTCGAGAAGACCCAGATCGTGAAGCAGGCCTTGCGCGTCCTTCCCGCCCGCCCGGGCCGTGTCGCGGCAGGGTTGGCGGCGACCGTCCCTTCGCCAATGCTAGGACTGCCCGAGGGCCCACGCATTCCCGGCGCCGACGTGGTGTTGATCACCGTGGATGCCGTGCGCGCCGATCACGTCAGCGCCTACGGTTACCGCCGTCCCACCACGCCAAACTTCGAGGCGTTGGCCGAGCGTGGCGTGCGCTTCGAACGGGCCTATACCCAGGCGCCCCACACCTCGTTCGCGCTGGCGTCGCTGATGACCGGCACCTACTACGCGTCCCTGGCGCGCCTGGCCCCCAACGAGCGTTTGGAGACCCTGGCCCACACCTTCCGCCGCTATGGCTGGAAGACCGCGGCCTTCTTCCCGCCCGCCGTGTTCTTCATCGACGCGCACAAGATGAAGAACTTCGAGAGCACGAACTTCGATTTCGAGTACGTCAAATACGAGTATCTGGACGCGCACAAGCGTGTCGACCAGATCGAGGCATTCCTGAACCAGGAGGATCCGCGCAAGCTGTTCCTGTGGCTGCACCTGTTCGAGCCGCACGAGCCCTACCAGGCACATGACGGCCACGACTTCGGGCCGCGCGACATCGACCGCTACGACAGCGAGATCGCCACCAGCGACGCCGTGGTGGGCAAGGTGATCGCGATGATCGAAGAGCGGCGCCCCAACGCCATCATCATCGTGGCCGCGGACCACGGCGAGGAGTTCGACGAGCACGGTGGTCGCTACCACGGCACCTCGCTCTACGACGAGCAGACACGCGTGCCCCTGGTCATGGTGGTGCCCGGAGTCGGCGCGCGCGTGGTGCCCGGCCCCGTGCAGCTCATCGACATCGCGCCCACCATCCTGGGATTGCTGAACCTGTTGCCGCCCGCGCGTATGAGCGGGACCGACCTGGGGCCCTGGTTGGCCACGCCACCCGCACCCGCCGAGCGTTTGCCCCCGGTGTTCTCCGAATTGGAGGACAAGCGCATGGTGATCCTGGGGCAGGAGAAGCTGGTGTGCGATCTGGCCAAGGACTTCTGCTCCTACTTCGACCTGGCCGCCGACGCGGGCGAGCAACACGACCTGGCCGACGCGCAACCGCACAAGGTGGCCCGGCTGCGGCAACTCCTCGACAACTGGCTGGCGCGGCAGGCGCGCTTGGCCACCAGCGCTTCCGCCGTCTCCGACAACGCCGAGGATGTCCAAGCCATCGAGCGCGCCCACCTGGGCGATGCCGGGGTCGCCGGCAGGCTGGCCGCCATGCTGACGTCGCCCGCGCCGCTCCCCCTGAAACGCCAGGCAGCCCGCGCCTTGGTCGAGGCCCTACCGGCAAGACCAGAAACCAGGGACGCACTCCGTGGCGCGCTGGACAAGGCCGATGACGACGAGGTTCGCGACTGGGCCGCGCTGGCCGCCTTGCGGGTGGGCGAGGGGGCCGGCAAGACGCGGGCCCTGGCGGTGCTGAAGCGCGAAGGCGATGCGGCCCTGCGCCTGCAAGCCGCGCTGGCCTTGGCCCAGGCGGGTGAGAACGCCGGCCTCGCGATCCTGACCGGGGCGCTGGACGAGTGCGCCACCCGCGAGGCCCTGTGCAAGGCCATCGTGACCACCCTGGGCAAACTGCGCGATCCCGCCGCCGTCCCCGTACTGCTGTCGCATCTGGCCGACGTGCGCACACGCCTGGAGTCCGTGAACGCCCTGGGCGAGATCGGCGATCCCGCCGCCGTGCCCGCCCTCATCGAGCGCCTTAAGACGGACGAATACGTTCCCGTCCGCATCGCCGCCGCCCAAGGCCTGGCCCGCATGGGCGGCGCCCGCGCGCTGCTGGCTCTGCAATGGTCCGCCGAGAACGATCCCGAGCCACGCGTGGTCGAAGCGGTGCGGGCCGCCATCGAGAGAGTCCGCCAACCGCCCGCCAAGTCCCCGTGACCGACATTTCCCCGCTTGACAGTTGGCCGCGGGTCGGGCGTTATCGGCGGTCAAAACCACGCCTGACCCGCCACCCATGCAGGGGATTTGAGACATGAAACTTCGCCCGGCACCTCCCGAAAGCAACCTGGTCGAACGCGGAGTCATTCTCGACGAGATCGGTATGTCCCGGGTCTTGCGGCGCATCGCCTTCGAGATCATCGAGCGCAACGGACACGACGCGTACTTCGTGGGCATCCGCACGGGCGGCGCTCTGCTGGCGGAACGCATGGTCAAGCTCTTGGCGGACAGCGGCGAGCCGCGGCCCCTCCTGGGCGCTATCGACATCACCCTGTACCGCGACGACGTCTTCCTGGGCCTGCCCAAGCCCGAGATTGGCCCCACCGAGTTGCCGGCCAGCATCGACGGTCGCACGGTGGTGCTCATCGACGACGTGCTGTTCACCGGCCGCACCGTGCGCGCGGCCATGGATGTCCTGGCCGACTACGGGCGCCCGCGCGGCGTGCAATTGGCGGTGTTGGTCGACCGCGGCCGGCGCGAGTTGCCCATTCAGCCCGACTTCGTCGGCGCGCGACTGCAGACCACCGCCGACCAATCGGTGCGCGTGATGCTGGCCGAACGCGGGGAGACCGACCGGGTCGTCCTGCGAGAGAGGATTTCCCCATGACGAACGGATTCTCACGACGCCATTTGCTGGGGATGGAGGGCCTGAGCCGCGAGGAGATCACCACCATTCTGGACCTGGGCGACCGCTTCCTGGAGCTGCGCAAGCGGCCCATCAAGAAGGTGCCCACCCTACGGGGCAAGACGGTCATCAACCTCTTCCTCGAGCCGTCCACGCGCACGCGCACCTCGTTCGAGATCGCGGCCAAGCGCCTGTCGGCCGACGGGATCAACTTCACCGCCTCGTCCTCGTCGACGGTGAAGGGCGAGACGCTCATCGACACCGCCACCAACCTGGACGCCATGGACCCGGACATCGTGGTCATCCGCCACGCCCAAGCCGGCTCGGCCCACCTGCTCAGCAAGACCATTCGCGCCTCCATCGTCAACGGGGGCGACGGCGCGCACGAGCACCCCACCCAGGCGCTGCTCGACGCCTCGACCATCCGCGCCCACAAGGGCCGCATCGAGGGCCTGACCGTGGTGATCTGTGGCGACATCGACCACAGCCGCGTGGCCCGGTCGAACATCTTCGCCCTGCAAACCCTAGGCGCCCAAGTGCGCGTGGCCGGTCCGCGCTCGCTGCTGCCCATCGGCATCGAGAAGCTGGGCTGCCAGGCCTATGACCGCATCGAGCCCGCCCTGGAAGGCGCCGACGTGGTCATGATGTTGCGCATCCAGCTGGAGCGCAAGGCGGGCAGCCGCTTCCCCAACACCCGTGAATACGCGCGCTACTTCGGCCTGAACCCGCGCCGCCTGTCGCTGGCCAAGCCCGACGCCATCGTCATGCACCCCGGCCCCATGAACCGCGGGGTCGAGATCGATCCGGCCGTGGCCGACGGTCCGCGCTCGGTGATCCTGGACCAGGTCAGCCGGGGCGTGGCCGTGCGCATGGCCGTGCTGTACCTATTGGGCGGCGGCAGCGGGGAAGGGATGGAATGAGCATGACCGCCCGAACTCGGAACCCCAAGCGCAGGAGCCCGTCGTATGTCTGACATTCTATTGCGAGGCGGCCGGGTCATCGATCCGGCGCGCGAGATCGACACCCAGGCCGACGTGCTGCTCGCCGATGGCAAGGTGGCCGCCATTGGGCCGGGCCTGTCCGCGCCCAACGCCAAGCCCGTGGACGTCAAGGGCTGCTGGGTGGTGCCTGGGCTCATCGACATGCACGTGCACCTGCGCGAGCCCGGCCAGGAATACAAAGAGAACATCCAGACCGGCACGGCGGCGGCCGCGGCGGGCGGCTTCACCGCCGTGTGCTGCATGCCCAACACCAACCCGGTCAACGACACGCGCGCGGTCACCGATTTGATCGTCCGGCGCGCCAAAGAGGTCGGCCTGGTGCGCGTGTACCCCATCGGCTGCATCACCCAGGGCCAGAAGGGCGAGACCCTGGCCGACATGGGCGAGCTGCAAGAGGCGGGCTGCGTGGCCGTCTCGGACGACGGCAAGGGCGTGATGAACAGCGAGGTCATGCGCCGGGCGCTGGAATACTCCGTCAGCTTCCGCCTGCCCGTCGTGCAGCACTGCGAGGACAGCGCGCTCTCGGCCGGTGGCCCCATGCACGAGGGCTTGGCGTCAACCCGCTTCGGCATCCGCGCGCAGCCGGCCGCCGCCGAATCCGCCATGCTGGCCCGCGATCTCGAGCTGGTGGCCCTGACCGGCGCCCGCTACCACATGGCCCACATCAGCTGCGTGGAGTCGGTGCGCTTGATTCGCGAGGCCAAGCGTCGCGGCCTGCCCGTGACCTGCGAGGTGCCGCCCCACAACCTGATGCTGACCGACGAGGCCTGCGCCACCTACGACACCAACTTCAAGATGAACCCGCCCCTGCGCAGCGAGGCGGACCAGGCGGCCCTGCGCGAGGCCCTGTCCGACGGGACCATCGACGCCATCGCCACCGACCACGCGCCCCATTCGCCCGTCGAGAAAGAGGTCGAGTTCGAGCAAGCGGCCAACGGAGTCATCGGTCTGGAGACCGCGCTGGCGCTGGCCCTGGAGCTGGTCGAGCTGGGTGTGCTGACGCCCGCCAAGCTGGTGACCCGCATGTCCACCGCGCCTGCCGGCATCCTCAGTTTACCTGGCGGAAACCTGGCGCTGGGCAGCCCGGCCGACGTGA
>CAZHUY010000377.1:0-4825 GCA_964535465.1 uncultured Myxococcales bacterium
CCGAACCACCCGGCCGCAGGTAGTTGCTGCTCAGCTCGTACCCTCCGCCACACCATCGAGGCTGTCCCCACGCCCAGAATGCGGGCCAACGAACTTCCGCGCTCAAGCTTCATGGCATAGCCCCACGAAGTGGTCCCGTTCGGCCAAAGCCTTCGTGGCTTGCTCAAGCATCTGGACGGCTTCGTCCAGACGGCCAGCAGCCACGAACCAGCTCGCAGCCGCACAGTATTGTTTCGCCAGCGCTCCGAGCAACTGGCGCATGGTCATCGACTCAGGCTCTCTGAAGGCCATTCCAGCCCTCTCCGTGCCAGGGTTTTCTGCAGACCTTCTGAAGGCGGATCTGGGTAGGTCCAGTCCCCGGTTTCCGCGTTCCACACTGCCAGCCGCGCGAACTTGTATTCCACGCCACCTCCCCGTCCCAGTTCGACCCCTGGTCTTTGCATCTCCACTATTTCGGACACGCGACGGGCGTTCCCCTCCTCGAAGTACCCCTGATAGACCACCACGTCCACCGCCCGCCCAACCATCGCTGCAACCGTCGAGGCTGTCAGGCCATTCACGTCCGACATCTGGGCGAGTAGCTGGAGCTGGTGGAGGGCGTCCTCGGCGTCGTTGGCGTGGATGGTGCCCAGGCCACCGCCGTGACCCGTGGACAGGGCCCGCAGCAGGTGGAACGCCTCGCCCCCGCGAACCTCGCCCACCACGATTCGGTCTGGGCATTGCCGAAGGGCGTTTTTCACCAGATCCCCGATGGTGATGCGCGCGGCTCCCTCTTGGTACGGCTCGACGGTTTCCATGGCGACCCAGTTCGGCTGCTGGATCTGCAGCTCACGAGCATCCTCAATGGTCACGATCCGCTCGTTGCGCGGGATCACCTGGGACATCGCGTTCAGCAGAGATGTCTTGCCGGAACCCGTGCCGCCGGCGATCAGGATCGACTTGCGGGCCAGGACCAGGCTTTCCAGCATGGTTCGGATCGGCCGGTTGATCGACCCGTACTCCTCCAGCTTGTCGAAGCTCATGGTCTCGGCCGGAAACAGGCGGATGGTCAGGGAAATGCGGGCGCAGGCTGGAGGGACCGCGATGTTCACGCGCTCGCCGCCGGGCAACCGGGCGTTGCACAGGGGATTCGTCTCGCTGACCTGACGGCCGATGACCTCCCCCGCGCGGATGCAGGCCAGGCGGAAATCCTCTTGCGAGCTCCAGGTCACGTTGGTTTTGCGATGGCCCCGCCAGGGCGCGCCCTTGACCCACACGTCGTCGAAGCCGTTGGCCTCGATTTCGGTGATGCGGGCATCATCCAGCAGCGGCAGCAACGGGAAGAGCGCCGTGCGCAGGCTATCGCTCCACCCGGTTGTGCGGTTGTGTCCGTCACCAGCCATTGCGCGGCCAACTGCCTTCCTGGTTCATCTTCCGCCCAATGAGAATGGGCAATTCGATGCTGGCCCCGACCGCGCCCTCGATGGTCGGATTCCCCCGCGAATACCTCCACAGGAACGTGCCGGTCGGGCTCTGCAGGCGCATCTCCATGACCACGCCTCTGGTCGGCTCGTCGGGGGAGGTATCGACAACAGCCCACACGCAGGCCCCGCTGATCCTGATGGGCGCGTTGGGGTCCAGCACCAGACCGTGCTTCCTGAACACGTACTGCATGGCCGCGTTCCACGCCTTCGACGTGACCGGCTTGCACCGCCCGCCCTTCGAGACCACGCCATCCCAGGCCACATGCGTGCCGGTCCACAGAAAACCCTTGGCATGCCAGTACCCGAACACCGGGTTGCCCCGCAGCAGCCGATAGTCGCGCTCCTGGAAGAACAGCCCCATGGTGCGCCTGCCCTCGCGGGCCTCGTCGGAATCCAGGAATGGATTTCGCTCGGACAGCTTGACCGCGATCTTCTCGGCCTGCGCCGGCGTCAGCCAGCCCTTGAGCGTGCCCCGCTCTTCGGCCGCCCCCTGCCCCGCCGCCAGCACCAGTAACGTGATGAGCCCCCACATGGCGACCATCCCTAGCGACCGTGGCGAACCCAACTCAGATCGCGCGAGTTCATATACGGCGACATGCGCACGTCCTCCGCGAAGAACACCTTCATCTTGCTGCCAGCCTCGACCGTGATCGTCGGGACCACGTTGCCATAGCGCTGGATGATGCCGGCCACCACATTCGACATGTTCGTCGAGGTGCGCGCCATGATCAGCTCGCGAGCCGTTGGGGTTGCCGAGTAGTTGGCGCCCTCGACCGCCGCCGCCAGGCCGTCCAGCAGGCCCAGCATCACCGCGCTGCCGAACATCAGCATGAAATGGCGATCCACATCGCCGTCGATGCCCACGGCGCCAGCACCGTCCACCGCCGGCAGCCGGCGAACCGGGAAGTAGGCGCTCCGCTGATCCGGGAAGATCACGCGGTCGAATTTCAGGTACACCCGGGCCTGCTGCAGGTTCTGGGTCTTCCCAGCCATCCCGATCAACTTCGAGCCCGCCGGTACCAGGACGTACTGGCCATCCAACGACACGAAATCCCGCGAGACCATGCCGATCACCGGCGAATCGACCAGGTCGGCCCGGATTTGGTTCACCAGCACGCAGTCAAGGAACTTGCCCTGGCGCACGATCTGGTCGGCTCCGATGGCCCCGCCAATGCGCATGTCCCCCACCCCACCCGAGTTGAACGGCTGGGCGCGCTCCTCGGCAGGCATCAGATCCGTTCCACTCTTCGATGGTCCCGCGCCCAGGCCGGCCGGAATCGCGACCGATGGGGCAGGCAGGTTCTGCAGCGCTGCGATTCGTTGCTCCGAGTCCGCCAGGTTGCGTTCCAGCGAGCTGTCCCGCCCCGCCGGTTTTTCAGGGCCCTCGCCATCGCCCGTCTCGGGGCGACGGGCCGCCCAGCGCGCGTTCTTCACCGTCGAGTAGCCGAGCATCGGCTTTTCCAGGTCCGACCGCTGCACCTTCTCTCCCTCGTCCTCACGTCGGCTTTCGGGCACCACGGGCTCTTCCTCTTCCGCGGACCGGCGTCGGCCCCTGATCTCCTTGGCGATGGCCTCGGGACCGCCGCCCCCCACCTCGTCCAGCGACTTGTTGGCGGGCAAGTCACTACCCTCGTTCGGCCCCGTCAGATTGCCCTCGCCGTCGATCTGGTAACCCGCGCCCAGTTCGGACTGCTTCAGCCGTCTGCCGGCGGCCTGCTGGCGCGCCTTCTCCTCCTCGGCCTTCGCCAACAGTCGCGCCTCGTCCGGGGTCAGCCTTGGCGCCACCTGGCGAGGTTCGGCCATCACCATCTTCCAGGCCATGGTTCCGCTGGCGCCAGTGGCCAGCAGCACCAGCCCAACCAAGGCGCCAAGCTGCCACTTGGCCAGGGAAATCCGTCCAGCTTCCGCTGCCATGTTGAACCCCATGTGCCCCTCCCCTACTTCAGAGCCACCCAGGCCTGCTGCTTGCCCAACACCAGGCGGAACTTCTCCCCCTGCCGCAGGACCTTGTTCTGGATGACATAGGTCCCGTTCTCCAGCTCGTAGTTCACGATCTCCACGTGCCCGGCCTTGTCCACGAACTGGATCACCGCCCGGTCAGAGGCCTCGGGCAAGGTCACGAAGGTTTGGACCCGATCGTCCACGACCCGGCTGACACGAAAGTCCCCGCCCCACTCGTAATCCGCCCGCACGTTCTGCAGCATGTTCTTGCGCCAGCTCTCGTACTCGGCGCGGGCCTTGTCCTGCTCGCGGCGTTGGACGTAGAGCAACTCCTTGTCGGCCATCTTCCTCGCCAGGCGCCGCACGGGATCATTCAGGGCCGATCCCTCGCTGTAGACCTCCAAGCCGCCCCCAACGTCAGCGCTCTCCGCCACCCCCTCAACGCGCAGACAGATCCTGTAGTCCGACGGGTCCGTCTCGACGTGGATGAACCCCTTGCGACCCACGACGTCCAAGGTCCCGAGCGCACGAAGGAAAACCCGCGATGAGCCCGGTGTGGACTCCGCCGCCCACCAACGGTTATCGAACCAGATGTTCCGGGCCGTCTCACCCGCGGGCAGCTCAAGCGCGAACGGCGCCCCAGGCATCAGTTTGACCTCGTAAACCTTGCCGGCCGTGAATGGCAGGCGGACCGTTTCACGAGCCACCACCTTCTCGGCGAGCCGAAGTTCATTGCGGCGGGAGGCAGCCTGGCCTGAGCCAGCTACCACCAGAACCGCAAGCTGCAGACACACGAACAAGAGCACTCGCTTCTTCATGGGCGTCCTTTCCAAAAAGGTTCGCCCTGTTATCGGCGTCAGGGGCCCAGCGGTTCCACAGATTCGGCTCTACACGATTGACATTCAAGTCGCTCCCGTCTTTGCGCCTCTACGGCAGGGGGAGAGCATACGCTTGCGGCAGAGCAACTCGCCATCGGCGGCACCCCACTCTTTGATATTCTGGTGAAGCTTGAATGCGTCGAACTGCTAATAGATGGGCGTATGATGGGCTCCCGCGTTGGTGCGAAGACAATCCGTTCCAACGCCGCTGACGTTTGATCTAGCCCAATGATTAGATATTCCCTGGACAACCTCGGATGGTTTGAGTTTGAAGGGTTCTGCCAGACTCTTCTCAAAGTTAACCTCGGCCTCGGCGTCGAGGCTTGGGGACGTTCCGGCGACTGGGGACGTGACGCCTTTTTCAAGGGGACTCTGAAGTACCCGACCAACGAGCCACAAGCAGGGCTATTTGTGTTCCAAGCCAAGTTCGTCGAGGCCGCCAACGCGGCGGGTGCCCACCCTGAACAAGCAATAATCCGCGCTGTCGCAGCGTATCCGCCCGGTAGTGGGCATCTGTCGAAGCGGGTGTGGTTGGAGGACAGT
>CAZHUY010000378.1:0-4813 GCA_964535465.1 uncultured Myxococcales bacterium
GAAGAACGACCAAGAACTCGACCGACCTTCACACACCACTTGACGGGACGTAAGCTTCTGGGAATCATCGGCGAGCGCTATGGTTGGGTGCCGGAGGCCATCGATCCTGACCTGATGACGGCCCAGCCTTGGCTGCAGGAGCACCCGGGCAAGTCGGTCACTGAACTGGAGATCCTGCACGGGGTGCTCAATGACCCTGCCATGGCAGGTAATGCCTTCTTCTATTTTCGCGACCCGGCGTACGCACGGGACAAACCGGCGGAGAACTTCGTGGAGGCCTCAGCGGAGCGGCGCAGGCAGCTCGAGGAGCTGAAGGAGCGCATCCGCCAGGCCCACCGAGACGGCAAGCTCAAACACGCGCCCAGGGAGAACTTCGCCAATGCCAAGGCACTGGGCGAGCTGGTGAAGAAGGATTTGGGCGACATCATCGAGAACACCTTCCCAGCGGATGCCACGCCCGATGCCCTCAGCCGCGACATCGCCGAGCACGAGGCCGCGGGTCGGAGCCGCTTGCGCGTGTACGTGGCTCGCGAGGAGTATCTTCGCCGGCTGGACGAGCACGTGGCTGGCGACGGACCGCCCCTGGTGGTACTGGGCGAGTCTGGGGCGGGCAAGACAGCGCTGCTGGCCAACTGGGTGGCACGCTGGCGAGGGGAGAAACAGGAGCGGAAACCACACCTGATTCAGCACTACATAGGGGCCACGCCGGCCAGCACCGACTGGGTGGCCATGGCCCGCCGGGTCCTGGGCGAACTGAACCGGACCTTCGACCTCAAGCTGGAGATCCCTGACCAGCCCGCGGCCCTGCGCATGGCCTTTGCCAATGGGCTGTATCGTGCGGCGGCGGCTGGCCGGGTCGTGCTGGTGCTCGATGCCCTCAACCAGCTCGAAGACCGCGACCAGGCTCCGGACCTTGCCTGGCTTCCGCCTGCGGTGCCGCCCAACGTGCGCCTGATCGTTTCGACCTTGCCGGGACGATCGCTTGACGAGCTTCGCCGGCGGCAATGGCCAAACATGACCGTCGGCCTGCTGTCCACAGAGGAGCGGCAGGAGCTGATTCCCAGGTATCTCAAGCAGGTCGGCAAGTCGCTGACGACAGACCAAGTCAACAAGCTGGCGAACGCCGAACAGACCAAAAACCCGCTCTTCCTCCGCACCCTGCTGGAAGAACTGCGCGTCTGGGGTGAGCACGAGACTCTGGGCCAGAAGATCGACGACTACCTTGGGGCCGAGTCGATCCCGGCGCTGTTCGAGAAGGTCTTCATTCGCTGGGAGGAGGATTACGAAGGAGACACCGACCTGGTCGGCGACGTGCTGTCATTGCTTGTCAGCGCCCGTCGTGGTCTCTCGGTGCACGAGCTCCTCCAGATCCTCGGCGGCGAGCAGCCCCTCCCTCGTGCCGTGCTCGCTCCCCTGCTCTACGCCGCCGGCGACGTGCTGGTGGACAGATCGGGCTTGCTGAACCTGACCCACGACTTCGCCCGCCAGGCGGTGCTCGACAGCTACCTGCCGGCAGGCAAAACAAAAAGGTGGTTCCACCAGCGTTTGGCCCACCATTTTTGCAGACAGCCTCTTTCCCCTCGAAAGGTCGACGAGCTTCCGTGGCAGTTGGAGCGGGCCGAGGAATGGCAGCAGTTGGCCGACCTGCTTTCGGAGGCAGCGTTCTTCGAAGCCTTGTGGGATGCGAACCAATTTGATGTGAGGGCGCACTGGGCGAGCATCGAAAGGTCCTCTCACCTGCGCATAAGCGATGCGTATGCAAGGATGAACGAGCGAGAAGCGCGAGAGGCAGTCACCTGGAAGGTCAGCATTCTCCTCGATAGTACTGGGCATCCGAATGATGCCTTTGCTATTCGTCAGCAGCTTGCCGATCGCTGCCGTGCGAACGGAGACACCGCCAAGCTGGGGGGCGTCCTTGGCGGCCAAGCTGTCATCCTCCAGGGCTGGGGTAGGTTCGATGAGGCCTACGCACTGCTCAAGGAAGAGGAACGCATATGGGCGCATCTTCAAAATGCCGATGGGCTTTCCGCGTGTCTCGGCAACCAGGCCAATATTCTGTATGCCCAGGGGCATCTAGACGAAGCCATGTCCATGAATGGGAGGGTGGAGAGTGCCCACAGGCAACTCGGCAATTGGGACGGTCTGGCCAAGAGTCTGGGCAACCAGGCTCTCATCCTCGCGGACCAGGGCCGTCTCGATGATGCAATGGCCTTGCTCAGAGAGCAGGAGACGATCTGCAGGAGATTCGGCAATTGGGACACCCTGTCCAAGAGTCTGGGCAACCAGGCTCTCGTTCTGATGGACCGGGGATCTCTCGGCGAGGCGACGGCACAGCTCGAAGAACAGGAGCGCATCTGCAGACAGTTTGGCAACTGGGAAGGCCTAGCCATCTGTCTTGGCAACCAAGCTCTCATCCTCATGGACCGGAGAGATCCCGAGGGGGCCATGGCCCTGCTCAAAGAGCAAGAACGCATCTGCAGGCAACTCGACGATTGGCATGGTCTCTCCTGCAGCCTTGGCAATCAGGGTCTCATTCTCATGGACAGGCGCGAGCCGGCGGAAGCCATCGACTTGTTCAAGGAGCAGGAGCGCATTTGCCGACAGCTCAAGGACCAGAACGGCCTTGCCACAAGCCTAGGCAATCAGGCCGTCATCCTTCAGGCCGCGGGTGCATTCACAGACGCCATGACCTTGCACAAGGAAGCGGAACTCATCTGCAGAGAACTCCGCAACCCAGAGGGTCTTCACATCGGACTCGGCAACCAGGCCGCCATACTCCAGGCCTGGGGCAAGACCGGTGAAGCTCTGTCTCTGCTCAAGGAGAAGGAGAACATCTGTAGAGCGATCGGCAACCCGGAGGGTCTGGCGACATCCTTGGTGAACCAAGCCATGTTGCTGGCACGCAAGGGCCTGATCCAAGAAGCTCGTGGCAAGCGTCAGGAAGGACTGACCATCGCACAAGGGTGCGGGTTGACGGCCTTGCTTCATCGTCTTGAAAACCTTCCATTCCCTGGATGATTGCGCCGCATTCTCCACCCTCCCCACCTCAGAATCTCCCACCTTCGTCCGTCTTACGGGCGAGGAATCACACTATGGCCGCCGCATCTTCCCCTGTTGTCTTTGCCGCCGTTGGTGACGTGCACGGCTGTCAGCACGCCATGGTTAGACTTCTGTCTGAATGGGAGCGCCAGCGCAAGCAACGTCTCGCGTTCGTGTTGCAGGTCGGGGATTTCGAGCCCGTGCGCGATCATATGGATCTGGCCAGCACGCCGGTGCCCCAGAAGTACCGGAAGATGGGAGACTTCGCGGCCTATCACATGGGCTTCGCGACCTTCCCCTGGCCGGTCTGGTTCGTGGCCGGCAACCACGAGCCGTTTGCCTTTCTCGCGTCGATGTCCCGGGGCGGCCAGGCGGCGCACAACTGCTTCTACCTGGGGCGCAGCGGGCAGATGGATCTGGAGGGCCTGCGCCTGGCGTGGCTAGGGGGCGTTTCGGTTGGCGGTGAGCCTTTGGACGAGCCCCTAGGCAGCGACTGGAAGAAGCACGCGTACTTCCGCCAGCGCGAGATCGACGAGGTCTTGAAGGACGGCCAGGTCGATATTCTGATGCTGCACGAATGGCCGCGAGGCGCGGCGACCCGGGAGGAAGCCATGGGCCAACGTCGCTCGGGCGGTGCCTTTGGCCCGGGCAACGACAGCTCGGGCCTGCTGGTGGAGCTGTTGCAGCCCCGCCTGGTGCTGGCCGGCCACAGCCACTGGCCCCATCGCTCGCGCATGGGCAGGCGCACGGCCTTCTTCGGGCTGGGACATATCGACAAAGGGCGAGATGCCTTCGCGGTCTTTCGCCGCGAGGCGGATGGTGAGATTGTGGAAATCACATGAAGAGGAGAGGGCCCAGCCACCGCCACGACCGCCACGACCACGACCTTCAGTGGGCAGGACGGGGTTAGGCGATGCTTCATCTCTACCGCGAAGACCGCGATCACCTTCGGGTGGCGCAGCTTGTGCCTGGTAGCCGCAGCGAGGGGCCAGAGGTGCGCTTCTGCCTGTGGCTGCAGGGGTGCGAGCTGCGCTGCCCGGGGTGCTGCAACCCCGAGATGTTCGACTTTGAGTCGCCCGCCGCCACCGAGATGCCCGTGGCGGATCTGGTTGACCGCATACGCGCCACCCCAGGGATCGAGGGCATCACCTTACTGGGTGGCGAGCCTTTTCACCAAGCGCCGGCCGCAGGTCACCTGGCGGCCAAGGTCCACGACCTCGGACTGGGTGTCGTGGTCTTCAGCGGCTATCACCTCGAAGCCTTGGCCGACCAGCCGCTGGCCGCCGAGCTTCTCGCCCACACCGATCTCCTCATCGCCGGACCCTACATCGCCGCCCAACGCTCGATGGCCCGGCCCTGGGTCGGCTCGGACAATCAGCAAGTCCATCTGCTCTCGCCCCGCTACCGCGAGCACGCTGCCCTGCATGCCCGGTACCGCCAAAGCGTGCACGTCCAGATCGCCGGGGGCGAGCTACGCGTCTCGGGCTGGCCCGGCGTGGCCGAGGCGATCCTTCCCAGACGGAAGAAGACCGACGAGGATGAGTGAACCCGCTTGGCTTCTTCGCAGATCGTGAGAATGCGTGTGTCGGCGATCGTGGTCGAAGCGTCCGCAGCGTCCTGTAGCTCCGCACCGGCCGCTCGACACGAAGACGTGCACGGAAGTCCATGGGAAGGACCGCTTGCCAGTGTTTCCGCTGTCCTTGCTCATACCCGCGCCGCACTCTAAATCATCGTTCATGATTCTGGAACACCCGGGCTCAAGCGGCGGCTCGAA
>CAZHUY010000379.1:0-4725 GCA_964535465.1 uncultured Myxococcales bacterium
TTGCAGGAGCCTGCCGTCTTGGCCTACGCCGAAGGTTCGGACGATCCCCTCCCGCGTCATGATCGCTTCAAGGAGCGTCTCCCCTTCCTCGATGACGGGCTCGACGCTGAGTGGTTCGCCGTTGCCGAGTTGGGCCCTCACGGTGGGCTGCACCGCGGCAGGCAGGTCGGCCAACAGGTCGTTGGGTGCGGGAGAGGGAGCTTCTTCCCAAAATGCGGATTCAGTCGAATGGGTCCGTGGCTGCGGTTGGCAGGCACTTGTGCTGCCGGCTGAAGCAAACGGCTTTCTGCGGTAACCGGGCAGGAGCAAGACCAAGCTAAGGATCCCAACACCGAGAGGGGCAGTTCGCGAGAGATTCATATGCGTATCGGAGTGGGTTGCGGGTGCTGGTTACATCGTGCGGATTGGGATGCAAGCACGGAGGGGTCACTCCGATCCGAGGTGCCCCACCTGGGACGGCCCAGGTGTTACCGTTGGCGGAGGCGGATAAAGGTATGGCCGGCGCTGGGCTGGAACCGGGCGTGCCAGAGGTCGTCCACCATCCCGGCGATTTGCTGCGGCGGCAGGTCCTGCCAGGACCCCGCCTGGCCGGTCGGACTGGACTCGGGTAAATAGGTGTCGTACACGATCGGCCAAGTCACGTCGATTCGCCCGTCAGGCAGACGGGTGATGCTGAGACACGGAGGCGCGGACGGTCCAGGCGCCACCCACTGGACGTCGTCCAGGTCGGTCTGCTCCTTCTGACGGGTGCTAAACTCAGCGCGGATCAGGAGGCGATCGAGCTCACGAAGCACGCTGCGAATGATCGCCTCCTCTACGTACTGTTGCGTGCCGGCCAAGCGCCAGCGACCGGTCACGTCCAGAGGAACGTAGTGCCAATCCCAGTCGGTGGTAGGCATGTACTCGTAGTCGTGATCGATTTCGAGGCCCGCGCCGCACAGGCGCACGTCCGCGCCGTGGCTCATCTGGTCCGTATGGATCTGGCGCAAGCGGTATTGGAGATACCCCCCGTAAACCGCTTCCTGGTTGCCAAGAAACTTAGCAGGGGCCTGAAAAACGCTTCTTCTATTGTCCTTTTTGGACTCGCGAATCGAGATGAACTGCCCGCCGAATTCGGCGTCATCGACACACACCAGTGTTTCAATCCCACCCTTGAGGTTGGTTCCCACCCAACCGTCGAGGCAGGAGGCGTCGAAATCGCTGCAGGCAATCAGCGTACCGGCTTGGCCGGTGAAATGAATAAGGAGAGCAGCGGCGAGGACCACAGCCGGCACATAGCTGCGTGTGCGTCGGACGGTTGAGCGCTTCGACCTTCGGGCTTCCGGTGATGATGCCTGTGTCTTCATGAATGGTTTGGTTTGGTCTTTTGGTCTCATCACTCACCAATGCGTATTTGTCGGGTGAAAACGTATCAGGCAAATACAGGAGATTCCGTGAGACGTTTCGACCCCCGATTACGCATGAGTGAATAGGCCAAGACCGAGTCGGGGATGGCGGCAGACCTGGAGGTGGTGCCGCTGCCGACGACCCGACGACCGGTGCGGTGAGTCGGGAGTTGATGCCGACCGATCGCCGGAGTAGAAAGTGCCATTCGAATCCATGAACCCCGAACCCAACGCCGAAAAGTCCATCTTCGAAGCCGCTGTGCAATATCCCCCGGAGCAACGAACCGGCTTTGTGGAACGCGCGTGTGGTCGGGACGTTCGGCTCCGCAACCGCGTCGAGGCCCTTCTGCAGGCGCATGAACAAGCGGGGCCGTTTCTTGAACGACCTTCCGTGGCCGGCTCAGTCAAGGACCTGCTTCTGGCCGCCGCGACGGTTTCAGTGACGGAAAAGCCGGGCGATCGAATCGGTCGCTACAAGCTGCTGGAGAAGATCGGTGAAGGCGGTTGGGGAGTGGTGTACATGGCTGAACAGGAGGAACCGCTCCGGCGAAAGGTCGCGGTCAAGATCATCAAGTTGGGCATGGACAGCAAGAGTGTCATTGCCCGGTTCGAGGCGGAACGGCAGGCCTTGGCGTTGATGGACCACCCCAATATTGCCAAGGTTCTGGACGCGGGCACCACGGACACTGGCCGGCCATTCTTCGTTATGGAACTGGTGCATGGCATCCGCATCACCGACTACTGCGACCAAAAACAGCTCTCGACCGAAGAACGGCTCGCCCTTTTCATGCAGGTCTGCCACGCTATCCAACACGCGCATCAGAAGGGGATCATCCACCGCGACATTAAACCATCAAACATCTTGGTCACCCTCCACGACGGTGTGCCAGTCTCCAAGGTGATTGACTTCGGCATTGCAAAGGCGGCCAATCAACAACCACTCACCGACCACACGATCTTCACGGCTTTTGCCCAGTTCCTTGGCACCCCGGCCTATATGAGCCCGGAGCAGGCGGAGATGAGCGGTTTGGACATCGACACCCGGAGCGACATCTACAGCTTGGGGGTGTTGCTGTACGAGTTGCTGACGGGGCGAACTCCCTTCGACAGCAAGGAACTCCTCGCAGCCGGGTTGGAGTCCATGCGTCGCACGATCCGAGAACAGGAACCGCCGAAACCCTCGACGTGCTTGCACGCCATGCGCGCCGCCGAACTTACTCGCACGGCCGAACATCGCCGGCTCGATCCCCCCAGGCTCCTCCACAAGGTCCGCGGCGATCTGGACTGGATCGTGATGAAGACGATCGAGAAAGACCGCCGACGTCGTTATCCAACGGCGAACGACTTGGCCGCAGACATCCAGCGGCACCTGAACCACGAACCGGTCAGCGCGGCCGCTCCCGGCTTGCTCTACCGGTCGACGAAGTTCGTGCGTCGGCACAAAGCCGCCTTCGCGACGGCGGCTGCTCTGGTCGCCCTGCTGGTGGCGGGCGTCGTGGTCAGCACTTGGCAGGCGGTACGAGCAACGCGAGCGGAGAAGCTCGCGCAGAACGAGGCCATGTGGGCTACGCGGGCGGAGAAGCTGGCGAAGGATGAGTTCGCCAGAGAAGAGCGAACCACCAGAATTCTCGAAACAATCCTCATGAGCCTTGGCCCTTCGGCGGACAGGAGGGTGATGCCGGAGGCGATACTGGCTGCCGCCGCAGCCAGTTTCGAGGATGCCCTGAAGGACCGGCCCGATGGTGGGCTCAGCCTCCGAGGCTATGCCGGCAGAGCCTACTGGGCGCTGGGCTTCTACAAGGAAGCTGAAGCCATCTGGCGGGAGAGCCTGGCGGTCATGAGGAAGCTATTCCCTGACGGCAGTCCAATGGTGGCGGCCGCGTTGGACGACTTGGCAATCGCCATCTACAGTCGCGGTCGGCTGGCCGAAGCCGAAGATTTGGAACGTGAAGCCCTCGAGATGCGGAGGAAGTTCCTGGGGCAAGACCACGAGGAGTATGCCATTTCGCTGAACAACCTGGCGTTGATACTCCGTGCGGAAGGCAAACTGGATGAAGCTGAACGCTTGAATCGCGAGGACCTCGCCATATCCAGAAGACTGAGCGGGAACGAGCATCCGGACGTGGCCATCTCGCTCGGCAACCTCGGGCTTGTCCTCCTGGATGCCGGCAAACTGGCGGAGGCTGAGGCAACATGTCGCGAGGCGATGGCGGTCCTTGGAAAGACGTTCGGCACTGAGCATCAGCATGTTGCCATCTTTCTTAACAGTCTGGCCCTGGTGCTGCGGGATCAAGGCAAGCTGGCCGAGGCCGAAACCACCGCGCGCCAGGCGTTGACGATCCAGCGGAAAGCAGTTCCGGAGAGAGACCATCCCAATACTGCCACGTTCCTTGACACTCTGGGAGTCGTGCTGCGGGACCAGAACAAGCTGGTGGCTGCTGAAGCCGCCCATCGCGAGGCCTTGGCCATGCAGCGCAGGCTGCCGGACAGCGAGTATCCGGACGTTGCCCAGTCCCTCAGCAACTTGGCGCTCGTGCTCCGCGACCAAGGCAAGCTTGCTGAAATGGAACCGTTGATTCGGGAATGTTTGGCGATTCGCGAGAAGCATGCCCCGGACGATTGGCGGACCTTCGACGCGCGACGCCTGTTGGGCAGCGCCTGCCTGCGGCAGAACCGACCGGCTGAAGCCGAGCCGCTACTGCTCGCCGCCATCGAAGGCCTGACCCAGCTCCAAGACAGAATCCCAGCCAACAGCAAAGGGCGTCTGCGGGCGGCTCTGCAGTCCCTCGTGGAACTTTATGAAACCACGGCCCAGCCCGACAAAGCCACGGAACACAAAGGGCGCCTAGTCGAGCTGGACAAGGCGGCGGCTAAGAAGAGAGGCCCGGCCGTCAACGATGCCGTCCGCTAACGACAGTGCACTTGCGCGGCAGTCGCCAGCCCGTATTGTCGGCGGCGACAGGCCATGGACGAAATCACACGCATTCTCGACGGCGTAGAGCACGGCGACCCTAAGGCCGCGGAAGAGTTGCTGCCATTGGTTTACGAGGAGTTGCGCAGGCTCGCGGCGCACAAGATGGCGAACGAAGCCCCAGGGCAGACCCTGCAGCCCACCGCGCTGGTCCACGATGCCTGGCTGCTATTGGTCGGGAGCGACAACCAGCGGTGGGACAGTCGGGGGCATTTCTTCAGTGCGGCGGCGGAGGCCATGCGCCGCATCCTCATCGACAACGCCCGTCGAAAACAGGCGTTGCGCCACGGGGGCGGACAGCAGCGAGTCGACATCTCCGAGATTGAAGCCGCCGGGGATGCGGAGGACGAGAAACTGACGGCGCTCGAT
>CAZHUY010000380.1:0-4712 GCA_964535465.1 uncultured Myxococcales bacterium
GAACTGCTGCGCGCCAAGCCCGGCCGCCTGCTGGGCGACGTGGTCGCGCTGCTGACCGTGAGCAAGGGGATCGTCCTGGCCTACAACAAGGATCTGCAAGAGAGCCAAGAGCCCTTCTACGACGCCATCGAAACCACGCGCCTCATCCTCGCGGTCCTGCCCGGGCTGCTGGCCGGCCTGGAGTTCAACGCCGAGCGCATGAAAGAGGCGGCCAAGGATCCGGCCCTAGGCGCCACCGATCTGGCCGAGCACCTGGTACGCGAAGGCGTGCCCTTCCGCCGCGCGCACGAGATCGTGGGCAGCCTGGTCCGCCACGCCGAGCGCCTGGGCGTGTCCCTGGCCGCGGTGCCCGAGGGCGATCTGGCAGGCATCGCGCCCGAGCTGCACCCGACCTGCATGCAGTCCCTCAACCCGCAGCAAGCCGTGGCCGCGCGCACCGCCGTGGGCGGCCCCGCGCCCAGCCAGGTCGCGAAGGAAGTGGAACGCCTGGCCGCCGAACTGAAAGAACTGGGGTTCGAGGTCTAGTTCAGGACTTCGTGAACGCGATAGCGGTGGCAGCCCCGTAGCTGCCGCACAGGCCGGCGGGCGGCTGCGTGGTCATGGTCAGAATGCCGTAGCTCAGATCGAACGAGGTCATGCCGGCCTCGTTCGACCGATCGCCCAACGCACAAGCGAGATCGCTCGTGTTGAACTTGCACCCGAGGGGCTGGCAGTCCGTGATCCCCTGGGGAACGAGCGAGTAGGTTCCCTGCCCATCCGGTTCCAGCGTGCCCTGCTCGATCTCCGTGCAGGTGGGGCCCACCAGCGTGCCCGTCACCGAGCAGGAGGTTCCGTTGTCATCAATCCTCAGGCTCATGTCGGTGACGCCGCCCTGGCTGGCGATGGTCCCCGTGACGTCCACGCCCCCGCAAGACACCGAATCCAGGATCCAAGTGCCCACCAGCGTGGCGGGACAACCTGCCGCCGGGTTGTTGGGATCGGTCCCGGAATCAACCTTCTTGACGCTGCTGGAACCGTCGCAGCCAAACACGAGAACCAGAGCCAACAGGGACAGCGTCTTTTCGCGCATGCGGAGGAGTATAGACCAAACTCCCCCCTACGACGTGGGGATGGGGCCCCTGACCTGAGCCCGCATGATTTCGTCCTTCGAGGGCTGGGTCGCGGTGGGCGAGGGTTCGGCGGTCACCAGGACGTCGAAGTCCACGAACGACGTGGATGCGGTCAACGTTCCTTCGAGATCCTGATTCAGGCTCAACACGCCCATGTTCTGGGCGGGCGCGTTCGCTTCCACCGACTTGAACCAGACCACGTAGCTGGTCGCGCCGGAGACCACCTGATTGGCAGGGGCCAGATGCTCGACCGTGACCACGACCGCACGCTCACGGCCCTCCCACTTGCGCGTGGTCACCTCGCCGCTGGCCGCGGGAACGTTGCCCATAGTACTCATCGGCCAGGATCGGCCGCCCCTGTTCGACCACCAGCTACAGGCCGCGAACGACAACGCCAGCACCACCACCGTCACGCGTACAGCATGCCTTGCCATCATGTTCCCCCTCCAGGTTGCCCGGTGAGATGACCGACCCGGGGCCGCGGTGACGGCTAGAGGCGCAACGATTCGTCCAGGATGCGTTCCACCTTGCGCGCCAGGCGGCGGTCCACGTTGCCCACCACCACCGCGGCCATGCGCTCGGGGCGCAAGATGCGATTGGCCACGCGGCGGATCTGCTCGGCCGTGGTGGCGACGAAGCGACGATAGCGCTGCTCGGGCGAGCGCGGCTTGGGGAAGAACAGCGCCGTGCCGCCGAACCAACTGCACAAGCCCTCGACGTCGTCGTAGCCCGCCTCCAGGTCGCGGGCGTAGCGCCGCTTGGCCTTTTCGAGCTCGCCGGCCGAGACCAAGGTGGTGCGCAGCTCGACCAGCATGGACATGATCTCTTGGGCCAGCAGGGGCAGCTTGTCAGGCAGGCAGGCCGAGCTCACCTCGAGCAGCGAGGTGTCGTAGTAGGGATCCAGCGCGGCGTTCACGTGATAGGCCAAGCCCTTCTGATCGCACACGCGGTAGTGCAGGGGCGTGGACATGCCATCGTCGAGCACACGCAAGAGCGCCACGAGTGCCGGGAAGGCCGGATCCCGATCCGCCAGGCCGCGGAACAGGATCTGAATCTCGGTCTGGGCCGAATCGGTGCGCACGCTGCGAATCTTGGGGCCCGCTATGGTAGCGGGCGGGGAGGCGGGCTGCAGACGCTGGCCGGCCGGCAGCCGCCCCAGGACCCGTCGAACCTGCGCCAGGACGCTGGCCCGGCGGAGCGGGCCGGCCACGCACACCACCATGTTGCGCGCGCCATAGCAGCGACGGAAATGGCGAACCACGTCCGGCCGCGAGAAGCGTCGAATGTTCTCCTCGGGCCCGGTGATGGGGAACCCCAAGGCGTGCCGTCCCCACATCAGCTCGCGCGCCACATCGTCGGTGTTGATGCGTCGGCCGTCTTCATCGAAGTCGTCGAGGATCTCTTCCAGAACGATGGCGCGCTCCAGCTCCAGATCGGAGAAGCGCGGTTGGCTGAACAGGTCCCCCATGATGCCCAGGGCGTGGCCGAGATCGCGCGGGGCCATGGCCAACTGGTACAGGGAGTAGTCGCGCCCCGTCTCGCCCACCAGCATCCCGCAGCGTTCCTCGATGGCTCGGTTCAGCTCGAAGGAATTGGCAAAGCGGGCGCTCCCTCGGAAGAACATGTGCTCGAGGAAGTGCGACAGGCCGTTGTCGCGCGCGTTTTCATAGCGCGAGCCGGCCCGCACATAGAGCGACAGCACGGCGCCGTGCAGGTGCGGGGCTTCGACGGTGCACAGGCGCAGGCCGTTGGCCAAGCGGTCGTAGCTTACGCGCCCGGGAAATCGCAACAGCTCGGAGTCTTCGCGCCGGCGCGCTTGGTTTCGCTTCGTCTTGGTCAGGATAGCGCGGGATTGTAGCGAAAAATCGGCTAGAAGCACGGCCGATGCAGATCGCTGATTCGAACCTTCGTCTGGTGGTGAACGCCGACGGGTTCGGCATGGACGCCGCCCTGTCGCGCGGGATCTTGCGCGCCCACCGCGAAGGCATCGTCACCAGCACGTCGGTCATCGGCAACTGCGAGGATCCGGCCGCCCTCCGCCAGCAATTGGCGACGGTGCCCGAGCTGGGCGTGGGCGTGCACCTGACTCTCACCGCCGGAGCGCCGGTGGCTCGACCGTCATCGGTCCGCTCGCTGCTGGGCCCGGATGATCGCTTCCCCGGCCAGGCCAGCGATGTCTTCCTGGCCTGGGCCAAGGCCATCCCGCGCGGCGACGAGGTGGAACGCGAGTTCGACGCGCAGGTGTCCCGCCTGCGCGAGGCCGGCCTGGCCATCGATCACCTGAACACCCACCAGAACGTGGGTTTCATGCCCGTGGTCGGGCGAGCCGTGGAAAACGTGGCCCGCCGTCACGGCATCGCGGGCGTGCGCACCGCCATGGAGCGCCCTACCCTGGCGTGGCTGACCGAGTTGCGGCGCGGGCTGACCACCGCGGCCCTGGGCGGCCTGGCCTGGTTCAACCGCCGCCAGATGGGAGCCTTGCGCCACGGGCCCACCAGTTGGGGGTACTTCGAGCGCGGCCGCCTGGACGAGATTCGCATCCTGGAGATCCTGGGTCGCCTGAGCCCCGGGGTGCACGAGTTGATCTGCGCGCCCCGTGCCGAAGACGACACGCAAATCACCGGTGAGCTGGCGGCTCTACAGTCGCCGCGCGTGCGCGAGGGCTTGTCACGACGGGGTATCGTCCTGTGCCGCTGGTCGGAGCTTTTTTAGTTACGCAAGACTCTCGCGTCCGGCGCGGGCTGAACGCATAATCGGGGGGTTTTCATCATGGCCGCATCCACCGACCTGCACTCAACGCAGCAATACTACGATCGCTTCGCCCAGACTTATGAGCGAGAGCGCCACCAGGGCTATCACAGGCTCATCGACGAGCTGGAGCTGGACCTCATCCGCCGCTATGGCACGGGCCGCGACGTGTGCGAGGCAGGCTGTGGGACCGGCCTGCTCCTGGACGAGGCCACGCGGGTCGCGCGCTCGGCGGTGGGCCTGGACTTGTCGAACGGCATGCTGAAGCCGGCCAAGCAGCGGGGGCTGAAGGTGGTGCAGGGCTCGCTGACCGCGCTGCCCTTGCCCGACCGGAGCGTGGATCTGGTGTACAGCATGAAGGTGCTGGCCCACGTGCCACCCATCCGCGAGGCCCTGGTCGAGCTGGCACGCGTGGTCCGTCCCGGCGGCCACCTGTTGCTCGAGTTCTACAACCCGCTCTCGCTGCGCTACCTGGCCAAGGTGCTGGGCGGGGCCGCGCCCATCGCCGAGGGCACCACCGACCGTGACGTCTACACCCGCTACGACAGCATCAAGACCATGCGCAGCTACCTGCCCGCCGACGTGGAGTTCGTGGGCGTGCGCGGGGTACGGGTGGTGACCCCGGTTTCCCAGGTCTACCGCGTGCCGTTCTTGGCCGGGCTGTTCGAAAAGGCCGAGCGCCTGGCCTGCGACCTCCCAGGATTACGCGGCCTGGGCGGATTCATCATCGTCATCGCCCGCAAGAAATCCTGACCATGTCCACGCAAACCGGCGACATCCTGATCGTCGATGACGAGCGCTCGATGCGCGAGTTTCTGGGCATCCATCTGCGCCGGGCCGGACATCGGGTCGAGG
>CAZHUY010000381.1:0-4681 GCA_964535465.1 uncultured Myxococcales bacterium
TTTCACGATTCGGCAGCCCAAGACCTACGAAGCCACATGCTCTTTGGTCATTGAATCGACGGCGCCCCGGGTCCTCGAAAACGTCAAGGATGTTGTAGAAATCGCAGCCTCTTCCCGGGAATTCTACCAGACACAGTATCGACTAATTAGATCCCGCGAGAACGCCAAGAAGGTCCTGGACCGGTTGGGGTTGTGGCAAACCCAAACGAATGAAAAGGGCCACCTGCCTAGCCGCGATGAGCAGGTTGCAGGCTTCCTGGACCATATCACCGTCGTCGGCGTTAGAGATTCGCGCATTGCGAACATCGTCGTGCGCGAGAAGAGTCCTGATGGAGCTGCCCGTATAGCGAATGCGCTTGCAGACGCCTACATTGAGGGAAATCTCGACTACAAACTGGAAGGCGCGCGGTCGGCGAGCTCTTGGCTAGGCGAGCAGTCCATTGAGTTGCGCAAGCAGCTTGAGAGTTCTGAGCTGGCCCTGTACCGGTTCAAGAAGGAACACGACCTACTGGATGTCGGGCTTGATGATCGACAGGGTATGACAAGGCAAAATCTTCAAAGCCTTAACGCCAAGCTAGCCGACATTAAGGCAAAGCGGATCGAGGCCGAGGCGATCCGCAAACTTATCCTTGCAGCGAAGGACTCCCTCTTAGAAAAGGAGAGCCTTCCCGAAATCCGAGACAATCTTATCGTTTCCAAGCTGCGTGAGAACTATCTTGACCTGTTGAAGATGAAGGCAGACTTGGAATCGCGTTACGGTGAGAAGCATCCCAAGCTTCTCAACATTGAAGAGCAAATTCTGGCCAACCGTCGCGACTACAACAAGGAACTCAATGAGGTTCTGAAAGCTTTTGACAAGCGATATCAAGCCTTGCTTGATACTGAGGCGGCGCTGGGGAAGTGGATGCACCAAGAACGGACGGAAGCCCTCGATCTTGCGAAACTGGAAATCGAGTATCGCCCCATGGCCCGCGACGCCGATAACAACGCCAAGGTTTTCGGCCAGATTGCCCAACGCCACAAAGAGACGGATCTCACAGGCCTGTTGCGGGCAAACAACGTGCGCATTCTCGATAGGGCCACGCCATCGCCGTTGCCAGTCAGTCCCCGTCTCGGCCTAAACATCTCATTGGGGCTCATCCTAGGCCTAATGATTGGGTTTCTGCTCGCCTTGACCATAGACGCCTTAGACAACACCGTCCGGACTCCGGAGGTGGCGGAGGAACTGATTGGAGCGCCGATGCTTGGTGTCCTGCCACTCCTGACAGACGGAAAGCAGCGGCAAATGAACGATGCACCCCTGCGCGACTTGACCGTGCACCGAGATCCGACGTCTGCTGCAGCCGAGGCCAGCAGGTCCATTCGCACCAACCTTATGTTTCTCTCGGCGCAGAACGAGATCCGTGTGTTCACGGTGACTAGCCCCGGACCAAGGGACGGAAAGACAACCGCTGCCATCAGCCTGGCTATCACCATGGCCCAAGCGGGAGCACGCGTCCTCCTTATTGACACTGACCTGCGCAAGCCGCGCGTGCACAAATCCTTTTCTGTTCCCGGCGACAAGGGCGTCTCGAACGCTATTATGGGCGAGCTCGCGTTGCAGGACATTGTCGTGCATTCTGAGATACCGAACCTGGACCTTCTGCCGTCTGGGCCGATACCGCCAAACCCCGCCGAACTCCTACACACCGAGAGATTTCGTGTTCTACTGGGCGAGTGCCGCCGGAGCTATGACAAGGTCATCCTCGATGCTCCGCCCACCTCGCCAGTTACCGACCCAGCCATAATTGGCAGTATTACTGACGGCGTACTTCTTGTATTGCGCGCTGGACACACGACACGCGAAGCTGCCGCGCATGCACGTAGGCAGCTCTCGGATGCCGGCGCGCGAATCCTCGGTGTGGTTGTGAATCAAACGGACCGAAAGGGTGGCCGATACGGATATTCGTACTACTCCCCGTACGGCCGCTACTACAAGACCGCCTAGGTGCCTGTCTCCTTGGCAATGGAGCTAGCGATGGGAATATCCGCACAGGAGATACAACGTCAGCACTATGCTGTAACTGCCAAAAGCTATGATGAATGCCTGGGTCAGTCCCCTGAACACGAGTTGAGTCTGTACATTCTCCTCGGCCTACTTGACAGCCTGAAGGCTTGTTCAGTACTCGATGTGGGCGCTGGAACGGGACGCGGCCTTGTCTTCTTGAAGGAGAAGCGCCCAAATCTCATGGTCTGCGGTGTCGAGCCGACAGACCAACTCCGCGAGATCGCCTACTCGAAGGGGGTCCCACGGGATTCGCTTGTCAGCGGTGATGGCTACAAACTGCCCTTTCTCGACTCCTCCTTCGATGTCGTGATGGAATTGGGCGTCCTTCACCACGTTGAGAGACCGGATGCTGTCCTTCGGGAAATGATCCGGGTCGCACGCTTTGGCGTATTCCTTTCTGATACTAACAATCTCGGCCAAGGAGGGCTTGTCGGGAGGTTGGTGAAGAATGCATTCTATTGGCTCGGGCTATGGAAGGTTCTGACCTTTCTGCGTACGTCAGGTCAGGGCTCAGTCTTTGAGCCAAACGATGGGCTTTGGTACTATTACTCTCTGTTCTCCCACTTCTCTGACCTGAAACGACTCTGTCACAGCATTCACATCATGAATACTCGCCGCACGTCGCTGACTCCCTGGTTTTCAGCTTCACACGCCGCCCTCTTCGCGACCAAAGAGGCGGCTGTCAGCCGAAGTCCCTTCTTTGCTAACTTGAAGTAGATTGGCATCCAGTCCGCAATTCCCGGTCTAGCATTCGAGATTCGTTCAGCAGGACACATAGCCGCTCAGGCGTTGTTTGAGCATCCCAAGCAGCTTCTCTGTGTTGGATTCCCACGTCAGATCGCGTGCGAGCGCCTTCGCGTTTTGGCCCATGTTCTCGCGTTCGCTTGCCGACCTCAGCAAACGCTCGAGAGCTAGCGCCGTAGCCGAAACGTCCTTGGGCGGCACGAGGTATCCCTGAATTCCGTCCTCGACCACGTCTGCGATTCCGCTGTCAGTGCAGGCGACTATCGGTCTTCCAGCCGCCATGGCTTCCACGTAGACAACCCCAAAGGGCTCATTCCAGCTGGTTAGGGCAAAGATGTCGCACCAGGCTGCTTCGCGCATTACGTGCTCGTGAGGCACACGACCCAGTAGTGTCACGCGCTCGCTGACTTGGTGCTTCCGTATGGTAGCCTCAATAACAGCTCGTTGCTCACCATCACCTGCGATCCGAAGAACTGAATTGGGAAAGCGTGGCGCCAATTGCGCGAACGCTTCAATGAGTAGCGGAAAGCCCTTTCTTTCAGTGAACATTCCAGCTGCGAATATGATCAGCTTGCCATCTAGGAATGCCGGACGCCTATTGTCAATCTCCGATGGAGGATTTATGCCGTTGTGAAGTGTTGCGGTCCGAACGGATGGGAACAGCCTCCTGACGTCACGTTCCATACGATGCGAAACACAAAGGTGCTGGGCTGCATTTCTAAGTATGGAAGCGAAGAATGCTCGACGGCCTGGATAGTGCTCACACCGCGCGATTTCGTCAAAGTCATGGTCCGTAATTGCATATGGGATCCCTGTCTCGTTGGCGATCTGACTTGCATAGTATCCGTTCACGGCCGTGTGATGGCAGTAGATGATGTCCGGCCGAAATGACCGCACCTTCCGCAGCAGCTCAGAGCGCACGGAGAACCAAGCCAACGACATCTGATAGGATGGATCAGGAAACGCCCATCGGTTGAAGGGCGCAATTGGATAGTAAAGGGTCTTCACGTATTCCACCTTTACATTGTCCCATTGATGAACCCTTGGTACGCGAATCCATGGACGCGCCTTGGTTATCAACGAGAGCATCCCCGGGACCCAGGGCGTGCAGCAGACCACCGCCAGCCGTGAGACCTTCGCCAACGCCTTTGCCTGCTCCAACGCCCAAACGCCTGCAAGAGGAATCGTCGGTCTCGGGAAGTAGGAAGCCAGGAAGAAGATGCGCATTGGGTTCTTGTCGTCCCAGGTGCGTTGTGAACTGTCCTTATGGATCGGCATCTGCACTCCCTCTTCAGGAGTTGCGGTATGTGTGGGTCGACCTTGCGTGTAGTTCCAATAGCCTTGCCAGCCTTTCGGTCACCCGAGGGAGGGAGTATATTTCTCGTACAGTGGGCGCCGATGCGCGGGCTGCCGAGGCCAATGCATCGGCTCTGCCCAGGAAGTCTTGCAGCGCCTGAGCAAGGTCCTCTGTCGAAGGGCTCTTGGCTAGCACAACTGCTCCGGATTGCCCGGCCAGGCTTGTTGCGGCACCGACTGCAGGACTCGCGATGACAGGGACACCCATGCCCAATGCCTCACACACCACTATTCCCCATGGCTCATAAGTCGACGGGAGCAGAAGAGCATCCGAGTTCCCCAGCACAGATCCCACTTTAGAGCGCGGCAATGCCCCATAGAAGCAGGCCTTCACATTCCCGTCTCTTGCCCGTCGCTCAAGCTCGGAGCGCAGCGGACCGTCTCCTACTAGAGAGAGAACGATGTTTTGCCGAAGATGGTCATCAGATCTGATAGCTTCAATCGCAGCTATTAGGTTCTTCTCTTCTACCTGGCGAGCAATGAGTGCGATGCGCTTTTCCTTGGAGCGCGATAGCGTCGTTTGGCCACGAGCTT
>CAZHUY010000382.1:0-4669 GCA_964535465.1 uncultured Myxococcales bacterium
AGCTGTCAGGCGGAATCTACCCGTCGAGCCGCAAGAAACTGACCTTCGGAAGTGGGCGTGGTGTCTCCCGTGATGGATGCAGACGGCGGTTGGGATGGCGGCTGCGCCCAACTCATCGACGACAACAGGGAAACGAGCAGACCCGATCCAATCGACAGCCTTATCTTCATGTGAATTCGTCCTTCCGTGGTTGATGGTGCTCCGTTTCGCGGAGGCGACGATCACCCCAGCAACGCCCATGCCGAACCTGGACGTTCGAATTCCCAGCCTTTGATCTCGGCCTGGATGAGCCGTCGGCGTGTGCGTGGCAATGGGCAGCGTCGACCGGCGGCAGCTTGTTGACGGCACGCCAGCCGGCACCCGCGGGATGATGAAAGAAGGCCACCACCGCCAAGAAGGCCGCGCCCTCACGACGGTCGAGCAGCGGCTTGGCCGCCTCGCCAGGGTAGAGCGTGATCTCCCTGACCGAGAGCACATCGCCACCCAGCACGGCGCGATCGTCCTCCAGCATTTGTTCGAGCGTCGCCGAGGCCAGCCGGCCCACATCCTTGAGCTGATAGAGGCGAACCGTGGTGGGCAGCGCCTGGCCGCCCTCGTCCACGTTCAGCCGATCCCCGGCGCGCAGGATCACCGGAATGGATTCAGGGCCAGGGCAGGGCGCCGGCGCGTGCCCGCACGCCGCCCACAACAGCCCCAGCAGCCAGGCGGGGTGTCTCGTGAGTTTTGCGACCATGCCCCCTTGTCGGCCGCCCCGGCCCGCGGTTGCGTGTGATCCGCAAAAATATTTCGGGGTTCCTGCGCCGCCTTGTCCCAATGGGTTTACAATCGCCCCGCCGTGGCGAGAAACGATCGCACCGTTCGTCTGGAAGTCCTGAAGCGAGCGTTGTCGCAGACCCGTCGTGGCGTGGCGCTGAAGCCGCTGGCCGAGAAGTACGGTTGGAAGTGGCGCAGCCTGTATCGCGATATCGAGGTGCTGGAGGCCGCGCGTTTTCCCATCCACAAGGAGAACGGCCTATTCCGCATGGACCCGGTGGGCCCGGCCATCGTGGGCACCCCCAGCCCCGACGAGCGCCTGGCCCTTTATCTGGCGCGCGAGCAAGCCAGCGGCTGGAAACACACCTCGCTGGGCAAGGCCCTGGACCAGCTCTGGCACCGCCTGGCCGCCAGTGCCGAGGGTCAGGGCGCGCTCTTCCCCATCGACAGCACCCCCTGGCTGGCCACCCGCGAGTTGCACCCCATCGACTACGGCCGCCACGCCAAGATCGTCGAAACCATGGAACGCGCCACCCGCGAGCACATCGCTGTGCAGGCCCGCTACCGCGCGGTTTCAACCAAAAAGATCACCAGCCGCGTGATCGAGCCCGGCCAGCTCTACTGGGATCCCGGCCTCGGCACCCTGTACCTGATCGGTTGGTGCCGCCTGCGCGCCGACGTGCGCATATTCGCCATCCATCGCTTCGTCGCCGTGGCCGCCACCGACCAGACCTTCCATCCCCGCCCCGAAACCCGCGGTCGCGTCCTGTCCCAAGCCTTCCGCGTGTGGCGTAGCCACCACGTCACCCAGATCCGCATCCGCTTCGACCCCAGCATCGCCGAAGAGATCCGCGAGCGCCGCTGGCTGGCCAAGCAAGAGCTGAGCGAGGAGAAGGACGGGGGAGTGTTGTTGAGTGGCGAGGTCGCGGGATTGGCCGAGGTCGAGCGGTGGGTGCTGGGCTACGGGGACGCGGCGGAGGTGCTGGCGCCGAAGGAATTGCGGGAGAGCGTGGCCGCGAAGCTGCGCGCCGGGGCGGGGAGGTATGCGAAGGGGGCAGAGAGAAAAGGCGAGCGGGGAAGGGGAACCCCGTGAACAGGCAAGAGCCCCGGCTAGCTCCAGTCGGCCTGGCGGCGGTTGGGATGAATCACGACTGCCAGGAGCTCGACCAGTCAAGGTGGACGAGATCCTCTGGATCGCCCTTGATGAAGCTCGGTCGAGGCACCAGCCGCTTGAGCCGCCCACCCATCTCTGCGGGAACGATGCGCAGTATCTTGCCCCGTCGCTCCACCTCCGCCGGTACACCGGTTTCAAGCACCCGGTCCAGCACCCTGTACACATCCGCGCGCAACCGCGACGCGGTCAGCCTGCCCGATGGTGTCTTGCAGGGCGCCTTCATACGCACGTATCACGCTGCCACGACACGCATGAGCCGGCAAGGACAGCCAGGTCAGCCAGTACCTGACCGTGGCTACCCAGGGCGGTCGCAAGGTCAGAAGAAAGATTGTCCAGTAGTGACAATGAGGGGGCGCAGAGTCGTGGGTGGGATGAAGAAGAGAAGGAGAATTGATCATGGCCCAATCCAACGAATACCCTGAGGTGGGAAAGATGCCCAAGCTCACCTACGAAGACCTGAAGCAAGCTGTATCGGGAACTGCCGCGGAGTTCCGGACTATCACCCGTCTGCAGCCCCTGGGCGGCCCGGGCCACCCACGAGGATCCAGCGCTCGATCTTTCGACCCTGGGTGGTGATGGCTTCATCACGACACTTGAGGCGCCCCACCGGCTCGCCGATGCCCTGCTGCGGGACAGCCTCATCGACGGGAAACCTTTCCGCTACACCGACGCCGGGCGCCGTTTCACCGAAGCATCGCAATGGGCTTGACCCGATTCGGTGGACGCTTTTCTTACGCTGCCTTCTTCACACCAGCCTCTCGGTCGTGCCCACAATAACCGACCGTGATGACCATCGGCCCCAGAACCGGACAACGATCGCATAGGCGCGCAAGCCGCCAAGCTGCCGCGCAAGCGTTTCATCCAACCCGTGCTTGCGGTCATGCGAACTCCGCCTCCGGCTCTGCTCGACAACCGCAAACCCAACTTCTTACGTTACCTAGGCGCCCCATCGCCGGCATTCCGGATAATCATCCACACGTATGACCCCCAATCGAAGGATGTCCTGCAAACGCTGCCTGGGAAAGCAAGGCGGCCTTCCTAAAGAGCAAATCCCCCTTTGATTTCCGTGGTGACGATGTTGCGAACAGGAAGCTCATAATGTCCTCGTTCGCAGCAGGGCGAGATCCGGAAAAACCTGTTGGTTTACCGCGCCTTGAGGAGCTATTATCCCACTGCGCCAAGGCCTCTATCATGGTCGAGGAGCCCCGAGAGGGAGACCCATAATGGACGATCGATGGCTCTCAGTCGGCGAGATAGCCGGGTTCCTCGGGATCAGCAAGGACACCGTATGCATGGATCGAGAAGAAGGGACTGCCAGTGCATCGCATCGGACGCCTCTGGGGTTGCAAGCGTTCCGAGGTCGACGGGTGGGTCCACCAAGGAAGGGCCGCTGACGCATGGCCGGGCAATCTGTGAGGTAACCGAACGCATGGCGAGGAACGCACCAACGACGACGAGGGGACAGACCGGGCGGCCTGAAGACGATGTCGTGTGTGTGGACCTGTTCTGCGGCGCGGGCGGGTTGACTCACGGCCTCATCAGCGCGGGCGTGAAGGTACGTGCGGGCGTCGACTTCGAGGAAACCTGTCGCCATCCCTACGAGGCGAACCACAAGGGGATCGCGTTTCTCAAAGCCGATGTCGCCGAGCTTGAGGCGTCAACGGTCGCCGAGTGGTTTGGCGAGGCGAAGGTGCGCGTTCTCGCTGGCTGCGCGCCGTGTCAGCCCTTCTCGACGTACGCCCTCCGCTACCAGAAGGACGAGAAGGTTGAGGACGATCAGCGTTGGAGCCTCCTCAACCACTTCGGCAGGTTGGTGAGGGAACTGCTCCCTGACATCGTCACGATGGAAAACGTCCCCACCGTGACGAGGCATTCGGTGTTCAAGAACTTCAAGTGCATGCTGGAGAGCCTCGGCTACAAGGTCTGGGTCGACGTGATCGATTGCGCCGAGTACGGGCTCCCGCAGCGCCGCAATCGTACCGTGTTGCTCGCGTCGCTCCACGGCGACATCAAGCTGCGTGAGCCCGTCACCTCCGAGGCTCGAACGGTCGGGCACATCATCAAGGACATGCCGGTCCTTCGCCATGGAGGCACCGACCAGAGCGACCGCTTGCACACTGCATCCCGCCTCTCCGAGCTAAACTACGAGCGCATCCAGCACTCGAAGCCGGGAGGCACCTGGCGCGATTGGCCGAAGCACCTCGTCGCCAAGTGTCACACGAAGAGCACCGGCAAGAATTACCCCTCTGTCTATGGGCGAATGAAGTACGACGAGCCTGCGCCGACTTTGACCACGCAGTTCTACGGCTTCGGCAACGGTCGCTTCGGACACCCGACGCAAGCGCGAGGGCTCTCGTTACGGGAGGGCGCATTGCTCCAGGGATTTCCCAGGGAGTACTCCTTCATTCCTGAAGACCAGCCGATTCAGTTCAGGGCGCTGGGGCGTATGATCGGCAACGCGGTGCCCGTCGATCTCGGACGCGTCATCGGCGAGAGCATCATCGAGCACGTCAGGCAGCATGGCGAGAGCTTCGCCCACGGCCACGAGCAGCATGTCGACCGAGCCCCCTCGTCGGCGCACTAAGGAGGACGGAATGGCTGTGAGCAGAAGGGCAGCGCCGTCCACGCCAAAGGCGAGCCACCGCATGCAGCGGGTTCGGCAACAGAACACTTCTGCCGAGGCGGCGCTACGGCGTGAAATGTACGAGTGCGGCTTGCGCTACCGCGTTCAGGTACCAGTCC
>CAZHUY010000383.1:0-4620 GCA_964535465.1 uncultured Myxococcales bacterium
TCGGGCGAGGGAAAGGCATCGTGCTGTGTGGGCGGCCCCGCGCTCCAACCGAAGTGGCAATAGGCACAATCGAAGGTGCAGCGCTTTGCGCCCGGGGGCAGCAGGTTGATTCCCAGCGAGGCGCCCAGCCGCCGCGAATTCACCGGGCCGTAGGTGATGCCTGGCTTGGTGTCGAGCAGCATGGCTAGAGCAGACCCGACAAGGCTTTGCCCAAACGACGGCATCCCTCGTCGATCCTCGAGGGGGGAACATTGGACAACGACAGGCGGAAACACAGGGCCTCGGGCGGCTTGGGGAAGAACTGGCTGCCGGGCGACACCAAGACTCCGGCCGCGCGCAGCCTTTCCATGGCCTCGGTCTCGCTGGTCTTCCTGCGCCCACGCGCCTGGACCAGCAGGGTGTACCCACCTTGCGGTTTGGACCAGGTCACGCCGGTCTTCGGCATGTGGCGCTCCAGCCCATCCAGCAGGGCCCGCATGCGCGGCCGGTAGGCACGGTGCACGCGTCGCACGTGCTCTTCATAGGCTCCGGACTGGCAGAAGTGGCTGATCGCCGCCTGGGTGAGCAGATTCCCTGAAAGCGAGACCACCCGGCTGGCCGCGGTCAAGCGCGCCACGCAGTCTGCAGGCGCCGCGATCCAGCCGACGCGCAGACCGGGGAACACCACCTTGGAAAAGGTCCCGAGGTAGATCACCACGCCTCGGCTATCCATGGATTTGATGGGCAACACCGCGTGGCCGAAATACTTCAGCTCCTCTTCGAAGCCATCTTCGACCAAGGGTACATGATGGGTTTCGCACAAGCGCAGCAGGTGCTCGCGGTGGGCTTGCGAGGTGGTGATGCCCGTCGGGTTGTGAAAGTTGGGCATGGTGTAGACGAAGGCGATCCTGCGGGCTCGCAGCACTCTCTCCAGCGCGACAAGGTCCATCCCGTCCTCGCGCATGGGAACCGTGGCGATGGGTACCGACTGTTGCTGACAGCTCTTGATGGCCATGCCGTAACTGGGCGACTCCAGGACGACCGCGGCTCCAGGTCGCGCCAGCAGGCGCACGATCAAATCGAAACCGTGTTGCGAGCCGTTGGTCACCAGGATCTCGTCGGCGCTCACCGCCACGCCGTGGACGCGCAGGTTGATGGCGATGCTCTCACGCAAGGACCGGTATCCGGCCGGGCTGCCGTAGTCGAAGATGGTCTTGCCTTTCGACGAGATGGTCTTGCGTATGGAACGTTGGAGCTCGTCCGTCGGGCACAGTTCGCGATCCGCCGCCAAGGTCGAGAAGTTGATGAGCCGTGGGTCTTCGGCCCAGGCGGCACGCTCGTCCATGCGAACCATCTCGGAGAACAGACGGCGCGGCCCCGGCGCGGACAGCTTTCCGAAATCCAGGCACGATGCCCCCGAGCGCGGGCCGGCCGCGTGGGGGCGCAAACGGGCTCGTACCGTCGAGTACGAGCCCTGCCGGGCTTCCAGATAGCCCTGGGCCCACAGATCCTGGTAGGCCCGATACACCGTCGAGCGGTTGACCCCCAGTCGTCTCGCCAACTCCCGTGTGGCTGGTAGCCTGGCGCCCGCCTTCACCGTGCCCTGGTCGATGTGCAGAGACACCTGGGCACGAATCTGTTCATGGAGGGCGACACGGCTTTCGCGGTCGAGATGAAGCAGCATGGGGAACAGGTTGCCCCCGCAAGTGGCCTGTCACAACCGCCAATTCCACACATTTTTTGACCAGCCAATTGGCGCTGGGGAATCCGGAGCGGCACAAGGCCGTGGCCCCGAACGCCGATCGCGGATTCCTCCCTCCCTCTTCCGCTTGGGTGGACTCGCGGGGGGCGCGTTTTCAGTGCATGGACGAAAGGCGATCCGCCTGCAGCTCGGCTTCCAAGGCCGCGATCACGTCGGCGAAGCTTCGCCGGTTCTGCTCGCTCAGCTCGGCCAGTTCGCGATGTGCCGCCAGCACGGAACGGCCCAGGAAGCTGGTGGATGGGTCGTCATTCTCCAGGCTCATCTCTTGCAGGACCGGCTCCGTCGCCTCAGGCCACTCGTCGACCACGATGAACATGGTGTCGAAGGCCACCGAGTGCAGGCAGCGCAGGAGGTCCGGACTGGAGCACACGATGACGGCCATGCGTCCGCCCCGAAGGGTGGCGCGGCCAACATGGGCCAGCAGGCCGAGGCCCGTGCTGTCGATCGACGATAGCTGGCGCAGGTCGAGGATCACGGTGTCCCCAACCTTGCGGGCCAACAGGTCGTCGACCACCTTGCGTAGTGCAGCGACGTTGACGTAATGGACCACGCCTTTCAGCGCTAGCACGGGTGTGTTTTCCACCTGCCCCACGAAGACTCTAGGCGTGTGAAGGATGGCCATGGCTAGCTCCTGTGTGTTGAACGATCAGGATCGCGACATCGTCAGGAAGGAAGGCGCCGTGTTGCAGACCCAATTCGAAACGAACCTGCTCCACCGTGATGTCCGGACGACCGAAGAAGCCACGCAGGAAGGCCAGCTTGGCATCCAGGGTGGACTGGGGCAGCACTTCGAGCAGGCCGTCGGAAAATACCGAGAGGCTGGCCCGGGGGGGCAAGGCGAGCACGCGGTTCTCGTAACGCGTGCTGGGGGACAGCCCGACGGGAAGCCCGGGTTGCTCGAGCTCCTGGATGGAGCCGTCGGCGCACAGGATCGGCCACGGGAAGTGCCCGGCGTTGGCATAAAGGAGGGTATCCTCGGCCAGATCGATGATGCCGTAGAAGATGGTGAGGTGCTTGTCGAGATCCTCGTGCGCCATCTCTTGGTTCAGTCTGACGAGGAGCTGCGCGGGTGACAGGATGAGCGGGTCGTTGGAACGCACGTAGCTGGCGACCTGGCGCTGAACGAAGGTGCGCAGCAGCACCGTCACCAAGGCCGACGAGACGCCATGCCCCGACACGTCGGCGAGGTAAAAGCCCCAGCGGCGATCGTCGATGCTGAAGGCGTCGATGAAGTCGCCGCTGAGAAAGGTGGACGGCACCACATCACGCGTGAACCGGTAGGCCCCGAAGGTCTGTCGATCACGCGGCAGCATGCGCAGTTGGATCTGTCGGCCGGCGTCTTCCTCGGCCGCCAGCAGCACCAGGCTCGCGCGCAACTCGCGGTTGATGGCCTCCAGCTCGGCGCGCTGGCGGCGATTCTCCTCTATCAGCGCCGCCTTCTCCAAGGCCTTGCGGACAGCATGGTCAAGCGCTGCGAGGGTGACCGGTTTGCAGACATAGTCCCAGGCGCCCAGTTGCAGGGCCCCGATGGCGTCTTCGACCAGCCCTTGACCGGACATCACGATGACCGGCATGTCGGGGTATTCCTTGCGAACCTGCTTCAGCAGCCCCAGGCCATCCAGGTTGGGCATGCGCAGATCGCACAGAAGGAGGGCCGGAGTCTCGCGATGGACCAGGCGCAACGCTTCGACACCGTCACTGGCGGCGAGACAGGTGTACCCGAACTTCTCGAGCACCCGCACCACCATAGCCCTCACCGTATCGGTATCGTCGGCAACAACGATCTTCCTGGCGTTCCGGTCAGTCACACGATTTCCTCCAAGCGCACGACCTTTTGAAAGCTCACTCCATTGTGCCAAACCTTCAGCGAAGAGTCTTGAAAACGAGATAGCACGCGCCTTGCATGGAGCAGTGTCGGCGAGGGGAATTCTCGTAAGGCTGCTCTTCAGCGGGGACGCGGGTGATGCTCGTCCGTGTCTCTTCTCAAGAGAGGGTGGGTAGGGCGAGGAGCGAGCAAGTTCAGTCGGCTCATCGGAAATTCTCTGATCTGGATCTCCTGTGGCTTTCTGCGGCACCCTGCGGTTCGACCGGGAGGGGGAGGCCCCGTCGTCCGCGTGGGCTATACTGCCGCTCGTGCTTCGGAGATCGCTGCGCGGGTGATGTGGCGCGAATTCCGTGGCACCGGCACAGGCTGCCGCCTGGTCGTGGGCCTCGAGGAGCGGACGCCGTAGCATCGTCCGCGCATGCGATGCAAGAGGCTGCCGGGTGCAGCGGTGGCTGGCACCAAGGCGGTGGTCGTCTGATGTCTTCCTCGCGCCCCGAGCGTCAGGGCGTCGTGAGGACGCGAACCGGGCTGGTGCGCCAGGCGTCGCCGTGACCCAGCTCCCCTCCCTGGCCGGTGCCGCCGCACCACAGGGTTCCATTGCGCTTCACTCCGCACACCAACGGGTCGACGGCGCCGACGCTCATCCAGTCCGTGGCGCTATCGATGGGTGTGCCGGTGCTGGTCCCCAGCTGGCACAGCAGTGAGCCGGAGGCGCGCACACCGCAGGCCGGGGTCGCCTCGATCCAGTCGGTGGCGTCACCTCGTTATACCAGTGCGGTCTTGAGATCGCCGCACCACAACGAGCCGTCCTGCTTGATGCCGCAGAAGTACTGAAAGCGAGCGCAGGCGGTTCGCCAATCCAGCGACTCGCCGATCCGCGTGGGCGTGCTGCCGAGCTGGTAGCCCCAACACCACAAGCTGTGGTCGGCGCGCAGCCCGCAGGTGCGGCCACCGTCCAGGCTGATGGCAATCCAGTCGCTGACGAGTCAGATCACCTGGCGCCCATCGGAAGGCGCGCACTAGCGGAAGATGAGCTGGGCGAAGTTGTACAGGC
>CAZHUY010000384.1:0-4612 GCA_964535465.1 uncultured Myxococcales bacterium
ACATGTCCTGCAGGGGCAGAACCACGGAGGTCATGAGTCCGCGGGTTTGGCCGCCGAACATCACGAAGACGCCGCGAGTCTCATCGAAGGCCACGGTTTGTAGGAAGCGTCCTTCTGGGGCCGTGGCCGAGGTGGAACGCTGCCAGGTAGCCACCTCGCCGGTGAGCTCGGCCTTCATGATGCGGGGCCCGAGGCGGGTCTGCGGCGAGGCCGGCTCGGGTGCTTCCGTGGCGCATGTGGGGAGCAAGAAGAAGAACGCGAGCCAACGGCATGGCGTGCTGGCGACGGCGAGCTGGGACTTACGCGGCATGGTGGACTCCTGGTGGTCGGTGAGGCGGTCTGCACTCTAATGTCGCAAGCTGCAGAAGCCTTGCGGCGTTTTGAGACAGATTGCCACAGATGGTCACCGACCTCGCGGCGCTGGGGTCCCGCTCTCGGTCCCCGAGGGACCTGGCACCACCCTGGGAGACAAGCTCGTGTCACCCGCGGGCGCGACCTACGTCTCCTTGGCCTTCTCCTTCAAGTCGCCGGCCAGGCGGGCCAGGGTCTCGTCGTCGATACCCAGCAGCGAGCGGCCCACCATGACCAGGGCATCGTTGTCGTCGGCGTTTACCTCGCCTATGTAGATGCCTTGTTGCTTGGTCACGGCGTTGGCGAAACGGACGGCGTTGCCGGTGGAGAGGCGGTTGGCGGGATCGTAGTCCGCGCACTCCTCGATGGCTTTCTGGATCTCCTCGGTGAGTTGCCACTTCTTGGCCAGGCTGAGACCGATGGGACGGTGGCAGCGCTGGAGGACGCCGAGCCAGGTGGGAAAGTCGATCCACAGCTTGGGATTGCGCTGCAGGATCTGGTTCTCTGCTTCGAGCAGCATGGTGGCGACCACCGGCTTGCCCACGTCGTGCAGCAGGCCGGCCAAATAGGCGGTGTCGGGATCGGCGGCGCCCGAAACCACCGAGACCTTCTGCGCCAACAGGGCCACGGCGCGCGAGTGCTCCCACAGCACCTTGACCGCGGCGGAGACCTTGGTGTCGCGCGATTCGAAGAGCTTGCGGGCGGAGATCTCCAGAAGAGCGCTGCGCAGATTCTTGGTCCCAAGACGGGTGACCGCCTGGTTGATGCTCTTGCAGGGCTCGCGCGTGGCCATGGCCGCGCTGTTACACATCCTGAGGATCTGCGCTGCCAGTACCGGATCCTTTTCGATCAGCGTGGATACGTCTTGCAGGCTGATGTCGGGCGCACGGGTCAGCTCGATGGCCTTGAAGGCGATCACGGGCAATGCCGGAAGGGTCAGGTTGTCCTTCTCGATGCGGGCTTTGACGATGAGTTCGAGCTGTTCTGCGAAGTCCATGCGGCGATCCCGCGCGCGGCATTGTGTCAGGGCGAATCAGGCAGCCGCGCGTGCCTCTTCGACGGATTGGAACAGTTTGATCTCCTTGGCCTCTTCGAAGCGGCTGACCACGGTGGCCAATTCACCCGAGCCTACCACACGCAGACCCACGCCAGCATCGGTCGAAGCCTTGCACAGCTCGGCCATGAACTGACCGGTTCGCAGCGGTTGGGTCAGCGGCAGCGAGGAAGCGTCGAGTACCGCGTTGTCGAAGCAGGCCTCGGCCAGCTTGCCCAGGATCTCCTTGCACTTGGCGGCCAACTTCTGGAAGTAGTGTTCCAGTTTGTCCTCGCGACCGGTGAAGCCGCCCAGCTTGACGAAGTTCTCTTGCACCGTGACCAGCTCTTGGTTGTCGGCGAAGCATTTCTCCACGAGAGCGTCCACCGCCTCGTTGGCGAAGGGTTTGAGCAACACGTCGTCGAAGCCCTGCGATCGCATCTCGGCGGTGACGTTGTTCGAGGTACGCAGGGCCAGCGCCACCAGAGTCGCCTTGGGTTGCAGCAGGCGAATTTGTTTGGTCACCGAGAGCAGATTCGTGTCGGGTAGCTCGCCATCGATCAGAATCAGGCCGTACTTGTGGCTGCGGCACAGGCCCATGGCGTCGTTCATGGTCAGGACCGCGTCCACCGGGATCGCGGCTGGGACCAGGGCGCGCACCTTCTTGTGCACATTCTCCATGTCATCGATGACCAGCGCGCGTGAGCCGGCGCCGGGATCAGGCGCGGGTGCGGCGGCAGCCGGCGCCCCAGTCGCGGCAGGGGCTGCGCCGGCCGCGGTGTAGTCCGCGGGCAGCTTGAGGGCCTTCAGAACCTTGACCTTCAGCTCCTCGCCCTTGAAGGGCTTGAGCACGAAGTCCGAGATGCCTAGGCGCATGACGGTGGAGACGATGGCGGTCTTGGACTCCGAGGTCAGCATGAGCACAGGCGTCTTGTCACCGCTCTCGCGCATCTTGGCCAACATCCCGGGGCCGTCCAGGTTGGGCATGGTGACGTCGAGGATCACCAGATCGTACTTTGCGGCTTGGAGTTGCTTGAGGCCGTCGTTTCCGTCTTCGGCTTCGCCAATCTCGAAGCCCAGCGGGGCGAGTTGCTTGGAGACAATCATGCGAATCGCGCGGCTGTCATCAACTGTCAGAATGCGAGGCATTTCGAGTTTCCTCCTCTACGCGGCAACCGTGAGTTTGGTGATGGCGTGACCTTCGTGGGCCCACAGGGCAAGGCCAATCTGCTTCGCTTTGAGCACGAGCCCGGGGTGAAGCTCGGCGAGTTTGGACAATATCGTGCTGTCCGTGACCACCTGGGGGACGGTCAAAGCCTGGTCCAAAGCCATCTCGGTCTTGAGCAGGCCAGCGGTCATGTTGACCAACTCGCGAAGGGCGTCGTTGATCATGTTGGGATCGACATCCGCAGGAGGGCATTGGAACATCGCGGCGGTCAGCGTCAGGCAGCCGTCTTGGCTGGACGACAACCCCACGGTCAGGGGGCGGCTTCCTTCCACCAGCATCACCGCCGTACGCCAACAAAAGGTGGGAATGGCCTTGTCGCCTGGTGACGCGGCGAAGGAGATGCCCAGCATGGTTTGGGTCACATTGGACACCAGAGCGGCAAGACGATCGGATGGGGGAAGTGGTTTCATGGCCAAGCCTCTTGGATGGAGCAAGAAGACCAGCGGGGTTTCCTGGCGCGGGTGAAGCGGAAGGGAAACGCTGCAAGTATGGGACCAGGGAATGGGCGCTGAGATTTCGTGTGGGTGGACAGCCTGCTGTCGGTTTTCCGACGGATGGGTTCAGTCAAAGGCGTCAAAAATGAGCCGCCAGGGTTGTCAGTTCGCGGTACGTGCGATGCGAAGAATGGCATCGGGGATCTCCTTTAGGGCTAGAACACGTTCGGCGGCGCCCTTCTCGATGGCGGCCTTAGGCATACCGAACACCACACAACTGGCCTCATCCTGCGCAATGGTGTGCGCGCCTGCTTGACGCATCTCCATCAATCCGTCCGCTCCATCGACACCCATGCCGGTCAGGATCACCCCGAGGGCATTGCGACCCGCGGTGCGCGCGACCGAGCGGAAGAGGACATCGACCGAGGGCCTCTGTCGGTGAACAAGAGGGCCATCCTTGATGCTGACGAAGTAGCGCGCTCCGGAGCGCTTGAGCAGCATGTGCTTGTCGCCCGGGGCCACCAAGGCCACCCCGGGCTGCACCGAGTCGTTCTCCCGTGCCTCACGGATCTCCAACGCCGAGCCGCGGTTGAGGCGGTCGGCGAACTGCTTGGTGAACAGGGCGGGCATGTGTTGCGCGATCACCATGCCGGGGGCGTCGGGCGGCATCTGCATCAGGATGTTCTCCAGCGCGGACGTACCACCGGTCGAGGCGCCCAAGGCCACGATTTGGTTGGTGGTCTTGCCGAGCGATGTCAACTCTGCCGGCTTGGTCTCACTGGCGGCGTCGCGTTTCTTCACTCGGGCACACGCGGCGGTCTTGATTTTGCTGATCAGATCCGCGGCCATGTCGCCCACGGTGTAGGCCGCGCCCGGCTTGCTCATCACCTCCACCGCGCCCGCCGACAACGCCTCCAGGGCGAGGGCGCCGCCCTCCTTGGTGAGCGAGGACACCACGATGACTGGCATTGGGAAGTAGAACATCAGCTTGCGCAAGAACGTGATGCCGTCCATGCGGGGCATCTCCACGTCCAGGGTCAGCACGTCGGGCTGTAGCTGCACGATCATGTCCCGCGCCACGTAGGGGTCGGGCGCGGTTCCCACCACCTGGATCTCCGGATCGTGGGACAGGCTGTCGTGCAGGATCTGCCGAACCACGGCCGAATCGTCGACCACGAGCACCTTGATCATGGATGGCCTCCCTGTCCTGTGGAGCAGGCGTCCGGAGCAACCTCATCGCCAGCCTGGGCGAGGCACACATCCATGCGGTGGCCTTCCTCGGTCTTGAGCGACACCCGACAGAAGGCCTGCGCAGCGTGCGCAGTATGCTGGTCGACGGTCTCCTCGTCGGTCCGGGGCACGCCGATGCGGCAGATCACGTCCTTACCGAAGAGCTCGACCGCCAAGAGCCCGGCCAACATGTTGGCCATCTCGCCCACGGCATCACCCAGACTGTCCTTGGCCTCGTCCGAGTCGGGCTCGAGCCCCAACAGGTTGGCGGCCAGGGTGAGGGCCAGTTCCCTCGGCACGCACAGCGCCAGTCGGTAGCTCTCCTGCTTCTCCATC
>CAZHUY010000385.1:0-4582 GCA_964535465.1 uncultured Myxococcales bacterium
CAAGGACGGCTGCAGCCCCCCCTGGATGGTGTTCGAGTGGTTCGTGGCCGAGTCCTTGGTGCGCTGCCAGGACAAGCTCCGGGACGCCCAAAGAATTCCGGGCCGGCGGAAGATCGAGGCCGCCCTTCGGCAGAAGCGGGCCATCAGCGCTGCCTCCTACCTGAAGACAGCCTCGATCTTCGGCTTCACGGGGGTCTACAAACGACTGGCGATCGGGCTGGGGATCGTCACTGACGACCTGGCCACGGACGACCAGGGCTGTGAGCTGATCGCGGCCTGGGAACGTGACCAGGATATGAGCGGCTTTCGCGAAGGCCGGTCTGGGAGCGGCGCCGAGTTGCGGAACAGTCTCCGGCGCGCGGTTGAGCAAGGGATGGCGCAAGGCCGGACGGTTCCTCTGTCCAGCGCGCTGTACCTGCAGATCGCTCAACTGACCGAGCCAACGGGTGCGGGGCGAAATGAGGCGCAGCTGCTCACGAACTTGCTTCGGCGTCCCAAGAAGGAACCGGAAATGGCAGACGAAATCATCGCCGCCATTCGCAAGAACGGCGGCTTGATCAGTCGGGACCAGGAGCCCGCCTTCCTGCGCAAGACCGCCCGTGGGGCCTCGGATGCCCTTGGACGTAGGCTGAATGCGATCGATTCGTATGAGGCCCTGTGTCGGCCGATATCCGATGCCTTTGACCTGGTCCGTCGGATTTCGACCAAGGCCGCGCGGGCACCAATCGGCCTGTCTGACGTCGAGGGCCCGATGCGGAAGGCCGGGCTGGTAGAACGAGTTCGAGAAGGGGTTAGGCAGGTGCAGGCCGATCCTGTCCTGCTCGAATGGGAGCCCGAGGTTCGCTCCCTGACCGAATGTTTCGCGGCGGTGGTGGATACGAGGACCCTGTTCATGGCCGTTCTCGATCGCCACGAGAAGGCCCAGAAGGAGAAGCCACCCCACGGGAAGCTTCCTTGGATCGAGCACCTTCCGCGCGAGCAGGTGTCGGTGCGGGCTGCATACGTGTTGGAGAATGATGATCCCCCTCCCGGGTACGTGCACGTGTACCGAACCACCAGCTTGTCGATGTTCCTTGATGACCTTCGGAGGCTGTCGTGAGCAAAGGCCGCACGCGTGAGGAGAAGGCACGACAGCGCTTGCTGGACCTGTGGCGCGGCGAGGACGAGTTCGGCGATCCCATAGGCTGCGTCGCGACCACGTTCACATTCGAGGCGGACTTCTTCGAAGAGCAATGCCTGGGACGCTTCCTGCGGATGGACACGGACGCCGCGGAACACGGCAGGGAATACCTGATCGAGCACGAAACCCGACTCTCGGAGACCTTCGCCTGCGTGTTGGTGGACCAAAGGCATGCCAAGGGGAGTCGGAGTCTACGGTGGCACCTGCTGCCTGTTCGTGTCCCGGGGGCCATCCTTCATTCCAAGGTCGCAATTCTGCAGTGGCAAGACTGCGTGCGCCTGCTGGTCAGCTCGGCGAACCTGACGGTGCCCGGGTACCGCAGCAACTTCGAGAACATGGCCGTGCTAGATTTTCGGCCGTCATCGGGGCCACCCCGGTCGATCCTTGCTGAAGCCATCGAATGCCTGCGGGCCATCCAGCACCTTTCTCCCGGGGCGGATCGGAACGAAGGACCACATCGACCACTAACCGAGTTCCTTCGAGGTGTGGAGGCCAATACCCGAAACTGGACAGGTGAGGGGCAGCGGCGAGATAAGCCGAGTTGTTCATTTGTCTGGCTCGGGCAGGGACGGCCGAATTTGTTCGCGGCCATGTCCGATCGCTGGTCGGGGGCGCCGGCAAATCAGGCTCGCGTTGTAAGTCCCTTTTTCAATGGCGGCGCGGACGCACGCAGGACAACAGAAGCCATGGAACGTCACCTGCTGATCCAGCGAGGCCCATGCGAGATCCAATTCGTCGCTCCCGGCCATCGCGCGGCCAACGGCGCCATCGAGCTGCAGGCGCCAGCCGCACTTCAGGAAGGATCCAGGGACTCGGTGACGCACTCCTTTGCCTTCGTGAATGACGGCCCCGCGGAAGACGGGAAAGAACGTCGAGCGCTCCATGCGAAGAGCATCTGGGTCGAACGGGATACCCACGCCCTCTACTCGGTCGGGTCGAGCAACTTCACGGTGAACGGAAGCGGCCTGGCTGCTCGGCCAAACATCGAGGCCAACCTTGTCTACGACATTCCGGAGGCAGCGAAGGAATTCCGTGGTCTCTGCTGGGCGGCAAGTCCGCCTACGCAGGATGTGGACTTGGGCACGGACAAAGTGGAGTTCCTCTACGATCCGGATGACATCGAAGAAACGGATGACGGAGGAGGCTGCGTACCGTTGCCTGCGGAATTTGGTGGCGCATGGCTCGCTCTCGAAGGCGGTTGCAGCGTGGTCAGACTGGAGCTCACCGCGGCGCCGCTCCCGGGTTTCACCGTGTCCCATCTTGGCTTGGTGTTGCTCGACTCCAGCAAATTGTCGGCGACCTCATTTCCGGCGATCTTCTCCCTGACATTGACCGAGACCAGGCCGCCAGCCTCTCTGGACGTCACCTGGCAAGTGGACGGCACCGTCATGCGTGCGGTTTGGGTCGTGAATGCTGCGGACGCGAACGTGCTGCCTACGCCCGAAGAGCTAGAACAACTTAGCCTTGAAGAGTTGTTGCAGGTGCTGAGCTCCGCTCGTCCCTATCATGTGATCATCGCACATCTGATCAAAGCACGTGATGCCAAGGCAACGGCGAACGAGTCGGCGGTCGTGGATCCTCATAGGAAGGTGGACACCAGCGGCTACCTGCTGAAGCGAATGAAGCGGTTTTCGCTGGCGCTTGAAGGGCTGCGGGAACGGATGCTGCGTGCGGTGTTCTCTCTGGATGCGCTGACGTGGCGATTGCGGGGACCCCTTGGGCCGCTCGCGCTGGCCAAGCGGTTGCAGACCGAGGAGGGGGATGCGGCGGGATTCATGATCGCCGAACTGGCGGCGACGCTCGCGGCGGCGCGACCGGCATTTGGTGATGGCGTGGACGGCGAGGCTGCCGAACGGGAGATGAAGACAGTGCTGCGCGAGCTGGTGGAGATGGCGAGAGCGGTGCCCGGCCCGTCCAATCTTGCCCAATATGTCCAGCGCGCCTGCCAGGAGGTGCTTAGATGACTTGGCCGGTTTCCTTCAATCCAAACGACTTCAACCTGGCCACCGAACGGGTCGAGAAGAAGGATGGCCAGCGCCAGTTGGCTACGGTTCAGGAAATCGTTTCCCGGCTCGAAAGGCAACCTGGGCTGGTGTTGGCCGACGAGGTGGGGATGGGCAAGACCTTCGTGGCATTGTCGGTGGCGGTTGCAGCTGCGCTGGGGGACAAGGGCGGGCGACCCGTTGTCATCATGGTGCCGCCCTCGCTGCGCGACAAATGGCCCCAAGACTGGGATGTTTTCAAAGATCTCTGTCTTCGCCTAGACGCTCACAAGAACTTGAAGGCTGAGAAAGCACTGTCCGGGCTCGATTTCTTCAAGCTCCTCGATGATCCGAAACGGAGCCGCGCGCGGATCATCTTCCTGACACACGGGGCCTTTCACACGTGCCTCAGCGATCCGTGGGTGAAGCTGGCCATTCTTCGGGCGGCGATGCACGGCGTGCACCTGGGTGAACGCAGGCAGGTGCTCCCGCGGTTCGTGGCGGAACTGCTACGAAACAAGAGCATGGCCTACGGGCCGGAGTTGTATTCGAAGTTGCTGGGCATCGAGTGCTCTCGCTGGAGGGATGTCATCAACGAGGAAGCCGGCGAGGAGAGACTGACCGACGATCCGGTTCCAGAGGCCGTCGAACGCGTCCTGGAACGCGGAGAACTGAATCTCCGGGAATTGGCGTCGAGCCTTCGGGAGCTTCCGCTCAGGTCTTCTGCCTACCTATCGGATCGCCTGGCCCAAGTGCGGGTCCAGCTCAACGCAGCCATGCGCTCCATCTGGCCAGAGGCACTCGCCCGGGCGCGTTTTCGCTCACCATTGCTGATCTTGGATGAAGCGCATCACCTCAAGAACCCCGCCACGCGACTGGCATCGTTGTTTGTCGAGCCTGAGAACGAGGCGGACGCGGAGATGCTGGCCGGCGCGCTCAGCGACGGGTTCGAGAGGATGTTGTTCCTGACCGCGACACCTTTTCAGCTTGGGCACCAGGAACTCCTCAACATCCTCGGACGTTTCAGAGGGATCGCCTGGAACAGTCTGCCCTTGCTGACCCAGGAATCGTTTGATGGTCAGCTCAAAGCACTGCGTCAGGCTCTCGATGCGGCACAGGTCGATACGACCGAGTTGGATCGAGCCTGGCAGCGTATTCGATGGTCCGATGTTCCGGGAGGCAGTCCGGAAAAGGTCAATGAGTGGTGGACCGGATTGACGGCTTCGGCGGAGCTGCCGGAGCGCATAGCAGCCGTTCGACGTTGGTACGGACGGGCGTTCGAGACCATGCGAAAGGCCGAGGCATTGCTTCGGCCCTGGGTGATTCGGCACCTCCGATCTCGACAACTCGAGCGGGAGATACCACGGAGGGAGCGCTTTGATGGTCGGGCACTGAGCACCGGGTTTGCGGAGGAACACGA
>CAZHUY010000386.1:0-4574 GCA_964535465.1 uncultured Myxococcales bacterium
GGTCATCGACGCCATCGACGAGGCCACGCGCGGCGGCCGCAACGAGATCGCCGAGCTGATCCGCGACCACTGGGACAAGGTGCCGTCGTGGCTGCGCCTGGTGATCACCAGCCGGCCCGAGGTCGAGGTGGTGACCACGCTGGGCCACCTGAAGCCCTTCCTGCTCGACGCCCAACGCGCCGAGAACCTGGAAGACCTACGCCGCTACCTGGAACGCGAGCTTGCCGCCCGCAACCTGTCCCAAGACGAGCGCACCCTCGCGGCCATCCTGGCCGCCAGCGAGGCGGTCTTCCTTTACGTGGTGGTCTTGCTAGAGGAGATCGACCAGGGCCGCATGACCCTGGACGACCTGGACGATCTGCCCGTGGGCATGGCCGGCCACTACCAACGCTTCTTCACGCGGCAATACCCCGACAGCGCCGAATACCACGCCGCCATCGCGCCCCTGCTCCAGTGCATCTGCTCCGCCCGCGAGCCTCTGCCCCTGGACGTCCTGGCCCGTGCCACCAACCTGAGCAGCAACCAAGTCCGCGCCCGCCTGGTGCGCGTGGGATCGATGTTTCCGATCCGCAAGGTGGCGAACCAAGAGGACACGATCCGCCCGTTTCACAAGTCGGTGCGTGACTGGCTAACGGCCCTGGACGAGAACACGCACCTGCCACGCGCCGGGGGGTACTTCGTGGACGCGGATCTTGGCGAGAAACGCCTGGCCGACGCATGTTGGGCGGAATACCGCTCCGATGTGCGGGGCATGAGCGCATATTCACTGCGGCACCTGCCGGGCCATCTGGTGGCGGTTGGGCGGGGAGGGGACGCGGCGGAGCCGATGACAGACTTTGGGTATCACCACCAGAGGCTGAAGGTGCTGGGGGCGCCGGAAGTTCAAAACATAGCGGACGATTTCGTGCTCGTTACCGGAAGGAACGGGCTCCAACCCGCCGCTCGGACCAAGTTGGGGGTCTGGAAGAACTTCTACCGCGAAATCAGCCACCTGCTCCAGCGGGCAACGGCCGGTCTCGTCCCCGAGATCTACCTTCTTCAACTCGCCGTTGCCCATGCGGACACGAGCGCCGTGACTGCCAGCGCAGAGGCATGGCTGGAAGAAGTCGGGAGTGACAGGTGCTGGCTTCGCTCGATCAGACGGCCCAAGGTGGTGCCGACGAACCCGTGTCTTCAAACCTTCGAGGGGCACCGGGGGGCGGTAACGTGCGTGGTGCCCTCTGCCTGTGAACGGTTTGCACTCTCCGGGAGCGAGGACGGCGATCTCAGACTTTGGGACATTGAGAGTGGGCGATGCCTTCGCAAGTTCTCCGGGCACACGGACCACGTGAATGCAGCCCTGTTTCTGCCTGATGGTCACCGCGCCGTCTCGGGGAGCGATGATAGCACCGTCAGGATCTGGGATTTGGACTCGGGGCGGTGCCTTCGCGTGTTCAAAAGCACCGGCACAGTTCGTGCCTTCTCGCTCGTGCCTGGGGGTAAGGAGCTTCTGGCCAGTATGGGCCCGTATCTTCAGCGTTTGGATTTTGAGACGGGTGCGTGCAGTTGTGAGGTCGTGTCAGGTCTTTCCTTGGCTGCCTTGGCAATGATCTGCAATGGCAGAAAAATAGTTTCGGTAAACATGTACTTGTTGAAGGTGTGGGACATTGAATTAGCGTCGCCTTCGCAACACACGTTCACGCCCGGTGGCGACGCACTCGGGGTCCTTTTGGACGACCGCCGGGTTGTCGTCGGGGGGCGGGACGCACTGTACGTCTATGACATCGAAACCGAGACGCTTGTATTGAAGTTCAAGCTTCCGCGTTTTGCTAGACGGACACGTGCCGTCGCGGTGTTGCCTGACGGTTGCCGTGTGGTTAGTGGCAGCGAAGACGGCAAGTTGTGGGTTTGGGACGTAGCGACTGGCGATTGCCTCAGGATTATTCCTGCCAACGTGGGTGGAGTGCTTTCGGTCACGGTTCTCAGCGATGGCCGTCGTGTGCTCTGCGGTGGCAAGGACCGCTCCGTGAAGTTGATCGATCTGGATGTGCATGATGACCCGAGCAAGGAAGAGGACGAAAAGAGAGCGGTCCACGCAATTGCCCTGTCATCGGATGGTCACCAGGCGCTCTCGGGCCACCGCGACCACGTGGTCAGGCTCTGGAGCACCGAAAACGGCGTATGCACACGCACCTTCGAGGGGCACGAATCCGGTGTATATGCGGTTGAGTTTCTCCCCGACGGTTCGCACGCGATTTCCTATTCGGGGTGCGGTCTGGCTTATTCCCGGTCCGCCCCGATTCTCAAGGTTTGGGATCTCGCAGCCGGCCAGTGTTCCCGCACGCTCGGTGAGATCAATCTCTTGGAGGGCCTTGCACCACTGCCCGATGGCAAACGAGTGCTCGCCGACACGCGATTGCTGGACCTGGAGACCGGGCAATGTGTGCGTCGATTCGAAGGGCATGCCGGGAATGTCTGGGCAGTTTCCGTCTCTCCCGACGGTCGCCTCGCGGTGTCGGCAGGCGAGGACAAAACAGTCAAGCTGTGGGACATCCAGAGTGGGCAATGTCTGCAGACATTCGAGGGGCACACGGAAAAGGTGTTCGGTGCGGTTTTCCTTCCAGACGGCCAGCGAGTTCTTTCTTGCAGTTTCGACAAGACGTTGCGGCTCTGGGATCTGGAAAGTGGCCGGTGTGTTCGTATCTACCAGGGGCACACGGAAAAGGTGCGCGACCTTGCGCTTCTGGCGGACGGCAACCTCGCCGTTTCCGTGCCCTTCGAATCAGGGACTCCACGCGATGTTCTGAGGGTGTGGGACCTTCAGACGGGTCAATGCGTTGCGGTTTGGCAGACACGGAGAGCTCTTGCGTGCTGTTCTGCGGGTGGCGACATTGTCGCCTCTGGTACGGACGGCGGCGATGTCCTTCTCCTTCGTCTCATGCGCCCCGGTCCGCTTGCGCGCACGACGCTTGCCACCTGGTCGCCCACCCACGCGCTCGTCGCTTCCGCGCTCGATACTGGTGCGATTGCCCTGCTGCAATGGCATGCGGGTGCCGGGCAGGTCGAGCTGGTTGTGCGCAGCGAACCCCTCGGGGCTCCCGTTGCGGACCTGCGGTTCTCGGCGGATGGCGCGCGAGTGCTGGCGCGGACTGAGGACAAGCGCGAACAGGTTCTGGACGCGGCGACGCTGAAGCCCGCCTCGCAGCCGGTATGCCCCTGGGCCGCTGCCCGCGACCTCGCCCCCGACGGCCGCTGGCGCGCCGTCATCCGTGAGGGTCGCCTCGAAATCGTCCCCGCAAACATCTGACGCGTCTGCTCGTTCCTTGTACACTCTCGCAACCCATCTAGGAGCCCCTATGAGCGAAGCAAAAACCAAGTCCATCGTGGTTGCCGGCGACGTGGCGGTTGATTGGTTCAGTCTGACCGTGCCGGCGGTGTCGGGGCCCAAGGGGGGCGAGAGGGATGCTCGCCAGAACTGGCAGCGCAAGCCAGGCACGCGGGTGGTGGTGCGGCCGGGTGGGGCGTTTCTGCAGGCGGAGCTGGTGGCGGTGGCGACGGGGCGGCGGCCGGCGGCGCCGGTGGTGGAGCCGGCGGCTTTGCGGGGGATCGACTCGCCGTATCTGCGCTCGTACGCGGATCTGGGGCTGGTGGGCGCAAGCAAGGCACAGCCCAAGGCCAAGGTACTACGCGTGGTTCGCTGGGGGGGATTCGCCGGACCGGCGGGGGCGCTCGCGGCAATCCAGAACGATGACCCGGGCGCAGCCATTGTCGTGCTCGACGATGCGGGCAACGGGTTTCGCGACCAGGCCCAGGCTTGGCCGGCGGCGATTCGCGATGCCAAGGCCACCCCGCAGATCGTGCTCAAGATGCACGCGTCCCTGTTTCAGGGCGCGCTTTGGCAGCACCTGCTGAAGAACCACGCGGAACGCCTGACCGTGGTGCTCATGCCCGATGATTTGCGCGCGTCAGGCATCAACCTGGGGCGCGGGCTCTCTTGGGAGCGCACCGCCCTGGATTTCGTGTGGCAGATGTCGTCACACCCCATGCTGCCCAGCCTCAGCCGCTGCGGGCACGTGGTGGTGGTGTTCGGGCTCGACGGCGCCATCGATTACCAACCGTCCTGCAAAGACTCGACGACCTTGTACTACGACCCGGCCAACATCGAGGGTGGCTACGCCGATGGCTTTGCCGGCTCGGCGGTGGGCGGGACCAGCGCGTTCGTGGCCGCCCTGGCCGGCTGCCTGGACAAGGGCAACGCCTCTCTGGCCGACGGCATCGCGGCCGGCCTGCACGCGGGTCGGCGGCTGTTGCGTATGGGCTTTGGCAGCGATCCGGAGAAACTCGACCTCTCCGGGCTGTTCGGCGAGCGCCAGAAGGATGAGACCAAGTTCGAATCGGTGAACGTGCCCACGGACAGCAAGACCCTGGCCAAGCCCGAGTCGTGGAGCATCCTGCGGGCCAAGTCGACCTGCGGGTACGAGGAGACCGCCTACGCCATTGTTCGCGAGGGCGCGGACGGGGCCCTGCGCGGGATCCCGGTTGGCTCTTTCGGTCGTTTCCGCACGGTGGATCGCGAGGAGATCGAAGGTTTCCGG
>CAZHUY010000387.1:0-4545 GCA_964535465.1 uncultured Myxococcales bacterium
GTTTTGGATGCGGGTGTTGGGGGAGCTGCGCCCCGGCGTGACGGAGCTTTACATTGAGGCTGAACTCCGTAGTCGAGGGGTGACGGGTCGGTATTGACGACGGTTTCTGGGGGAAAGCAGTGAAGGTCCCTCAATAATCCAGCATAGCGAAGGTTTGGAAGTGGGCCCCCGCGAAGGCTTGCCTCGCGGGGGCTTTCTCTTCTTCGTAAGGTTATGAAAACAACGAAGAAAGAGTACTTCGGCCAGCATGACCTGGCCAATTCACGCTTAGATCAATTCCTGAGAGAAGTCGATGCCGATCTGGCCGAGCAGGTCCGCCGGTGCGGCTGCATTTACTGCGGGGGTAAACTGCATCGGGCCGATTACGACCGCAAACCCCGCAGCGGATCCAAGCTCATCGAATGGGTCTTGCGTCACAGCTTTTGCTGCGATCAGGACGGATGCCGCAAACGCCACACGCCGCCTTCGGTGCGTTTTCTGGGGCGCCGGGTTTACTATGGGGTGGTGGTCGTGCTGGTGTCGGCGGCGCGTCACGGGCTGACCCCGGAGCGCATGCGCGTTTTGCGTGAGGCGCTGGGCATTGATCGGCGCACGGTGGAACGTTGGCGGCAATGGTGGTTGGAGACCTTCGTGCAAAGCCCCTTCTGGAAGCAAGCGCGAGCGCGATTGCTGCCTGGGCTTTGCGAGAAAAGCCTGCCTCTGTCGTTGGGCCTGGCCTTCGCGATCCATCGCCCCGGTCAACTGCTGGCACTCCTCGAATTCCTCTGTCCCCTGACGACGAGTCTGCCTGCCCTGGAGGCCCTTGGCTGAGGGAGGCCTAATCTCCCGCAGAGGATGCCAGGCGACAGGCCCGCCGCGGGAGAGGTAGAAGCCTGGGCCACACCGCCAACGCGGTGGAAAAGCAAAAAAACGGCATCCTATGGACAAACAACCTTCGACCCTCCGGTCCTCGGAACGCTGGGCCCATTTTCGCTTCAGCGTCATCGGACCGCTCTTGGCCGCGCCCCCGGCCCGCGGCGAACTCCAACATCAACTCAAGGAACTCGCCGCCCGAAAGTGGCGTCACCCCCTCAGCGGAGCGTGGATCGTGCTGGGCTGCTCGACCATCGAGCGCTGGTACTACAAAGCCTTGCGCGCCACTGCCGGCCCCGTGGAGGTCCTCAAGCGCAAAATCCGCTCCGATCACGGCACGCATCCCATCTGGAGTCCCGCGCTGAGCACCTTGCTCCACCAGCAATATCAGCAGCACCCCAGTTGGAGTTACCAACTCCACGCCGACAACCTGGCCGCTCTGGTCCACAAGCAGCCCGATGTGGGACCGATGCCCGCTTACGCTTCGGTCGTGCGCTTCATGAAAGCCCACGCTCTGTTCAAACGCCCCCGCCGCGGTCCCGTGCACAGCCCCGGCGCCCAAGCCGCCGAACACCGCTACCAGACCCGCGAAGTCCGCAGCTACGAAAGCCAATACGTCAACGCCCTCTGGCACCTGGACTTTCATCACGGTTCCTTGCGCGTCCTCCAGCCCAACGGGCAGTGGGCCTATCCGCTGGCGTTGGGCATCTTGGATGATCGCTCCCGCCTGGCGTGCCATCTCCAATGGTATCTGGCCGAGGGTGCCCAGGAACTGGTGCACGGACTCTCGCAGGGCTTTCAGAAGCGCCAACTGCCCCGTTCGATCCTCTTTGATAACGGCTCGGCCATGATCGCCCAGGAGACCGAACAGGGCCTCACCCGCCTGGGTATCGTGTTCGAGAACACGTTGCCTTTCAGCCCGTTCCAAAACGGGAAACAGGAGGCTTTTTGGTCCCAGATCGAAGGCCGGCTCCTGCCCATGCTCGAAGGCGTCGCCGATCTCACCCTGGCCCAACTCAACGAAGCCACCCAAGCCTGGGTCGAGCTGGAGTACAATCGCAAGCTTCATTCCGAAACCGGCCAGACCCCCTTGGATCGCTTCCTCCACGACAAGGATGTCGGCCGCCCCTGTCCCTGCACCGAGCAACTGCGCCTGGCCTTCACCACCGAAGTGCGCCGCACCCAACGCCGCAGCGACGGTACGCTCAGTCTGGAAGGCATCCGCTTCGAAATCCCCTCCCGCTATGGTCACCTGGAACGAGTGACCGTGCGTTACGCCTCTTGGGACCTGAGCGTGGTCTATCTGTCCGATCCCCACACCGGCGCGATCCTCACCCGCCTCTTTCCCCTGGACCGCCACAAGAACGCCGACGGACGCCGCGCTCCCCGTGCCAATGCACCGGCCAGCCCACCACCACCGGCCACCGGCATGGCCCCCTTACTCCAGAAGATCATCCACCAGTACGCCACCACCGGCTTGCCTCCAGCCTATCTGCCCAAAGACGAAATCACCCCCAACGCCAACCCCGCATGAACAAGAAACTCCTCTCCCTCTACAGTCTGAAGTTCAATCCCTTCTCCCCGGACATCCCTACCACCGCCCTCTGGGTCGCCCCACCCCTGGAGCAGTTCTGCTGGCGCATCGAGCAGCAAGTCGGCGAAGGCGGCTTCGCCCTGGCCCTCGGCGATCCGGGCACGGGCAAGAGCGCCGCCTTGCGCCTGTTGGCCGAGCGTTTGAGCCAGCGGCGCGACCTCACCGTCGGCGTCCTCACCCGGCCCCAGGCTTCCCTCGCCGACTTCTACCGCGAACTGGGCGACCTCTTCCAAGTCCCCCTCTCGCCCCATAACCGCTGGGCCAGCGCCAAAGTCCTCCGCGAAAAGTGGCACCACCATATCGAAGCTTCCCGTGACCGCCCCGTTCTCCTCATCGACGAAGCCCAGGAAACCACCGCTGCGGTCCTGTGCGAACTGCGCCTGCTTTCCAGCGCCGACCTGGACTCCCGTTCCATTCTCACCGTCATCCTCGCCGGCGATGGCCGCTTGAGCCTCAAGCTCGAAAGCCCCGAACTCTTGCCCCTGGCCAGTCGCATCCGCACCCGCCTGCGCACCGAAGCGTTGCCGCCGCCGCAGTTGCTCGCTTGCCTCACCCACCTCCTCAAGAGTGCCGGCAATCCCAAACTCCTGAGCCCAACGCTCCTCCAGACCCTCTGTGAACACGCCACCGGCAACCTGCGTTTGCTCATGCACCTGGCCCACGACCTGTTGGCCGCCGCCGCCCAACAGGAACGTGACACCATCGACGAGAAGCTCTTCTTCGAAGTCTTTGCCCTGGACCCCAAACCCGCCCGCAAAGCATGAATCCCGAACTTCCCGTCCAGCGGGCCAGTCAATTGGCCAGCACCGGTCCACAAACCCAATGGCTGATCGAGGGCCTCTGGGCCGATCAAGCCGTCGGCATCCTCGGCGGCGAACCCAAATGCTGTAAGAGCTTCCTGGCCCTGGATGTCGCCGTGAGCGTCGCCTCCGGCGCTCCCTGCCTGCGCCAGTTCCCCGTTCGTCGTTCCGGCCCCGTGCTGCTCTTCCCGGCCGAGGACTCCCTGGCCGTCGTGCGTCAGCGCTTGGCCGGCATCGCCGCCGCCGCCCAGGTCGGCTTTGAATCCCTCCCGGTCCAGGTGATTACCGCTCCGGCACTCCGACTTGACACCCCAGCCGACCGTCAGCGCCTTTGGCACACCGTCCAGCACCACCAACCGATCCTGCTCATCCTCGACCCCCTGATCCGCCTCCACCGCGTCGATGAAAACGATGCCACCCAAATCGCCACGCTGCTCTCCTACTTGCGTGAACTCCAACGCCAGTTCCACCTGGCCGTCCTCCTGGTCCACCACGCCCGCAAAGACTCCCACGCCACTCGCCCCGGCCAAGCCCTGCGCGGTTCCAGCGAACTGCATGGCTGGGGCGACTCCAACCTCTATCTGCGCCGCAAAGGCTCCCAACTGACCCTCTCCACCGAACATCGCGCCGCTCCCTCCCAAGATCAGATCCCCCTCCAACTCGCGGCGTCCGGATCGAACTTGGCCCTTGGCGTCCTCGCCCCTCACCGTGCCGAAGCCAACGCCCCACCCACCCCGGTCGAGCGTGTGCGCCAAGCCCTGGCGCAGTTCCACGAGCCGGTCCCGGTTCACGAGTTGAGAAAACGCTGCGGTATGCGCACCGCCACCCTCTGTGCGGCGTTGACCGAGTTGTCCCAACGCGGCGAGGTCAACCGCGACCCTCGCGGCTACCAACTCACTTTGCCCGTTCCCGTTTCCCGCCCTCAGGCCCCCCAAGGAAACGGAAACGGGAAACACGCCGGTTTTGTCCAGTGAAACAGAAGCAGGCTCTGCTGAGGAGCAACCTGCCGAGGGATAACTGGATGAGGGCGACGAAACGTCGTCTGCCAACGCCGGGGAGGCCCCAAACCTCCCCGGCACATCGCCCAGACCATGTTTCAGAGCCCTCCTATGCCTCAGAAAACCTCCTCCCCCATCCGCCAGGCACACCCCTCTGGCCCTGATCCACTCGCCGCTCAGGCACGCCGATGCCCCATTCCCTCACTTACCTCGCTACCGTCACCATCAATTACCGCGATCACGCTCACATTCACGCTGCAAAGCCGACCGAGGAGCTCCAGGCGATCACCGGGAGCTGGCG
>CAZHUY010000388.1:0-4356 GCA_964535465.1 uncultured Myxococcales bacterium
TAATACCTTCCACCACCGAGTTTCGGTGGTGGAAGTAGTATGTTCATGCACCAGGGACTTTCCTGGTGTCTGCTGCGTGTAGTTAATTCCGTGCATCATGACTTTTCCGAGATTCCGACGTGGGGTCGGGCTGGTGGTGGTGTTGGGAAAAGCCTTGGGACGCCCCAACAGGGGCGCCCCAAGTGGCGCCAGTTAGGCGGAGGTGGCGGGTGCAGGGGAGTCCGCTTCGTCGCTCGAGCTTGAGCGAGGGTCGAGCAGGAGAAGCTCGCGGGCGTGTATCTCCCAAACCGTGTGGGTGATGCCGTCCTTCTCGTACTCGCGGGAGTGCAGGGGACCGGACACGAGGATGTGAGAGCCCTTGTGCACGTACCGGTACGCGAGCTCGCGCAGGCCCTTCCAGCAAAGGACGGTGTGCCACTCGGTGCGTTCGTGCTTCTCGCCGCTCTCATCGCGCCAGCGTTCCGTGGTGGCCACCGAAAGGCGGGCGGGTGCGTTGTCGCTGGTGAGCCTGAGGTCCTGTCCGACGAAGCCGACGATCTCCATATTGTTCTTGGTCATTTTCTTTCTCCGTTTCGCCCTCTGAGTTGGGGCACCCCAAAACGCGGGAGCCGGAGCTCCCAAACCCTGCCGCTGCCTTTTTTGGCCAGGTACCAAAACTCGAAGAGCGGCCCACGGCCGAAGCAGAAGCGGCACGGGTGCAGGGCGCGACAAAAAGGCCCCGCGTGGTGCCCAAGGAAGAGGGGAAACGGAGAGGACTCAGATCCAAGAACAGGGATGGTCCTCGGCTCTCGTCGTGGACGACCAGGCTCACCGAATGGCAAAACGCACGGCAGATTTCGGGAGCCGGCCACGCAAAGGCGCGAGCGGCGGAATATGCGGCACCGAGGGGCGCCACTGTCCCTTTGTCTGCCGGGGGCCGGAAGGCGCCTGAACGATTGAGGCGCTCTCACATCCTCGTGTCCGAGAGTCATGCCGAGTTGTCGGCGGCAGGCGGGTGACGGTTTCAGGAAATCGCACGCGCTTCTGCTGTGGCCACAAATCAGCGCGGCAGGTGAAACCGTGGGGGCTGCCGGACCGATAACTGGAGCCAGGAGGACTCACATGGTTGAGAAAAACAAAGGCCGTCCCAAGACCGAGCAGAACCGACCACTCATTTTTCAGCGAGGACACACCCGCGTCGTGCGCGAAATACCCATCTCTTCGAGAACCGCCGAGATGCTGGACCGCTACGTCGCGTGGGCGGCGCTGCAGGTGGACGCCGATAAAGAGGAGACGCTGACCCTGACCATCGAACAGGGGCTCGAGCTGCTCTTCAAGAAAGACCGGCTCTTCCAGGAGTCGATCGAGGATTCAACGGAAACCGGCCTCACCGTGGAGCGAGCGGCGGGCAACAACCGTTCCCCGGCTCCCGGACCGGCTGCTGGGGCACCGACCACCACTCGTCCAGGTGCGTAACGATGTGGAAACTGATGTTGATCGGGCTGGCCATGGTGGGGTGCGCTTCCACCGGATTCCACGAAGGTCGGAGCAGCCTGGGGAAAGACGAGCAGTCGTGCCTGCGCGGGCCGAGGGGTAACTCGAAGAATTTTGATCGCTTCTGGCAGGCGTCCAACTTGCGGCCTTGGGGGCTCGTGAAGTGGGATCAAGATCGGAGTTGGACGGTACCGGAAGCCCCGAAGGAACTCCTGCAGAGCATTCGTGATCAGATTGGGCGGTTGAATCAGCGAGCTGGCGGCGCCGAAAACGTGAACCTGGCGATCACGGTGTACCGGTGGGAGCCAGCGGGGACGTGGCACAAGCCGACGGCATTTTACGAGATGGTGGCGCGCGACCCGCGCGGCAAAATCCTGTGGGCGGTCGATGACAGCGTTCGCGTCACGGAGGATTTGGCGCAATCCCTTGTGGACAGTCCAAGCGAGATCATCGCGCGCGAGGTGCTGAGGAAGGTGAGGGAGCAGTTCTCATTATAGGATCCCCTGCGGAACGCCTACGCGTTCCGCGGCGATTTTTCCGCGGGGTCCGGGTCGCGACCGGCCCGGATCCCGACGGAAGAACCCAAGCTAGGCGTCGGTCTCTTCACTCATGGGCTGGGCGGTGTGGCCGTTGATGCCCAGAATGAAATCGCTGGCCTTCTGCGCCTGGGCGGCGGCAGTGACCACGGCTCGGCTGTCATCGCGCAAACGCGACAGCCAACCTTTTACATAGGCGGCTTGCTGGTCGATGGTGGGCGGCGAGATGCCGGCCTCGGCGCAAAGGAAGGCGGCGGTCATTTCCGCTACGAGTTCCTCGCCTGCGTAGGATGCAGATCCGAAGGCAGCCGGCTCGGCAGTGGTGTCGAAGCGGGCAAGGCGAGTCGGATGGCCGGTGCCGTGGGCAAGTTCGTGAAACAGCGTGCCATAGAAGTTTTCCGGTGAGGCGAACTGCTGCGGCAGAGGGATTTCCACGCGATCTTGCGATGGGATGTAGCAAGCCTGGTTGCCTCCCAGATGGATGACCGGGCCTCGTGACTCGAAGCCTGTGACGATCATTTCGCACGACTCGATCGGGTTGAAGGGCTCGACTTCCGGAAGCGCGGGCGATGTCACTCCCTCGCATTGATCGAGGTTGAAGACGGTAAAGTAGCGAGCGATCGCGCGGCTGCGCGTGCGAGTGTCCTCGGCCTGGGTCGCCTCTTTCTCTTCTTGGTCCATCGTTGTCGATGGTCTTGAAGAACATGCAGGGCCAACCCTTCTCGCCCTTTTTCACGTTACCGCCCTGGGCGAGGGCCTGGCGAAAAGTCAGCCAATAGGGCGAGCTGTACCCGTTGACCTGCGTTGCTAGTTCGAGCATGAAGCGATTGATGCCGCGATAGTTTGCACCCGTGGTGAAGGATGCCGGCTTGATCTTCCGCCACGGCATGCGCCAGGGAACGGTGCCAGTTTCAAGAGCCTGGATGATTCGATCGGTGATGACGGCGTAGACAGTCTTCGTGGACATGGGTCGATCCTTTCTGCTGGGTGCGGGAAAACCTGCGGAGGAGAGGGGCGGGTCGGGAATCGCCCCCTGGGGGGCGAGGGGCCGGAACAGGCCCTGGGGGGCTCCGGCGGCTGGAACAGCCGCTCTGGGTTCGGAGTTGATATGGAAGGGCTTGGTGCTCATGTCGTCCTGCGTCTGGAGTTGGGCCACCCAGCAGCGAGCGAACCAGCTCCCTCGGACCGTGGACCGCTTTCGCGGAGGGACCCGCGCAGCGGGAGACCGGTGCGTCCGGCATGGACGCAGAACAGAAGAGGTGAAGCCATGAAATAGGCCAAGTCCTCTGAGGACCCTAGCGGAGGGAACCTCCCACCTACGCGACAAGGGCACCGAGCCGGAGCACCGGCATCGCGGTGGCCGTGAGGCGACCGACCCGCGAGGGGGTGTCCGATGGAAGTCTATGGTGCAGCACCGAACCGAACGAAAGTGAAGCGCCGTAAGGCGTGGGACCGTTTGGGCAAGCTGGCCGGTAGCAGCGACGCCCGATATCCGCTGGGCGGTACCACGTGGTGGCGACGGGATTGGTGCGAAGTTCTGCGTTCTTACCCGGAGAGACCTCTTGGCCTCCGTGGCGAGGAATCGCGAGCGGTATTCATCGAGTACGAAAGGACGAGATGAAGAAGGGACAAGAGGAGTCGGATGGTCGCGTAGTACCGGAAGGCCAGCGAAAGCTGGTCCCAACCGCCGGAAGGTGGGGAGGGAAGGCGACCACGGCCAGCAAAGAAGCAAGGCAGCTCGGATTGTTTCCCGAGACAGCTGACAACCCGAAAGGGGCCACCGCCCAAGCGGACTCGGGCCAACCCGAGCCTGCGCGGAGCGAGGTGCCGAAGTCGGGGAACGAAGAAGAGAGGGCCTTGCCGCCGATGACGATGGAGGAGGTGGCGAACGAAGGAAATCTGATGAGAGCGTTCGAACAGGTGAAGGCCAACAAGGGCGCACCCGGACCGGATCGGCAAAGCGTGGGGGAAGTGGCGGAGACCTTGGGGACGCTGATACCGGCGCTGTCACGATCGCTGCTGGACGGGACATACCAGGTCGGAGACATCCGGCGGGTATGGATACCGAAGAGCGGGGGCGGGCAGCGGGGCCTTGGCATACCGAATGTGGTGGATCGAACGGTTCAGCAGGCTGTGCACCAAGTGCTCGGTCCGCATTACGAGCCGACGTTTCACCCGTCGAGCCATGGCTTTCGGCCCGGGCGCAGCTGTCACACAGCCATCGCCGAGGCCAAGCAACACCTGGAGGAGGGGTACGAATGGGTGGTCGACCTTGACCTGGAAAAGTTCTTTGGAGCGCCAGGCAAAGCCCGGCGCTTCCAGCGGGTGAAATTCCCGCCCTGGCAAG
>CAZHUY010000389.1:0-4328 GCA_964535465.1 uncultured Myxococcales bacterium
GCACGTGACGTAGTCGCCACCCAGCCGCTGGTTGGCCATCTTGCACGAGTGCTCCGAGACATCGCTGCCGCGCACCTCGAAGCCCGCGGCCCGCGCCGCTTCCAGGAAGTGGCCGTTGGCGCAGCCGATCTCCAACAAACGCCCGCGCGTCTCCCCCACGTAGTCGGTCAGGTGCTGGACGTAGAGGCGCGCGGTCTCCGCCTTCATCACGTCGGTGATGGCTCGATCCCGCTCGGTGTCGCCCCCCAAAAAGTAGCTCTCGGAGTAGATCCCGGCCAAGACTTCGTCACTGGGCTGGGGATTGAGAAAGAGCAGCCCGCAACGCGAACAGCGACAGACCGGGTAGCCCTCATACTCGAACGAATAGGACAGTTGCTCCTCGCCGCAGATCGGGCACTGCGAGACCGGGATCGAATGCGCCGGCCCCGCTGACAAAGGTGCAACGGCTATCGAATTCGTCATGGAAAAAGCAGGAAAGGAGAGACTGGAGCGCTGAACGCGAAGCGGCGGAAGTTTATCAGCCCGAGCGCAAATAGCCAGGTCCTCGCCCGTCGCGAACCATGAGACACGGCCCGCTCCGGCGTATACTGTTGCGGTCCATGAAGCTCAGCGATTTCGACGGAAGAGCCTGCGCCGCCCGAAGATCCCGCCTGGCCATGATGCTGGGGGATCGTCCGGCCCTCATCGCCGCGGGTGCGCCCCGCCCGCGCACCTCGGCCAACACCGCCTATCCCTTCCGCGCGGCCAGCCATTTCCTCTATCTCTTCGGCCTGCACCTGCCACGCGCCTTTGGTTTGTGGACGGGCGACCGCTGGCTGCTCTTCGTGCCCGAACCGGGGCCGGACTTCGCACTTTGGCATGGTCCCGCGCCCGGACCGGCGCAGCTGGCCGATGCTTTGGCTTGCCCGGTCGAATTGCGGCCCGCGCTGCCCGAGGCCCTGGCCAGCCATTCGGTGGCCAGCCTGCCCGCTCTGGATGCCGAGACGCGCGCGGAGCAGGCCGAGCTGTTGGGCCGCCCCGTCCACTACGGCAGGCTGGACGCCCTCGACGAGCCCTTGGCCGACGCCGTCATCGAGATGCGCCTGATCCACGATCACGCGGGCATTGCGGCCATGCGCCAAGCCGCCGCGGCCACCGCCGCTGCCTACCACGCGGGCCTTCACGCGGTTCGCCCCGGCATCAAGGAATGCGTGGTGCGCGCCGCCATGGAGGCCGAGTTCATCAAACGCGACATGTCCGTGTCCTACAACTCCATCGTCTCGGTCCACGGCGAGGTCTTGCACAACGAGGTCTATCACCACGATCTCACACCGCGCGATCTGCTGCTGGTCGACGTGGGCGGCGAGACCGCCGACGGCTGGGCCGCCGACGTCACGCGCACCTGGCCGGTGAGCAGGCGCTTTTCTCCGAGCCAGCGCGACTGTTACCAAGTGGTGTGCAATCTACAACAGAAGCTGATCATGGCGGTTCAGCCCGGTCGCCCCTTTCGCGAGCTGCACCTCATGGCGGCCCAATTGATGGCCGAGGGGTTGATCGATCTGGGCCTGCTGCGTGGCGATCCCTCGGAATTGGTGTCCGACGGGGTCGTGGCCCTCTTCTTTCCGCACGGGCTGGGCCACCTGATCGGACTGGACGTCCACGACATGGAGGATCTCGGGGATCGCGCCACCTATGCCCCCGGCCGCGCGCGCTCCACCCAGCCCGGGCTGCGCACCCTGCGCCTGGACCGCGAGCTTGCGCCCGGCATGGCCATCACCATCGAGCCCGGGTTGTATTTCGTCCCGGCCATTCTGCAAGATCCCGCCCGCACGGCGGTGGCGGGCGATCGCCTGCGCCACGAACGACTGGCTGCCTTTGCCGACGTACGCGGCATCCGCATCGAGGACGACGTCCTGGTCAAGCCCAGCGACCATGAAGTCGGCTACGAGGTCCTGACCGCCGCGATCCCCAAGACGGCTGAGGCCATCGAAGCGGAGATGAGCCTCAGCGCATGAACCACAGGAGCGCGACTGACCCCGCCGCGAGAGCGAGGGCCGCGCTCACCCATACGATTCGCCCCAGGCGCGACGACACGCGCGCCTGACCTGGAGATGCCAGCGCGACCTTGTTGACTCTATGCGGGGGCGCCAGCAAGCGGGGCATGTGGTGTCGCTCCTCCACCGGTCGAGACAAGCGGCGCAACACGGGGGCTTTGGGGCCCGGGGTGGTGGCCACACCTCTGGCCCCTTCGATCGAGCTGCCCCGCTCCAGGTTCACCACCATGTCGCTCACCTGGAACGGATCGTTGGCACCCACGGCGGGCTCTTCGATATGCAACCCCAACACCTCGCGCAGCCCCGCGATCTCCTGCGAGCGCTTGGCGGGACTTTGGTAATCGTCTTCGAAGGCTGGGATTTCCTTGAAGGTCGTGGCCAGCTCGGCCTGCAAGGCGAGATCATGGGCCGCCGGTTTCACGCTCGCCGGCGCCTCGGGTTGCGCCGTTGCCGAGGGCGACGCCAGCTCCATGGAAACGGGGGTGGTCGACAAAGCACCCGCCAACCCCGACGGGCTGGTGCGGGTCTCATCGGGCGGCGCGGTCGTCGGCAAGCTCAGCTTGCCGGCCTGGGACAGCGCCTCCAGGGCCTGACAAAATTCCAGCGCGTTTTGCGGGCGCTGGTCAGGACGCTTGGCCAGCAACTTCATGATGAGCGCGCCCAGCTCGGGGGTCACGATCTCCGGCACGACCAGCTCCGGCCGCCGCGGCGTGACCTCGACGTGCGCCTGCCAGATGTCGAGCGGGGTCGGCCCGTCGATGGGCAACTGGCCGGTCACGGTTTCGTAGAAGGTCACGCCCAGCGCGTAGAGATCCGAGCGCGCATCGACCTTGCCGCCCCGGCATTGCTCGGGCGCCATGTAGTGCGGGGTGCCCACGTTCACGCCCACCGCGGTGTGCGGGCCCGACGCGGCCTGGTTGACGTCGCTGACCAACAGCTTCGCCAGTCCGAAGTCCACCAGCTTGACCTTGGGGGGCTGCTCGATTCCTTGCGGAATCAGGATCACGTTATCGGGCTTGAGGTCGCGATGGACGATGCCGTGCTCGTGGACCGCCACCAACACACGTCCCACTTCCAGGAAGACGTGATAGCAGTCGATGGGCAGCAGTCGGAAATGCGCGCGCAACACCGCCCCCAGGCTGCGCCCATCGAGAAACTCCATCACGAAGTAGGGACGGCCGTCGGTCAGCCGACCGAAGGAGAAGATGTCGACCAGGCCAGGGTGATGAATATCGTTGACGGCTCGCGCCTCGAGGACGAAGCGCCGGATGGCGTTGTTGTTCTTGGCCAAACGGCCGGACAGGACCTTGATGGCGACCTTCTTGCCGATGATGGGATGGATCGCGCTGTACACCGTCCCCATGCCGCCCTCGGCGATGCGGTCGCTGATCTGGTACTCGCCGACCAGAGCCCCGGGCTGTAGACGCGTCACCGGTGTCGCTTCGGAGCGAAAGGACTCCGAGGGCCGAGTGGGCGCACGGACCGCGTCCGCGGCTGCCTGCGCGGGGCGTGCCGACGACGAATCGGGGCAACCGAATTCGGATTGTGCACCGTGGGATTTTCCACAGCGTGGGCAGATATCGGATCCCATACGCGGACCGGATTGTATCCTCATACGCGTCCGGACGGCGCGTTTCGTGATGACTTTCCGACCCGTTTCCTGCGTTAGCCGACCGGCGCCATCAGAGCGTGTAGGGAATGCCCCTCTCAGACCGCGCTGAACACCAGGCAGGCGTTGGTGCCGCCGAAGCCGAAGCTGTTGCTCAACGCGTGCTTCACCCGCAGGTCCCGTGCGAGGTTGGGGACATAGTCCAGGTCGCACTCGGGGTCGGGCGTGGTGTGGTTGATGGTCGGCGGGACCTTGCCCTCGGCCACCGCCAGCGCGCAGAAACCTGCCTCGATTCCGCCGGCGGCGCCCAGCAGGTGCCCGGTCATCGACTTGGTTGAACTGACCATGAGGTCACGGGCGTGCGCGCCGAAGACGTGCTTGATGGCCAGGGTCTCGTTCACGTCGTTCAGCTTGGTCGAGGTCCCGTGGGCATTGATGATGGTGATGTCGGAGGGGGCCAGGCCAGCGTCGCGCAGAGCCATGCGCATGCAGCGTTGCGCCCCTTCGCCCTCGGGGGCGGGCGCGGTGACGTGAAAGGCGTCGGCGGTCGAGCCGTAACCGGAGATCTCCGCGTAGATGCGGGCGCCGCGCCGCTTGGCGTGCTCCCACTCTTCGAGGACCAGGATGCCCGCGCCCTCGGCGATGACGAAGCCATCGCGATGCAGATCGAAAGGTCGGGAAGCCTC
>CAZHUY010000390.1:0-4321 GCA_964535465.1 uncultured Myxococcales bacterium
AGGAAGATCTCGCGGTAGGCGAAGGGCCTGAACAAGACCGCAAGCACGCCCAGACCCGAGACCTGAGGCACCCAGAATCCGTTGCGGTTGACCCTTGCCGCTTGGCCCACCAGCACCCCCATCCAGGGCCAATAGCCCAGCAGCATCAGCGCTGCCCCCAGCAGACAGGATCTCCTCTGCTCATGCCGTCGCCACAACACCCACAGAAGCACGCAGGCTTGGACAAGCGCGGCGGCGATGAGCCCATAGTAGTGCAGGTACGCGGCGGCGAGGCTGGCGACAGCGAAGCTCACCCAGTCGCGCCTGCGTCCCTCCTGGACCGCGAGAAAGCCGTAGAGCACGGTGGCGGTCACCGCGAAGGTGCCCAGCGCGTACATGCGCGCCTCGTGCGCGTAGATGAGGATCCCCGGCATGAACAGCACCACACCGGCGTAGGCGAAAGCCGTGCGTTGGCCGAGAGCCCGACGTACGGGCCCAGCCCCCAGGGCCACCAGCCCCACCGCGCCCAGCGCCGAGGGCAAGCGCAAAGCCCACTCGGAGTGGCCGAAGATCCCGGTGGCGAAGTGGAGCAGCAAGTAGTACAGCGGCGGGTGATTCTCGTTCGGCATGAGCCGCAGGATTTCGGCCGCGCTGCGACCGGCGATGGCGGCCGAGATGCTCTCGTCGTACCAGATGGCCTCGTGGGAGATGCCCGAGAAGTAGACCGCGAAGGCCGCCGCCAGGGTGACAGCCCAAGCCACAACGAATCGTCGATCCTCGTTCTCTCTGAGTGTGGACATGACACCTCTCCTGCTTGTTGCGTGGCCCGCGCCCCCATCGATCTCCGATGGCCGCGTGCAGGCGTCAAGAGTTCCGTTCTGTTTGCCTTGTTCAAGCCGAGACGACGCGTTCGGAGGGGCTGGCATGGTGACCGATCAGACGTCACCCGGTCCCGCGTCGTTGGATCTTTTGTGACCGCATGACCCGCGAAATTCCGGCTGCGTTAGGATGGTGCCAACGCAAGGACTTGCGGTGACGTCCATAGGTCATGAGCTCAAGTGAAACAGCCCTGTGCCTCGACGCTCTGCTGGCCGAGCAGAACTGGTTGCGGCGCATGGCCGGCGCGTTGGCCAGGGACGGGGACACGGCCGAGGACTTGACCCAGGAGACGTGGGTGACGGCCCTGACCTCGCCGCCTCGCTCGGCGACGCGCACCTGGCTGGGCAAAGTCTTCCGGAGCCGCCTGTACGACCACAGCCGGTCCCGGCAGAGGCGAGAGCTGCGCGAGCAGGCGATCGTCGACAGCTCCGCCGAGAGAGTCGCCACACCCGAGGAGATCACCGCGCGCGTGGAGCTGCTCCGCAGGGTGGCCGAGCACATGCTCGCTCTCGACGAGAGAGTGCGCCAGGTCCTGTACCTGCGCTACGTGGAGGATCTCGAACCCATCGAGGTCGCGCGCCGGCTCGGCATCCCGGATGGCACCGTACGCTGGCGGCTGAAACAGGGACTCGACGAGCTGCGCACCCGACTCGACGCTGATAGCGGGGGCGACCGTCGGCGCTGGCTGGCCCTCTTCGCACCCACTTCGGTTGCGGGACGACGCCTGCCTGCCACACCAACGAGCGTATCCCGGCCGGTGTGCTTCGCGATGGTGGCCGCCTTGCTCGCCCTCTGCCTGTCCGTGGCTCAGGGGCGCTGCGGTGCCTCGCGCGTGACAGGCTCGGGAACGCCAGCGGGAGGCCCCGAAGTCACGCCGAGCCCGCCGATGGCCGCGGCCATGGTCCGCCCACCCGCGCGCGGCTCCCAGGTCGTCGACGCCGAACCTGCGGCCCCGTGCCCCGAGGCCGAGGTGCTGGAGGCAGAACGGGATGCTTTGGCCGATGCGACCAAGAGCGCCCGCGTGAGCCCCAAGGATATCTTCCTGAAATCCCCGCCCGACAAAGTCGTGGACCAGTCTCTGGCCGACGAGGTGGACGCCATGATTAGGAATGCCGGCAGGTGCGGGCACACCTTCGAGTGCCGCGGCCCGGCCTGCAGGCTTTCCCTGCTGGTCCCGGAATCCATCACCAAGGCGAAGGGCTGGCTGGCGCTCGAGTGCTTCGACGCCGCTGGGTGGGACAAGATCCTTCGTCGCCTCTGGTGGATTGCCCACCACGATTATCGCGGATTCACCATCGACCCGGTGTCGCGAATCGCCTTCAAGAAGATCGACCTGTACTTCCGGCTCACCAGCCAAGGGGTCGACCCGGCGGGGCCCCAGATCAAGTTGCCGGCGGGATGGGATCGCGATCGCGGCCCGCTGCCGGCCCATCTGACGCCGACCTGCCGAGCCCGTGTGGCGCGCGTCCGTAGCCAACTCGCCTCGCTTGCTCGGCAAATCTTTCGAGCCCCGTACGTGAACGAGGTGTTCCTTCAGAGCACGCTGCGGCCCGAACTGGCGCGGGAGCTGGCAGAATTGCTGCATCCCCACCTGGCCGGCGAAGGCAAGCCCCTGCCGGTCACCATCGAGTGCCGTGGAATCGTGTGTGCCCTCATGCCTCGCGATGACGTGCCGGGCTCCACCGTCCGCTGGAGGTGCATGAGCAATGGAAAGCCGGGAGGAAACAGCTGCTGGGGCAGATATGATGACGATGGCTGGTTCGCCCAACTGCACCAAGCCCGCTTGCAGCTGCCCCTGGAGAATTTCGTGCCGCCGGTGCAGGTGCAAGGGAAGACCATTCCGGCCTTCGTCACATTTCGCCCCCAGGACGAGCGACAGGGCCTTTCGGGCGACTGGTGGGTACGACAACTGGTCGACACCGTCGGCTACGCCGGCATGGTGACGGCCTGCGAGCGACGCCACCCGGCCAAGGGCTCACTCACGCTGCTGGCACGGGTGCCCGAGACCTGCGGCGTCGAGGACCCGCCCAGCGAGGCGCTGATCACCATGCAGTACGGAGGCGAGCTCATGGACAGCGCGCTGGCCGATTGTCTGCGGATGGCGATGGACCAGGCCTTGAAAGATCTCGAGCCCCCTGGGTGCACCTTCGCATGGCTCCATGAGTGGCGCCTCGACTTTCCCCACCCGAGCCTCGACCTCAAGGCATCGGACGAGGAATGACCGGGCCCTCGCCGAGAACGTGCGTCAGTGTCGGTCGATTCTCCTCACGCACATGCGGCGCGCTTCTGTAGGGGTTTGGGTATGCGAAGACCAACACCCCTTGCATGTCTCTCTCTGCTCCTCCCCTCTCTCCTTGCGGCAGGCGCTGCCCGCGCGACCACCTATGAGGTCGGAACGGGCAAGCCCTACGCCAACATCGGCAACGTTCCCATCGAAAGCCTCAAGCCGGGCGACGTCGTTCTCATCTACGCTCGCAGCACGCCGTACCGTGAAAAGTTCGGCATCACCACCAGCGGCACCGCTGCAGCGCCCATCACCATTCGCGGCGTCCGCGATGCCAACGGCGTCCGCCCGCAACTCCTCGGAGAAAACTCGACCACGCGCCTGGCGCTCAATTTCCCCAGCGATACACGCGGTGTGATCAATGTCTACGGCGCCAACTACGTGGTCATCGAGGGCCTGGACATCAGGCGTGCCCGCGGCGCATTCAAGGACGACAACGGTTCCAGCGCCACCTTCCAGACCAACGCCTCTGCCATCTACCTGCAGAGCGGCAGTCACATAACCGTCCGCGACTGCATCATGCGCGATTCGGGCAACGGTTTCTTTTCGACCAGCGCCACCTCGGACGTTCTGGTCGAGGGCAACTACATCTATGGCAACGGCAACGTCGGCAGCATCTACGAGCACAACAACTACACCGATTCGAACGGAATCGTGTTTCAGTACAACCGCTTCGGGCCGCTGTGTGCTGGCTGCTCGGGCAGCAACCTCAAGGACCGCTCGGCCGGCACCGTGGTCCGTTACAACTGGATCGAAGGCGGCAACCGCGCCCTCGATCTGGTCGAGAGCGGCGGCTGGACCGGGCTGGCCAGTTACCGGACCACCATGGTCTACGGAAATCTGCTTCTCGAACTCAACGACTCGGGCAATCCCCAGGTCGTGCACTACGGGGGCGACAGCGGCAACACCTCCACTTACCGCAAAGGAACTCTTCACTTCGTGCACAACACCGTCGTGTCCTACCGAACCGGCCGCACCCGGCTGATCAGACTGTCGACCAACGACGAGAAGGCCGAGATCCGCAACAACATCATCTACGCGATTGCCGGCGGCAGTCAGATGTCCATTTCGGATGGGCTGGGGAAGTACGTCATGGCGGGGAACTGGATTTCCAGCGGCTGGACCACCGGTCTGGCCGGCGGTACTTTGACCCAAGCCACGCCGCAAATCACCGGAACC
>CAZHUY010000391.1:0-3383 GCA_964535465.1 uncultured Myxococcales bacterium
TAACGGGGCGATGTGCGCGGGCGTGCAGCATGCATACTGCGCGTTAACGGGGCGACCTGTGCGGGCTTGCAAGATGGCATGTTTCCTGAAAAAAGCCGGGCCCTCGACGGGTGATGGCGACCACGAAGGCCCGGCGGAAGGGGCGAACGTGAGGTTCATGAGGTTGTGGCCGCGCCTCCTTGATGCGGGCAGAAAACGCGCGGGCCGTAGGGGGATGCGTGCCTTGTCAATGTTGCAAATCAAACTACTATAGTGCGAAATGCAACATCTGGATCGCCCCGGCCTGCTCAGCGAAATCGAGCTGCGTCTTCGCGAGAGTCCCGTAACGGCCCTTTTGGGGGCGCGTCAGGTGGGAAAGACCACCCTGGCGCGGATGGTGTCCCAGCGCGCGGGTGGCGCCACGATCTTCGACCTCGAGAGCGTGGCCGGCCGGGCCGCGCTGGAGCGCACGCCCGAGCTGACCCTCTCGGACCTTGAAGGCTTGGTGATCATCGACGAGGTCCAGAGGATGCCTCGGCTTTTCGAGATCCTGCGCCCGTTGGCCGATGATCCCGCGCGTCGAGCGATCTTCTTGCTCTTGGGCAGCGCCTCTCCTGACCTGGTCCGTGGCGCCTCGGAATCGCTGGCCGGCCGGGTGATGTTCGTGCCCGTCCCCGGCTTCTCCCTGGCGGAGGTCGGGCCCGCCAGGCAAGACCGTCTGTGGCTGCGGGGCGGGTTCCCGCGCGCCTATCTGGCCACCGACGACGCGGCAGCCGATCGTTGGTTGGAGAGCTTTCGTCAGACATTCCTAGAGCGGGATATCCCCGGGCTGGGGGTGCGTGTGCCGGCGGCCACGCTCGATAGATTCTGGACCATGTTGGCTCACTTCCACGGGCAGGTCTGGAATGCGGCCGAGCTGGGCCGGGCGCTCTCCACTTCGCCGGGGGCGGCGAACCATTATCGAGACCTGCTCGGCGGCACATTCCTTCTGCGTGTCTTGCCCCCATGGTTCGAGAACCTGGGCAAGCGCCAGGTCAAGTCTCCCAAGGTTTATCTTCGGGACAGCGGGCTTCTCCATCACCTGCTGGGGATCGCCGACATGGCCAGCCTGCGCGCCCATCCCCGCTACGGCGCAAGCTGGGAAGGATTCGCGCTGGAGCAGGTGCTCATCCGCTTTGGCGAGCGCGATGTCTACTTCTGGAGCACTCAGCGCGGCGCCGAATTGGACCTCATGCTCATTCGAAGCGGGAAGCGTTGGGGGTTCGAGTTCAAGTGCTCGGATGCCCCGACGGTCACCCGTTCGATGCAGGTGGCCCTGCAGGACCTGGAGCTCGAGCATATATGGGTGCTCTATCCCGGCCGACAACGCTATCCCCTCTCCGACCGGATCACCGCACTTCCTTTGCGGCAGCTTCCAGAGTTGGTGCTCGGGAGCCACAAGACCCGGACGCCCTGAATCAGGATCGCGCGTCGTGGTCGACGGCGCGGCCGGCGAGAACGAGCGTTGACCGGGCGATGTGTGCGGGCCTGCAAGATGGCGTGTTTCCTGAAAAAAGCCGGGCCCACGACGGGTGATGGCGACCGCGAAGGCCCGGCGGAAGGGGCTGACCAGCAGGGTCTATGCGGCCGGCGTGCTTGGGGCCGGTGGGGTACCAGGCGCACCCTGGGTCGCGGTGACCGAGGGCGGGCTGCGACGGTGTAGCAGTGCCAGGTTGAAGCGAGCCGAAGAGAGCGTGTTGTGCGCGTACAGCTCGTGACCGGCGTCGTTGATCATCTTCAGGCCGGTGTACAGCTCGGCCTTCAAGGCATAGAAGCTGGCCACGGACGAGGGCAGGGACGAGTAACGTGTCAGCTCTTGCTCGCCGTCGGCGGAGATGAGGGCGTCGCACAGACCGCGCCCTTCATCGATGAGCGGTTGGGTCGGGGCGCCCAGCTTGTCCATGGTGGTCGCATGCTGGGTCATCAGACTGAGCTGCCGTTGCGCCTGCGCGACCATCGCGGGCACCGAGCGAGCATCGAGCAACATGATCGAATCTTCCGGGATGGCAGCCCCGGTGCGCCTGGCCGCCTTGGTGCGCGCGACGGCCTTGCGGCCCCATTCCTTGAGCGAGCGCAACGCCGTGTTCTGCGTTCCCGTCGCCAGCTTGGACTCCGCCGCCATCACCGCCTTGTCCTCATACGCCTTGGCCACCCGCGCGTGGATCTTGGCCACCCTGTCGACAAACCCCGGCGCCATCAGCTTGGCCAATGCCTCCCCCTCGCTGCGGGCCAGTGCAATAGTGTAGGTGGCCTGCTCGAGCAGATACGGCGCCCGCATGCGCCCACCGAGTGAGACCAACTCGATCTCTGGTAACGAAGTAATCCTGTCTTCCATGAACAACCTTCCTTTCGACACGCAAATGGAACTACCTCGCCGGTCACTATGACGCGGCAGATCCACCTAATTCCGTGTCGGAATTTGTTCAAGCGCAGAGTTTGCGCGGGAACGAAACGCCAGGGCGCCAAAGCGATGAAGCCGATCGAAGGCGGCCAATCAGCCAGCAACCAGAACCAGGGCCAGGGCCACGACGCGCAGACCGTCAGCAGGACGCCCAGGAACGAGCGTCTTGGTCCTGGTCAGAGCACGGGCAGCACACCCCCTGGGCGGCCGAAGTGCGGGACGACCTCTTCGCCTGGCGTGGGTTGGACAAAGCCCTGTTTGGCGCGCGAGTAGTAGAGGCAACCCACCTCGCTCGGATCGCGGGTTGGGAAGAATCGTTCGGCGGCGTCCAGGGCCGCCAGCCAGCGCTGCTTGAGCGCGGGCAGATCCACCGGCTGGACGAGATCGAGCCGGGCAAAATCCTCGGGCCTGACCTTGCCTCGCCGACGGAGGAGATCGAGCAACATGGCCGGGGTGAAACCCGGATCCTTTCCCGCGGCGGCCCAACAGAGGGCGCCGAGGGGCAGCAGGTTCATCACCTCGTGAATATCCAGATAGTCGCGGGGCTCGTCGCGGCCGACCAGGGCGAGCAGCTTGTTGATACCGAGATCGATGGGGGAAAGCTGGAAGCCCGCGCGTTGGTGGCGCACGGTGGGCAGAAAACGCCAGGCCGAGTCGTGCGCCCATTCGATCTTGGTGGCCTCGTCGTCCTTGCGCGCGAGCGCACGCACGAATCCCGGCTGCTGCATGACCACCTCGACGGTGTAGCCGCTCTGTTCAAGCAGCCCGCGATCCTGTGCAAACGCGGTGGCCACGCGTGCTTCCGAGTCGTGGAAGTAGTCGAGGTCGTTGCTGTACCGTCTCGAGTTGGGCTCGATGTGCATCGCCGAGCCGCCAGCCAGATAGCTGTCGGCCGAGCGGTTGACGGCAAGCAGTTCGGCGACCGCAGCCTGAAACGGGGTTAGCGGCACAAGCGCGCTCCGAT
>CAZHUY010000391.1:3393-4310 GCA_964535465.1 uncultured Myxococcales bacterium
GCCCTCGCGACCGCCGTGGGTCATGAGCTGACGGGCAACCCAAGGAATGTCGGCCGCGGAAACCACGTAGCTCTTGGGGCAGGACCAGAAGCACCGTGCGTGAAGGCGCTCGAACGCCCGTCGCGCCTCACGCAAGCGCACCATCTGCCGGGCAGCCTCGGGCGGCAAGACCCTGCGACTGCGCTTGCCCCCGCGCCTCCCGATCTCGGCAAGATAGGCCCTGACCTCAGGCTTCATCTGAATAATCGTATGCCGCTTATGATGAATCGCAAGTGGTTTCGCTGTATTGCGGTGCCACGCGGGCGAACCGTACGCGAGGACATCCTCACGTTCGACAACGTTCACGAGCTGCGGGCGATTTCGCTTCTGGTCGAGCTGTTGCGCGAAAGGGTCGCATCACCGCTCAGCTACCAGAGCTTGTCCGAGGATCTGGGCATCGCGCCCAACACGGTCAAACGCTATGTCGAGATCCTGGAGGCGCTTTACATCGTCTTTCGCGTGACGTGAACCCGCCGGCAGGCCAGCAACCCTGACCGTTCAGCGCGGCCTGGGGCCTGGCCAGCGTGCCTGCAGGGGGTGTCAGGGTCGTGCGGGCAGGAATCACGGGCTCGCGGCAGGCAGTCGGGGCGAAGTGTGCGGGCGTGCAGCATGCATACTGCGCGTTAACGGGGCGAAGTATGCGGGCTTGCAGCGTGCATACTGCGCGTTAACGGGGCGATGAGTGCGGGCGTGCAGCATGCATACTGCGCGTTAACGGGGCGATGAGTGCGGGCTTGCAGCATGCATACTGCGCGTTAACGGGGCGATGTGCGCGGGCGTGCAGCATGCATACTGCGCGTTAACGGGGCGAAGTGTGCGGGCTTGCAGCATGCATACTGCGCGTTAACGGGGCGAAGTATGCGGGCTTGCAGCGTGCA
>CAZHUY010000392.1:0-4307 GCA_964535465.1 uncultured Myxococcales bacterium
GGTGCGTGCTGAGTCCGCCAGGACGAAAGGCCCCCCGGAGCCCGAAAACAGATGCAGGAGGTCCATAGCCTGTGAAAAGTCGTCCACCATGGAGGCAGCCGTTTCTCTCCTGGCTCCTCAATGCACCCGGAGGGTGCTGTCCACGCGAAGGTGGACGGCATGACTGGCCTGCTGCCAGCAAGGCATGGTGGCCTTTGGGAGGAGCCGAGGGCAGTCATACCCAACGCGAGTTGGGTGCCAGCGGAGCAAGCGCGGGGCTCTGAGGGTGGGAATGTCCCGCGGGCAGAACACCAACGGTGGCCGCCGGCAAGAGAGAGAGCCCGTCCCCCGGGGGCCGACCAGGAGGCGAGGAGTGGAAACCTGATTAACTGATTGCAGCGTCCACGGGAAGCAGGCTGGGCTAAACTGCGCTTTGTGGCCCCGGCCGACCTTTCTAAGCTCGTCGCCCACCCTGCGATCGGCATCGCAGATGGTGAAATGGCCGCAAGATGTGAGGATGGCAGGGGAACGGAAGCGCTGTCAGACATGAAGAAGTCGGTTCGTTTCGCCTACGCTTTCACGTCATGGCGGTGGCCGTCCTTGGAGGTGGCTAGTGGCCAGCAACATCGCTCCATCTAAGAACACCGGTGGTGGCGGTTTTGTCTTCGAGGACGATGTCTGCTCTTGGCTGCTCGCCGCCATGCTGGCGGGAGAGCCGGTCTTCGGTGTGGATTATGGACCGCCGGTTCGACTCGACTTCCAAACCCGACCGGACGGCTGGTTTCTCGAAGACGTGCTCGTGACAACAGTCGTTCATGCAACTCGTCATCGCTTCGCGCTCTCGGTCAAGAGCAACGTCCAATTCACGGCGACATCTGCGCCTTCCGATTTCGTGGCCGCAGGATGGGAGCAGTGGCTCCACATTGGCTCAACCGTGTTCGACGCAGCTCTCGACTTCCTTGGGCTCGTCACGGCCCCGCTGTCCGGCGCAGCCGCACACTCCGTGTCGGGCCTTACCGAGAAAGCGTGCGCCAACGATCCCAGTCTCTTCCCGTCGCGTCTTGCGACGCCGGGCTGGGCCAGCGCAGACGAGCGCGAACTGTTCGCGAGCTTTGCTTGTCCTTCATCATTGGGACAAGAGACAACCGAGGTTGACACCGCTCGCCTACTGCAACGGCTCCGGTTCATCCAACGAGACTTCGGGGCTGTCGTCTCCGAATCGCAAAACCGCGCACTCGATCTGTGTCGTCGTGCCGTGCGCAGCAAAACCGCAGCCGACGCGCAGACGTTGTGGAGCATCCTTAGGGAAATTGCGTCTGAATTGCGTCCGCAGGCTGGAAGCCTCACCCTGTTCGGACTTGTTGATAGGCTGCGCGCGCGGATCCCGCTCGCTGATTATCCTGACCACAGTGGAGACTGGGCGACGCTTGATGCTCGATCGAAGCGCGAGGCCGGTCTCGTCCGTGCCTCTATCGCCGACCGAGTTCGGCTGCCTCGCGATGACCAGGTCGCCGGCATCATTCAGTCGATCGCGGGTGATGTGCAAGTCGCGCTGCTTGGTGCTTCCGGTGTCGGCAAGTCTGCGCTCGCGAAGGCCGCCTTCGAGCAGCGGGTCTCGTGCGGAGAACGAACCCTGTGGGTCGATGCATCTTCGCTCGACAGGGCGGCAGATTTCGGAGCGTTTGAGGCCTCGCTTCAGCTTCGGCATCAGCTCGCCGAACTGCTGGCCGGGGAGACAAGCCGGGACCCGGTCGTCATCCTCGACGGGCTCGATCGGCTGTATGCAGAGTACTCGTTCCGCACGGTGGCGTCCTTGCTTCGGGCAGCAAGTGGCAAACCGCAAGGCGCCCAGTGGCGGATAATTGCTGTGTGCCAGTCGCAAGAGTGGCCTCGCGTCCTCGAAGGGCTGCAGCGTGCAGGTGCTCCAGCCGCCGATTGGCGCATTCATGAGGCGGCCGCACTGCGACCAGCGGACCTTCAGCCGGTGAGGGACGCGGTTCCCACGCTAGCGCGCCTTCTTCTTCAGCCTCAGGTGGGGGCGCTCCTTACGAACTTGAAGCTCCTCGACCTAGTGGTCCGACGCCTTGACGGCGGAACGGAGATCGACTCCTCTGCTTGGGTTGGCGAGTCGAGTGTCGCCGACTGGTTTTGGAGCGCAGAGATCGAACGCGGAGTGGACCGGTTGGCGCGAGGCCAATTTGCGCGCGTCCTGGCGCAGACACAGGCCGAGCAGCTCACTGCATCTGTCTCCGTTTATGTCCTCGACGCGAGTTCCCTGAACGCGGCGCAGTCTCTCACCGCAGACCAGCTCTTGGTACAGGTGCCAGGTGATCGTCTCGCGTTCGCGCACGACCTCTACGGTGACTGGGCGCGCCTTCGACTCCTCCTAAACCATCGAGCCGACCTAGTGAGCTTTCTTCAAGGGTGCCACGAGTCGCCTCTGTGGCATCGAGCAATCCGGCTCCTCGGAGTTCATCTGCTCGAGCGTGAGAACGGCGTCGCCGAGTGGAAGGGGCTGATGTCCTCCTTCGACTGTGGCAACCTGACCATCGTTCGAGACCTCCTCCTCGAGGCTCCTGCATTCGCCATGAACGCGGGGCCTTTGCTCGAGAGCGTCTTTCCGGATCTCGTCGCCGGCGATGGCGTTTTTCTTCAGCGCCTCCTGACGCGCTTCTTGGCGTTCGCGACAGTTCCCAATGAGCGGATGCAACCAATCGCTCGCGCTTTCGGCATGGACGCCAATGCCGCGCGCGCGGCCTTTCGTCGACCCCACTGGCCATATTGGCTCGACGTCCTTGCGGTCCTACACGGCCACCGTAGCGAGGTGGTGAGCACGGCTCCGAGCGAGACGGCCAGAATCGTCGAAATGTGGCTTGAGTTCGTTCCCTCCGGGTCGATCCGGCGACACGAAGCAGCCGAGCTTGGAGTCATGTTGGGCCAGAGAGCCGTCGACACACGCGATGACTGGCGTGGCAGAGACGAAGGTGGCGATCGCCAGCGCTTCTACAAGTGTGCGTTTTTGGCAGCCCCAGAGCGACCGGATGAGGTGGCTCACATCGCCAGGGTTGCGGCAGAGCGTGTCCCAAGGGTGGTGGAAGCAGTTGAGGAGCCTGCACTAGAGCCTGCCTCCCAGCCGCGGTTGTGCAGCATCCTTGGCCCCGGCGTCATGCGAGGGCCGTGGCCCGATGGGCCGCTTGCGGACGTTGATGACGACTTCCAGCAGGTCGTGCTGGAAGGGTTGAGCATTCAGCACCTCTATCGCGTGCGGCCCGCAATAGCACGCGAGGTGATTCTTGCGACCCTCATCGAGGCCCCGCATGAAATGCATTGGGGAAGCAGTCGTATTAGCGAACGAGAGCTTGCGCTCGCGCATCGCGACTGGCAGCCGCCGTTGTTCACGCGGGGGCCGTTTTTGCTCTGCCTCCGCGAGAACTTCGTGGAAGGTCTTGAGTTGATCATGCGCCTCGTTGAATTTGCGACCGAGCGGTCCAACGAGGACGCCACCCGCGAATTGAACGAATGGCGAGCACGCGCTGTAGCGGACGGGCGGAGCGAAGCCGAGATTGAAGAAGCCTTGAAGGGCGCCCCTCCCCAGCGCCTCGTTCTGCACGACGGCACCAAGGAGCTTTTCTTTACGGGCGACGCGGGTAGTTATGGGTGGAGCGCGGGCGTGACGTGCCCGGAAGGATATTCGCCGCTCCCCCCCTGCGCCGTAGCCTCCGCATTAATGGCATTGGAGCAATACTTCTATCAGCGCCTGGATGCAGGCCAGGATATTGCCGAGGAGATTGCTGCCACGTTTGCAAGAAGTCGCTCCGTTGCGCCGCTTGGGGTTCTCGCCGACGTAGGCAAACGCCAAATGGCTCTCTTTGGAGGACCCCTCCGAGCTCTGCTATCGGCCCCTGAACTCTACGCATGGGAGGTCACGAAGACGGTCCATGGACGCTCGCACCTGATGTTCGGTGCGTTCTTGCAGGGGCAGGAGGTCATCAATCTCGCACAGCAGTTCCACAGCCTAGAGCACCGAAAGCGCGACCTGCGCCATGTGGCGATGGAGTTGCTCCTCAAGAACAAGGAAATGCAGACCTTCTTCGCGTCGGTCCGGGAATGGTTGAAGATCCGCCAAGCTCGCGGCGAGCGGCTCACCGATATGGAAGGACATCTCGACTTGTGGCTTGACCCTGCCAACTTCGAGGTGCGTGCGGACCCGACGCACGGACGTGTCATCGTCAACGTTGCGCTCGAACGCGTACAGGCCGAGAGAGCGACTGAGCGTGTCGCCACCGGCGTGACGAGGTCCCGTTTTCACCAGGATCACCGGGGACCGG
>CAZHUY010000393.1:0-4259 GCA_964535465.1 uncultured Myxococcales bacterium
GTCATCTCCGAGATCGATGGCGTGGTCAGCTTCGGCAAAGACACCAAGGGCAAGCGTAAGGTCATCGTCACGCCCGAGCATGGCGAGATGAAGGAGTATCTGATCTCCAAGAGCAAGCACCTGTCGATTCGCGAAGGTGACCGCATCCATGCCGGGGAACCGCTCATGGATGGCGCGGCCAACCCGCACGACATTCTCCGCGTCTTGGGTGAGAAGGCCCTGGCCAAGTATCTGGTCGACGAGGTCCAGGAGGTCTACCGACTCCAGGGCGTCAAGATCAACGACAAGCACATCGAGACGATTGTTCGCCAGATGCTACGTCGCGTTCGCGTCATTGACGTGGGCGATACCGGCTTCTTGGTGGATGAACACGTCGAGAAGTACATCTTCGAGGAAGAGAACGATCGCGTTGCCGCGCGCGATGGGCGACCGGCTCAGGGTGAACCGCTCTTGCTCGGTATCACCAAGGCGTCGCTATCGACCGAGAGCTTCATTTCTGCCTCGTCGTTCCAAGAGACCACGAAGGTGCTGACGGAGGCGGCTGTTTGCGGCAAGGTCGACTACCTGCGCGGCCTCAAAGAGAACGTCATCATGGGACGTCTGATCCCCGCTGGAACCGGCCTGGGCGCTTACAAGCGTCTGACCATCAAGGTCGATGAGCCCGAAGGTGCTGAGGTCTCTCCTCCGGCTGCCGAGGCAGCGGCTGCTCCTGCTCCGGTTGCCAGTGGTGAGTAGGAGCGGGGGAAATCTCATCCCGGCTGTGTGCCACCCCGGCACCCAGCCGTGGGGAGATTCGCGCCCGCAAGGCCTGGTCATTTGCGGCGTGGCCGGAGGGCTCGCTTCCGGCAAGACACAAAAAACCGCACAGTTGTCGTTGACTTTGTGATCTCGATACCTATAATGCACCCCTCCTCGTACCCGGGGGGTCCGGGAAGGTCGCTGCCCGTCTGAGCAGGACCTGCCTTCGCGAGGGACGAAACAAAGATGCCCACCATCAGTCAGCTTGTTAGAAGTGGCCGCGATGTCATGCGGCGAAAGACGGACTCGCCAGCCCTCAAGGGCTGCCCGCAGAGACGAGGAGTCTGCGTGCGCGTCTACACCACCACTCCCAAGAAGCCCAACTCTGCGCTGCGTAAAGTGGCCAGGGTGCGCCTCACGAACGGGATGGAGGTGACGACGTACATACCGGGCGAGGGTCACAACCTCCAGGAGCACTCTGTCGTGCTGATTCGCGGTGGACGCGTCAAGGATCTTCCCGGCGTTCGCTATCACATTATCCGCGGAAGCCTCGATACCTCGGGTGTCAGCAACCGCCGGCAGGGCCGCTCGAAGTACGGCGCCAAACGACCCAAGTAAGGTCGCACTCGGAGTTCTTTTCAGATGCCACGCAAAGGTGAAGTTCCCAAGCGAAAGTTGTTGCCGGATCCGAAGTTCACGGATCAGTCGGCCGATACCCGTCGTCGCCTGACCAAGTTCGTCAATACCGTGATGAACTCGGGCAAGAAGTCGATTGCAGAGGGCATCGTTTACGGGGCCCTCGACCTGGTCGCCGAGAAGGCCGGAGACGATCCCGTCAAGGTTTGGGACAAGGCCATGGCCAACGTTCAGCCGAAGATCGAGGTGAAGTCTCGACGTGTCGGCGGCGCCACTTACCAGGTTCCTGTGGATGTCCGCCCCGACCGAGCCTTGGCCCTCGGTATGAGGTGGCTGATCCACTCGGCGCGCGAGCGCTCCGATGGGCGCACCATGCGCGAGAAGCTTGCCGCAGAATTGCTTGATGCCTCGGCCAACAAGGGCGCGGCTGTCAAGAAGCGGGAAGACACGCACAAGATGGCGGAAGCGAACAAGGCGTTCGCTCACTACCGCTGGTAGTCTGACTGGGAGAATTTGAGAGACTAATCAATACGACATAGGGCCGAGAAGATTCAGGTTCGAAGGTGGTTGAAGGGGCGAGCTGAAGCGGGAGTGCTTCAGAGCATCCTTCCAGCCGACCGAGTCAGCCTGGACCAGTTCTCGACCTTTTGAGCGGACCTTGCGGTCGAACGGAGGGAGAAGTCACCTGCCGTGCGATCCGCATGAGCGCGGAGAACAGACGTAAACGTGGTTCGGCAATCCCCCATAACTCAAACCCGAAATATCGGGATTATGGCGCATATCGATGCGGGGAAGACCACGACCACCGAGCGCATCCTTTTCTACACCGGCGTCTCCCGCACCATGGGTGAGGTTCACGAGGGCACGGCGATCATGGATTGGATGGAGCAGGAGCAGGAGCGCGGTATCAGCATAACCGCCGCCGCCACCACCTGCTTCTGGCGTGAGCACAGGATCAACATCCTCGATACGCCAGGGCATGTCGACTTTACCGTCGAGGTCGAGCGATCGTTGCGGGTCCTCGACGGCGCCGTGGCTGTCTTCTGTGCCGTGGGCGGCGTGGAGCCTCAGTCGGAGACGGTTTGGCGGCAAGCAGACAAGTACCGCGTGCCGCGGATCGCGTTCATCAACAAGTGTGACCGCCGAGGCGCTGATCCTGATCGCTGCGTGGAACAAATGCGCGAGAGGATCAAGGCTCACCCCGTGGTGACCCAGATCCCCATTGGAATCGAAGACTCGTTCACGGGTGTGATCGACCTGGCTTCAATGCGGGCTATCGAATGGGTCGGAGATACGACGGGAGCTGCATTCTTGGATCGCGAGATTCCGCCTTCGCTGCTCAAGAGTGCGAAGAGGGCCCGGGCGGCGATGATCGAATCCCTCGGCGAAGTGGACGACGAGATCTGCGCCCTCTACATTGAAGAGGCGGAGATTTCGAGCGCTCGGATTAGGGCGGGCTTGCGGCGGGCGACCATTGCCGGGCGGGCCGTTCCTGTGCTGATGGGTGCAGCCTTCAAGAACAAGGGCGTTCAGCCTCTGCTCGATGCGGTGGTCGACTACCTGCCTTCGCCGGCGGATATGCCGCCCGTGACAGGCCATGCCCCGGACGGGATGCCGTCGCTGCGCCACGCCCTGGACGACCAACCGTTCTCTGCGTTGGTCTTCAAGATTATGGGCGATGTCGTGGCCGGCCCTCTGACGTACATGAGGGTCTATTCGGGACAGGTTCAGGCTGGTGCGACGGTGTTCAACGCGACCAAAGGTAAGCGTGAGCGTGTGGGGCGGCTTTTGCGCATGCACGCCAACCATCGCGAAGAGATCAAGAATGCGTCTTGTGGAAGCATCGCCGCGGCCACTGGGCTGCGCACCACGTCCACGGGGGACACCCTTTGTGATCCGCGATCGCCAATCGTGCTGGAGCTTATCGATTTCCCGCGTCCGACCTGTTCGGTCGCCATCGAGGCTGCCTCGGAAGCTCAGCAGCAGCAGCTATCGCAGGCGCTGACCCACTTGATGATCGAGGACCCGACTTTCTCGGTTCGCAACGAGGCCGAGACGGGGCGGACGTTGATCTCTGGCATGGGTGAGCTTCACCTGGAGATCATCGTTGATCGCCTGTCGCGCGAGTTCGGTCTGGCGACGAGGGTGGGGCGCCCGCAGGTGGCCTATCGCGAGATGCTCACCTCTGCTGCCGAAGCCGAAGGTGAGTGCATTCATCAGATTGGCAGCCGTGGACTGTTCGGACAAGTGAAGCTCCGAGTGGAACCGCGGGCGGATGGCAGCGGGATCCATTTCGTTAATCAGGCATCCTCGCAGGCGGTTCCCAAGGACTTCGTGGCCGCGGTGGAAAAGGGAGCGCGCACCTCTCTGGAGCGCGGAATCCTGGGCGGCTCGGGTTTGTCCGACGTGCAAGTGACTCTGCTCGATGGAAGGAGTCACCCGTTGGACTCCAACGAGATGGCCTTCCAAATCGCGGCGGCTCAGGCGGCTGCAGACGCGGCGCGACGCGCGGGCCCTGTCTTGCTGGAGCCCATCATGCATCTCGACGTTCTTGTTCCAGAAGAATTCGTAGGTGGGGTGCTAGGAAATCTTTCCGCAAGGCGTGGACGTGTGCTAGGGATGGACGCCCGCGACGGCATGCAGGGTGTCGCGGCCGAGGTACCACTCGCCACCATGTTTGGTTATTCGACAGATGTTCGTTCAATGACGCAGGGAAGGGCGACCTTCACGATGCAGTTTGTGCGCTACGCCCCTGTGCCGACGCTTGTGCGGGAGTCGCTCAACTCGCAAGCTCGCGGTTCCTGATCAGTCTCGATGGTAGGAGGATTCCATGGCCAAAGAAAAATTCGTACGAAACAAGCCGCACCTGAACGTTGGGACGATCG
>CAZHUY010000394.1:0-4211 GCA_964535465.1 uncultured Myxococcales bacterium
ATGGCCATCGCGCTCCGCATCGCTCTCCCCGGCCATCTCCCAGGCAACAAGGGCACCAAGACCGTGCCCTCAAGGAAGCGGTGAAGGAATGAAGGCTGTTCTCGCTGTCGCCATCCCCCTGATCGTCCTGGCCCTGCTCCTCGCGTCCATGTGGTACATGGCCTATCGTTTGCGCACGCTCTTCGGGGTCGCCGGGCGCTGGCCGCTGCGGATCGGAGTCGCCGTCGCCGTCTTCGGCGCTGCGGTTGCCGTGCTCGGATCGGCAGAGTCTGCAAGCGCCCTGGTCGGTCTGCTCAACGTCCTCGGCGGCTATGTCTTCATCTTCTACTTCTTTCTGTTGCTGGGTCTCCTTGTCCTCCACACGGTCCAGCTCAAGTGGAGTCCACCACTGGCCTGGAGCGGTGTGGCGGTCGTGGTCCTGGCGCTCGCGGTGAGCGCTACCGGTGCGCTGTGGGCCAACTCCTTCAGGGTCGAGGAGACCGAGATCCATCTGCCGCGGCTCACGGACGAATTCACGGTGATGCACATCTCAGACGTGCATCTCGGCCACCACCGCGGGCGGGCCTACCTGGAGAAGATCGTCGAGGGGACCAACCACCGCAGGCCGGATCTCGTGCTCATCACCGGCGATCTCATCGACTCCGCGGCGGCGCTCGAGCCTGGCGTTCTGGAACCGCTCTCCCAGCTCGTCGCGCCGGCCTTCTTCGTGGGAGGCAACCACGAAAAGTACGTCGATCCGCAGCGCGCGTTCGAGCTGATCGCCGCGCACGGCGTCCGCGTCCTGCACAACGAGGTCGTCGAGATCCACGGGCTCCAGCTTGTCGGGCTCGACTACATGAACGCGGACGAGGACACCTTCGACATGCACCCGTCCGACGACAAGCGCACGATCAAGTCAGTCCTGGCGGGGCTCCCCCTGCGGAGCGATCTGCCGTCGCTTCTCATGCACCACAGCCCGGTCGGCGCCCGGTACGTGTCAGCGAAGAACATCGACCTGATGCTCTCGGGTCACACCCACGCGGGCCAGGTGTTCCCCTTCACGTTGTTCGCCGAGCTGGTGTTCCCATTCAACCGCGGGCTGCACCAAGAGGGCGAAACCTCCGTCTTCGTCTCGCAGGGCGCCGGCACGTTCATGGTTCGAGTGAGACTCGGCACATCCAACGAGCTCAATCTCCTGCGATTGAGACCGTAGTTGTTTTAAGCGCCATTTTCGAGAGCCGCCATCGTAACGCGGGCTCAGAGGAATGGGGACATTTCTACTTGGGCGCTACACGCAGAAGTCTGATCGGAGAGATTCTGAAAGCTAGGCCCTGTAGGCCGGGTGATACCGTGCGGGCTATGCCTTGCCGTAGCGGGGCGTCGTCAACGCGAAGCTGGCTAGTAACCTTTCACAGCGAGGTCCAAGTTCACCCGCTGGCCCAAGCGGCGAAGCTCGACGATCCTCTTGGCAAAGTCTCGATACTCGAAGAACTGCCCTGGCCTTAGCACCACGTCGCCTGGCCCAGCCTCGGTCAACCAAACGGTGGCTGCGGTGGCGTTGGTTCGACGGAGCTGGCCCAGAATCGGACGCTGATGTTCTTCGAACTCAGTGAACACAAAACCGACGCTCTCGTACCCAGCGTCGCGAACCTTGCGCAGGACCGACGACAGGATGGACATGGGCACCGCCGTCTCTGCCACCATATTCAGGTAGTTCGGATCGGCTCCCCTTCGTTGCTGCTGAGGGCTCAGAGCTGCGCGAAGGCTCCTGGCCAGTGCGAAGTCGTCGACCGGCTCACCCTCGAACAACACTTGGAGATGCATCATCTCCAGGTGCGGCCCCAACCCCACTTCGTCCGGGCCCTGAAGGTTGGGCGTGACGGGGCCGCCCAACGGAAGGCGAACGCGAGGAACGTTGGCGGGCAAGGGAAGCGGAGTTTGCGCCTCGGCCCGAAAGGGCGCAGCCAGGCCTAGCAAGGCCCCACCCAACGCAAGGCACGCGAGGGCGATCCCTATGGTCCAGGTCCATGACCACGTCTCGTCGGCAGGGGCAGGAACAGTTTCTTCCGGCCTTTCCCTGGGCCAAAGTGCGAAGAGAGAGAGAGCGACCGCCAAAACCAGACCAGGAACGCGCCAACGGGAGATGTCGTCCAGGGTGTGCTGGGCCTGGGCCAGAAAATCGACCATGGCCTGGGAACGCTGCTCGGGCGGGAGCGCGAACATGCTTTGGTATCCCCTGGTGAAGAGGGTGCTCTGTTTGAATCCCCCCAGAAAAACCGGTCCAAGGCCCAGCATGAAGAGGGAGCCAAGAACGGCGGCCACATCATCGACGCTGGGCAAGGGAGAGAGCGCTCGGGCCTGCGCTGCCGACGGATCTTGCTGGGCTAGGACCGCGGCCGCCGAGGCGCGACGGGCGCGCCAGGTCTCATGGATGAGAAAGGCGGCGGTGATGCTGGCCAGGATGCAGAGAAGCACGCCATTGCTGATGACCACAGGATGCAGGGTCAACTGGCCAGACGTCCCCAGCGCATACTGGGCGCTCCTCTCCTGCATCGATGGCAGGGCTGGCGCAGTGACAACCCGGTTGATGGCCGTCGTGGCGGCCATGCGACAGGGCTCCAGGAACAGGATCAGCGAGGCGCCAAAGACCAGCCAGAGCCAGACAAGTCGTGGTTTCGGCGCGTCCAGAGGGTGTACTTGCCGAGCCTGCTCTTCCAACAGAAGCCAGCGCACACGGCGTTTCCAGAGGAGGACTGCAAGAAACGTCTGAGCAAGAAGCGCCAGGGTCGTACCCGCCATCACCCAGTGTGGGAAGGGAACGAACTGGAAAAACTCCTTCAGCGCCTGGGCCAGCATCGCGGACCTAGAGGTAGTGGATGACCCGCACCAGGCGGTCAGACAGGACGAAGTAGTTGTAGAGGAAGTGGCCGGCAGCGTAGACGAGAAACGTCCCTGCCCCCAGCAGGATCAGCCTGCGCAACAAGGTTTGGCTGTATACGCGTCGGGGGGTGAGATTAGGAAGATTCAAGCAGTTTCCCTATGACTTGCGCAAGCCAAAGCACGATGGCCAGCACGGGCTGCGTGCCACCCTTGCGCGCCAGCCAGCCGAGCCTAGTCGACGGGTCATCGGAAGGCGGAGCCTTTTCCAGGATTTCGCGCAGACGCTGCAGGTAGAGTCCGTTGGCCGCAAGGCCAATGCCGAAGCACCACACCGTCGCGAGAAAAGTGGGGGACGGCATCCGATGAGATCCCATCACCCTCGGATCGAGAAGGATTGCCACGAAGAAGAGAGGCACAAAGGCCGTGAGTGCCTCGCGGTACATGCGGCGATACACAAACCATGTCACCGTGAACAACGCCGCGCTGAAATTGAACCCGCACCAGATTCGGCCACCGTTGAGCGCCGGCCGCCAAAACTCGCGGTAGAGTCGATGCCCACGGCCCACAAAAGCCGCGATCTCTTCGTCGGTCGGAACAATGGGGACTGAGGGCGCCGCGGGCTCCATGCCTGTCCGTAAGTACTTCAAGCGCCCTTTCCGATCAAGAAGCCACCGATTCCATGCCCGCCGACGACAACCCTGACTTCGACCCCGCGCACGAGCTGGGGTTCAAGGTGAAGGAACTGAACGAGGACGAGCGGCGAAAGATGCGCGGACAGCCGCCCTACGACGCCGAGCCCGACGACGACAAGGGTTACCCCACCATGAGTTTCTAGGATGACCACCTTCGCCCGCTTCCCGCCCCGTCTGCAGGACGCCATCGTGTCGCGCCTGGGGTGGACCAGTCTGCGTCCGGTGCAAGAGCTAGCGGGCGCCGCGATCTTGGACGGCAAGAACGCCGTGGTGCTGGCGCCGACCGCGGGCGGAAAGACCGAGGCCTCGGTGTTTCCAGCCTTGGCGACGCTCATCGAGAGCCCGCCCCAGGGAACCGGCGTCATCTACATCGCGCCCATCAAGGCCCTGCTGAACAATCAGGAAGAACGCCTGGGCACCTACGCCGAAATGGTCGGGCTGCGCCGATTCGTCTGGCACGGTGACGTGGGTGATTCCGCGAAGAAGCGGTTCAAGGACGAGCCCTGCGAGATCCTGATGACCACCCCCGAGTCGCTGGAGGTCATGCTGGTCTCGCCTCGCTGTCCGGCAGCGCGGCTATTTGGTGATCTTCGTATGGTCATCATCGACGAGATCCACGCCATGGCCGGCACCGACCATAAAACGCACCTGATATCGGTG
>CAZHUY010000395.1:0-1658 GCA_964535465.1 uncultured Myxococcales bacterium
TTTGCACCCGGATGACTGGCGCTATGGCGTCCTCTACGTCGGGCTCATCGTCTTCTTCTGCTACTTCTACACGGCGGTTACCTTCAACCCGGTGGATGTGGCGGACAATATGCGGAAGTACGGTGGATTCGTCCCCGGCATCCGACCCGGGAAGACCACGGCCGCCTACATCGATCGCGTCCTGACCCGAATCACCGCTGGTGGGGCTGTCTACGTGTCGGCCATCTGCATCCTGCCCACCTTGCTGACGACCCAGATCGGCGTGCCGTTCTACTTCGGTGGTACGGGCCTCATGATCGTCGTGGGTGTCGCCTTGGACACCGTTCAGCAGATCGAGTCCCACTTGATCACGCGCAACTACGAAGGCTTCACTGGACCCAAGGGGCCGCGAATTCGAGGAAGGGGCGGACGCGTCTCTGCTCCGGTAGGCGGCTGAGCTTGCGATTTGTCACGAACCATTCTCATGACCATGCGTCGAGTACGCCGCACCTATCGGGCCGAACGGTTCGGGAATGCGATGGGGCCAACGTGAAGGGCATCCAGATCAAGACCGCAGCGCAGATCGCCAAGCTACGCGAGGTGAACCTCGTGGTGGCGGAGGTGTTGGATGTGCTGAGCGAGGCCTCGAAGCCCGGCGTTAGCACCTGGGAGCTGGATCAGCTTGCGGCCAAGCGACTCAAGCACCTGAAGGCAGAGCCTGCTTTTCTTGGCTACCGTGGCTATCCGGCCGTATTGTGCGCGTCGTTGAACAACGTGATTGTGCACGGAATCCCTCGAAAAGACGCGGTGCTTAAGGCGGGGGATGTGGTGTCCCTGGACTTCGGTGCCTTCAAGGATGGATGGTGCGGTGATTCAGCCCGCACCCTTGAGATCGGAACCGTATCGCCGGAAGCACACGCTCTGGTGCAGGCCACCCGTGAGTCACTTGATCAAGCTATAGCGCAGTGCGTGCCCGGCCACAGGTTGGGCGACCTGGGGTGGGCCGTTCAGAGTTATGTTGAGTCGCGCGGTTACTCGGTGGTACGTCAGTTCGCGGGGCATGGTATAGGGCGGCACATGCATGAGTCACCGCAGATCCCCAACTATGGCGAGGCAGGGAGAGGTCCCCGCCTGGCAGCCGGGATGGTTCTTGCCATCGAGCCCATGGTGAACCAGGGAAGCCCAGACGCGGTAATCGAGGACGATGGGTGGACGGCGGTTACCAAAGATGGTAGCCTCTCGGCCCATTTTGAGCACTCGGTGGCTATCACCGAGAACGGCCCGATGGTTTTATCTCGGGCGTAGAACGGGACAGTTGCCATGAAGGTTAGAGCATCAGTGAAGAAGATCTGCGACAAGTGCAAGATCGTGCGTCGCCGTGGCGTGGTGCGCGTGATTTGTGAAAACTCCCGCCACAAGCAACGGCAAGGCTAGCCCGGATAGGACCAGGAAAGGAAGCCCATGGCACGTGTAGCAGGCGTCGATCTTCCACGTAACAAGCGCATGGAGTATGCGCTGACCTATATCAATGGGATCGGAAGGACAAAGTCTCGCGAAATCCTGAAGGCCGCAGGTATCTCGCTGGACAAACGAAGCGACACTCTCGACGACAACGAGAGCAGGCGCATTCGCGAGATCATCGAGCAGATGGGCTTGAAGATCGAAGGTGATCTGCAGCG
>CAZHUY010000395.1:1668-4189 GCA_964535465.1 uncultured Myxococcales bacterium
ACCATGAACATCAAGCGGCTGATGGATTTGGGGTGCTACCGAGGCCTTCGTCACCGCCGCAGCTTGCCGGTGCACGGCCAGCGCACCAAGACGAATGCGCGCACCCGCAAGGGACCGCGCAAGGGTCAGATGATCAAGCGTAAGTCTGAGGGCACGGGCGCATAGCCAAGAACTGAGAAGAGAACGGACGAAACATGTCGACTGATCAAGCAGCAGCGAAGCCAAAGACAAAGGCCAAGAAGGCAAAGAAGAGCATCCAGAGCGGGATTGCGCACATCACCGCTTCGTTCAATAACACCATCGTCACCATCACCGACGTGTCGGGGAACGTGGTGTCGTGGTCCTCGGCGGGCGTCAAGGGCTTCAAGGGGTCGCGAAAGTCGACGCCCTTCGCTGCCCAGCTAGCCGCCGAAGATGCCGCCCACAAGGCCATGGAACACGGCATGAAGTCGATCAACGTGTTCATCAAAGGGCCTGGTTCGGGACGTGAGTCCGCGCTGCGCGCCTTGGCGGCCACCGGGTTCAAGATCAATCTCATCCGTGACCTGACACCGGTCACGTCGATCCGGGACGTAACACCGATTCCGCACAACGGTTGTCGGCCGCCCAAGCGGCGTCGGGTCTGATCCTCACTGGGAATTTTCGGTTCTAGCCAAAGCACTAGGAAGGTAACTCATCGATGGCGAAGTATTCAGGTCCGGTCTGCCGCCTCTGTCGTCGGGAAGACATGAAGCTCTTCCTCAAGGGCGATCGCTGCTACACCGACAAGTGTGGCTACGAGCGGCGCGCCTATGCTCCTGGTCAGCACGGCCAAGCCCGCCGCAGGAAGCTCTCCAACTACGGTTCGCAGCTGCGCGAGAAGCAGAAGCTGAAGCGCTTGTACGGGCTCGCCGAGCGTCAGTTCCGTGTGTACTACCAGAAGGCCATCCGCATGAAGGGCGTGGCGGGCGAGAACCTCCTGCAACTCCTGGAGCGTCGCCTCGATAACGTGGTGTACCGCCTTGGTTTTGCCTCTGACCATGCAGAAGCCCGTCAGATGGTTCGCCATGGTCACTTCGTGGTGAACGGCAAGAAGGTGAACGTGCCTTCATTCCTTTGTGCGGCCAATGACAGCGTGGCCGTGAGGGAGACTTCGCGCAAGGTGACGAGGATCCTGGAAAACCTGGGTGCCGTTGATCGCCGAGGCGTGCCGAAATGGCTGCAATTGGACAAAGACAATTTCCAGGGCAAGCTCGCCACGCTGCCTGCGCGCGAGGATCTGACGATGCCGATTCGCGAGCAGCTCGTTGTCGAGCTCTACTCCAAGTAGAAGACCCGGCTCACCAGGATTTCAGATAGGAGAACAGAATGTCGACCGCGAGCTCACAGACAGTGGGGGCGTCTCAGCCAGCGTTCATCGCGAAGAACTGGCGTGACCTCATCCGTCCCCGGAAGCTGGAAGTTGAAACCGAGTCGCTCACCGCTACCTACGGTAAATTCACGTGCGAGCCGTTGGAGCGCGGTTTCGGCACGACCATCGGAAACGGCGTTCGGCGCGTGCTTCTTTCCTCGCTTCAGGGCACGGCTATCACCGCGGTGAAGATTGAAGGTGCGGTTCACGAGTTCACCTCGTTGCCTGAAGTGGCCGAGGATGTGACCGACATCGTTCTGAACCTGAAAGAGGTCATCATCCGTTCATTGGATGGCAAGCCGCGTACGCTGCGCATCGAGAAGGACGGCGAGGGTAAGGTCACCGCACGTGACATTCATTGCCCCGAGGGTATGGAGATCCTCAACCCTGACAAGCTGATCATGACCTGCTCGAAGGGCGCGAAGGTGCGCATGGAGCTGGAGGTCAGCACGGGGCGTGGATATGTGCCGGCCGAACGCAATAAGACCCCGACGATGGGTGTGGGGACCATCCCCATCGATTCCTTGTTCTCTCCCATTCGCAAGGTGAACTTCGCGGTCACCAACGCGCGCGTCGGTCAGCAGACGGATTATGACAGGCTGACCCTGGAAGTCTGGACCAATGGCACGGTTTCTCCTGAGGATGCGGTGGCCTTTGCCGCCAAGATCTTCAAGGATCAGCTGACCATCTTCATCAACTTCCAGGAAGGGGCCGAGCCCGCTCCCGAAGCCGCGGTTTCCGAAGAGCAACAGAAGCTCAACGAGAATCTGTGGAAGTCGGTGGATGACCTGGAATTGTCTGTGCGTTCGGCGAACTGCCTGCAGAACGCGAACATTCGCTGCATCGGTGAGCTGGTGCAGAAGACCGAATCGGAAATGCTCAAGACGAAGAATTTTGGGCGCAAATCGCTCAAAGAGATCAAGGAGATCTTGGCCGGAATGGGCCTCTCCCTGGGCATGAAACTCGAAGGTTGGCCGGGAGACGGCCCGCCCAAGAAGGCCTGATCCGACAGGTCGAACCCGCCCAGCCAACCCTCAGAGCTTCTAGGCAAACATGCGACACAAGAGAGCAGGACTGCACCTTTCCCGGACCCCGGCCCACCGTAAGGCCCTCTTTTCCAACATGGTGGCG
>CAZHUY010000396.1:0-4162 GCA_964535465.1 uncultured Myxococcales bacterium
ACACCGGTCTTGCAGAGGGTCACGCCAGGGATGTCGTCGCCGATGTGCACGGAGAACGGAGGCACGTTGGCAATGGTCAAGGTGACGTCCTTGGAACTCACGTTGCGCACGGTGAAGTGCTTCGAGTCCGGAGTCGTCATTCCCTTGGACGGGAAGGCATAGGTAACGCTTGAGGACAAAGCCCCGCCAACCTCGCCGACCACCAGGTTGCTGGTCACGAAGTAGGTCAGGGGGACCTCTACGCTCGTCGCCTCACCAGCGGTGTTCGGCTTGGCAGCGTCGACGGTAAGGGTACCGATGACCTGCAGCTTGCCGATACCGTTCAGCGGGGTGGTACCAAGGCTCTCCGTGGTCGGCTTTGCGCGGACCTTGATGGTGCACTGGCCGCTGCCAGGAACACGCCATTGTCCGGTGACGTTGCAGGCGCCCGCCGGGAGCGGGGTTTCCTTGACGATCTCGAACGTGTTGGTGATCGTCAGCGTGACCAGGCCGGAGTCGAGCGAGCCGTTGTTCTTGATGGTCAGAACCACGGGCTCCGCATCCTCCTTGTTGAAGGGCGTGTCAGCGAGCTGCACGGGGGACGGCGTGATGCTGAGCGCGCCGAAGCTCTTCAGACCCGTCGTGCGAACGACGGCCGTTGCGCTCTCGCCACTGGCTGACTTCACGATCACGTTCACCGCGTACTCAAGCTCGCTCTGCGGCCTGAAGCCGAGCCACACCAGGCAGCTCTCGCCCTGGGCCAACTGATCGATCTTGGTCTGCGGGTAGAGGTCGGAATCGAGGAAGAGGTCCGAGAGGACGTGCTTCTTCGTCAACGTGTCCAGCGTCCAGCAGGTGGTTCCCTCGATCTGGAAGTCGCCAGCGCCGGTGCCGCCCAGCTCGAAGGCCAGGCCAGTCTGGGTCGCCGCACCGTTGTTGGTCACGGTCAGGGTCAAGCCAGTGGTCAGGGTCTCACCAACGGCCACCGTCTCCTGGACGATCAAGGGCGACGGATTGATGGTGAGAGGACCGACGGCCTGGCCGGTCAGGGTCAGCTTGCCGGTGCCCGAGTTGGTGGCATTGCCGTTCAGCTCGGCGGTCAGGGTGCCCCTGTCGCTGTTCGGGTAGAACTGCACCGCGAAGTCGCAGTAGAAGTAGCCCGAGCTCTCGTCATAGGTGTAACCGGCGTTGGTCACAGGCTTGGTGCCGCCCGCGGGGATGGCCATGGACACCGTCTTGCTGTGGCACGGGTTCACGCGGGTTTCGCCGCCGGCGACCTGGATCGGGTAGGAGAAGTACTCCGCAGCGTCCCACTCGTCGTAACCGTAGGGGACAGGCGGGGTCAGGAGGTTGCCGGGACCGCCAATGGTCAGGTACGTCGTACCCTGGCTCCAAACGAAGTCGGCCGGAGTGGCGGCGGGCAGGGTCAGAGTGACCGTCGAGGTCAGATCGGCCGCGGTGGTGGAACGCAGCCAGGCTCGGTAGCCCAGCACGTTGGTGCCGTCGTTATGACCCAGGGAGGTCTGCTTGAAGGTCAAGCCGTCCTTGCCCGTCATAACCTGCAGCGGCTGGATCTCGAAAGCCGGGAGGCCCTTGCCCTCGAGGGTGGTCTGGCTGGCGCCACCGCGGGTGGTGGAGAGAACCAGGGTGGCCTTGCGCAGACCAACCGCGCTGGGCGTGAAGGTCAGGGTCACCAAGCAGCTCGTGCCATTGTCCGTCGAGCCATTGAAGGTGGACAGCAACGAGGTGCAGTTGTTCTGAACGATGGCGAAGTCGCCCTTGGCATCACCGGTGATCTGGAAGGAGATCGCGCCGCTGTCAGGAGCCATGGTGGGCGGCGTGGTGTTGGTGATCCGGATGGCCAACTCTTCCGTCTTCTGACCCAGGACCTTGTTCTTGAAGGTCCCGATAGAGGTGACGGTCGCGCTCTGGCGGCACAGCGGATCATCGGCGGTGAACTGCGGGCAGATGACCGACGGATCCATCGAAAGGCCCGCATGGGCGATTCCGGTGCCGTGCAGGGTCGCCTTGACCGAGCCGCCCGCGCCGGTGGTGTCGCTCACGATGATGCTGCCAGTGGCCTCGACATCGGTTCCGGTCGACGTGAAGGTGACGATGATGCTGCAGGTCGCGCCGGCGCCGGCAGCCGTCAGGACGGCGCCCGAGCAGGTGTCGCCCTTGATCTGGAACTGAGCGCCAGTGTTCTCAACCTTGAGCGCGCCGGTGGGGGCGCCGCCGACGTTGGAGATCACGAGCGTCTTGGGAGCCGACTCCTGGTGGGTCGGCAGCGAACCGAACTCGAGCGAGTCCTGGTCGATGGCGAGCTTGGCGGCAGGCACGGCACTCCCGGTCACGCCGAGGAAGGCCGGATTGGCCACGTTGGCGGCCACGGCCTTGAGCTGGCCCTGGACCACGCCCGCGTCGCCGACGGCCGGCTTGAACGTGGCGGTGAAAGAGCAGGCGCCGGCAGCGGCGAGGCTCTTGTCAGAGCAGTTGTCCGTCACGACGGAGAACTGGCCAGCGCCGGAGACCTTGACCAGACCCGAATCAACCCCGCCCTTGTTGGTGAGGGTGAAGGTGAGCGCGGGGCTGGCTCCACCGACGACAACCGTACCGAAATCGGTGGCGGTGCCGGTGATGACCAGGTCGCTGGGGAGATTCGCGGTTCCGGTGAGGGTCGCGGCGACCGACGAACCACCCGTGCCAGGCTCGGCGACCGTCAGGGTCGCGGTGGAGCTGACAGCCGGAGCGGCCTTGGGATTGTAGGTGACGGTCACGTCGCAGCGAGCCGTGGCGCCGCCAACCAGGGCGGTCGCGCAGGTGCTGACGAAGGTGAAGTCGTCCTTGTTGGTCCCGGTGATGGCCACCGTCGGGATGGCGCTGGTCACGTCACCCGCGTTGGTGACGTAGAAAGTGACCGGCGAGCTGGGAGTTCCCACAACCGTCTGCAGAGTGGCAGCAGTCGGGGTCATGACCAGCTTGGCAGGAGTCTGAACCGTCGCGCTCAGGGCCACGGTCTTGGTCACGCCGCCCTGGCTGACATTCAAGGCACCCCTGGCCACGCCAGAGGCGGTGCCGGCGGTGAAGTTGACCACGATGTTGCACGTCTGACCGACGGCGAGCGTGGCGGTGCAGGTGCCGGTGCCGGCCACGAAGCCAGCGCCGCTGACGTTCATGACGATGTCGGCGATGCCCGTCGGCGCCGTGTTCGTCATGACGACGATTCCGCTGGCCGTCTTGCCCGCGAGCACGGGGCCGAGGTCCAGGGGAGCCGGGGCGAGGGTGAACTGGCCCGGGGTGATGGCAACGCCCGAGACCGCGATCTTCTTCATGGCCGCGGGAGCGTCACCGACCTCGATCATGCCGCTGATCTGGCCAGCCACCGCCGCCTGGACGGTGACGGAGATCTGGCAGGTGCCGCCCTTGGGCAGCGAAACGCCCGAGCAGCCGGTGGCCGAAATGCCCGCACCCGACACAGTGACAGTGAGGGGGCCGGAGGCAGTGGCGCCGGCATTGGTGACGGTCACCGCCAGAGGAGCCGACTTCACGCCCACGTCGATCGACTCGAAGTTGACCGAGGGCGGATTCACGGTGAGCTGAGCACCCGGAATGGGTTGGACCACGCCGTCAGCGGAGCCATCGGGGGCAGCGCCGTCCTTGGGGGGTGAACTGCTTCCTCCGCAGCCGGCAGCCGTCAGCATGCCTATGAGCCCCAGGCATCCCGCCTGGAGCAGCCGTTCAAATCTTCTAGAACTCGTCATGTAGTAGCCTCCGTCAATAACCCAAGAGTTGTTTCGCAAAGCGTGCGCATTGCAGCAGCGCGAACAGTTTTGGGTCACTACGCCTTGGACGCAAGAAAAAAAACGCTGCTGTGGCGGTTTCTTACCTTTGGCGGCCTGGTTTTGGGCGGAAGTGTAGGTGCGGGCAGCACAGACCCGCAGGACGAAAAGTGGCCACGCGAGACAAAGCCGGAAGGGCATGTCGCAAATGTAGTGAGCATTACATTGGCCGTCTTTAAAGAACGTCGCTCCGAGCTGGCATTCTCACCCTCCTGGCGTCTTCGAGGCACGGAAAGGACGTCGCGCCCGACGAGAAGATGAGGTTCGATGTCCGTGCTGGCAGCCCCCCAACTAGGAGCGCGTTGCGCATAGGCGAATGACGGCCTCCACGGCGGTCCTCGGCG
>CAZHUY010000397.1:0-4120 GCA_964535465.1 uncultured Myxococcales bacterium
AATTCGCCGAGCTCCAGGCTCTTGAGCGGAACCCGATGACGATGCACGACTGGGTTCGCAAGCTCGACGAGTTCCTCAAGGCTTCGGGACGCAAGCTGCTCGATCACGCCGGGACGATCTCAGCGGAGGTCGCGAAAGCGAAGGCCGAGCATGAGTACGAACGCTACCAGGCCCTGCAAGACGCAAAACCGCGCATGATCGACACCGCGTTCGAGGCAACGGCGAAACAGCTCAAGAAGCCTGCCCCGACACGCACGAAGAAGCGACACGGGAAGTGATGACTGGAGTTGCCAACCTAGAACGTCTGACTTGGCGCGGCGGGCACCTGCTGCCTGGGACCTTCTTGGAATGGGCCGCCAACGCCAAGACCCGGGAGTTCGGCAACCGTGGCAGCGGATCAATCACGGCCCCCGCCGGTACGGTTGCCTCGGCCACCGCTCACGGGATCGTCGGGTTCCAGCAGTGCCTTGATTTCCGTGGTCTTGCCGCCCGTGATCTTCACGGTCATCGACCAGGGTCTCATACCGGCCTTCTCCACTCGCACCACGTGTTCCCCCTCATCCATTGGGATCTCCTCAACGGGTAATCTCCCTGACCCGAACTCGTCCAGGTACAGATCGCTCCCCGCCGGCCCGGTGACCAGCAGCCGGCCGATGTGGCTTTTCACCATCGCCAATGCTTCCTCCAGGTACTTGCGATTCTTCACAACCCACTCGTGCGAGGTTCCGAGCGCAACGGTCAGGGCATTGGCTGACATCTTCCATTCGTGCAGAGACTGGCGCGCGAGTCCGATTTGGCCGATGGTGCGACCGCTTGGATGGAGATAATGAGCCTGTGCAAACGCCTTGAGCGCGCCCACATGATCGCCCTCCCGCCGCAGCTTCACGCCCTTCTTCAGCCACTCCTCGCTGTCTTCCAACTCTCCAGCCATGGCATGGCTGCTCGCAAGCAAGACCATCAACACCGTCAAACAGAAGGTTCGCATCAATCTTCCCTAGTCCAAAATCGGCGAGCCTTCGCGTGTGTAATCAACACCACGGCTCTTCCTGGGCCGTCGCTTCCTATCAAAATCCTGCGCGCGTGCTCGCTTGCTCCGGTCCTCGATCCCATCGTGGCTTGGCGGGATCGCCTCAACTGGCGGTTGCGCTTTCGTACCGAGGTCGCCCTCATCTCTGTCGGTCACGTCGGGAACGCGCGTGCCAGCATCGGCAGCCGGTATGGGCAGATAAACCTTGGAGACCTTTGGTGCGGGCGCCTCACGGCGATCCCGCGTCAGCAACAAGGTACCCAGCACCCCCATCCCGGCGACGACGAGCAAGCTCGCCAGGATCCCATGGGGAAGTTTCTTCGTCGTCCGGGGAACTTCAACGGCCATCCTAACCCTTGGGGGCGCGAAGACCGGTTCACCGTGCGTGGGCAGAACGCGGGTTGATGTCTGTGGCGGCACTTGCGACGGATCGAGCTTTGCCGTAGGGGCTGGTGCAAAACGGAGGGTTGGGCCTTGTGGAGCCGGCTGTTCTTCCAAGTTCTTCGCGAGCGCCACGGTCGGCTCCGTCATGGCGGACTTCTTGGCCAGCATTACCACCTGATCGCCCCGGAGCACGCGGGTTGTGTCCAGACCAATCACCGGGCTTTTCACTTTGGTCACCGTACCCGTAACATCAGCCATCTTGCCGGCTGTTGGGGCATGGTCGCCGCCATCGAAGACCTGTCGCCAGAGGGTTCGGTTCTGCGCGCCCGCATGCGAAACCAAGGCACGCGCCAGCTCCAGCACCGAAGAAAAGCGCATGGTCCGATCTGCACTCATGGCCCGAAACACCACCTGTTCCAGCTCAGCCGGCACGTCCACCCGCTGTTCGCGCAAGGTCGGATACTCGGCCTTCAGAATGGCCTGAATCAGCGCTTTCTCCTCCTTTTCTTCGGCGAAGGGCGGTCTCCCCGTCAGGCACACATACAGCAGCAGGCCAATCTGGTACTGGTCAGAAAGCTGGTCGGCGTCTTCGCCGCGAAGGTTCTCGGGCGCTAGATACCTTGGTGTCCCCACGACGATTCCCGGCCCGGTGACTTCGTCGCGCCGGGCGATCTGCACGGGCTTGGCCACGCCGAAATCCAAGACCTTGACCACCACCCCGTATTCGATCGTCTGACTCAGGTAGACATTGGCCGGCTTGATGTCGCGATGGACGATGCCGACCCGATGGCAAGCGTTGACGCCGCAACACACGCCCAGGATCACCTCCACCGCGTCCTCGATCTCCATTGGACCGCGCTGCAGGCGCGCGTGCAGGCTCTCGCCTCGCAGATACTCCATGACGATGTGGGGATGGGGACCCGCGGTGCTCAGGTCGTGGATTTCAATCACGTGAGGATTTTCCAGACGACCGATCGCCGCCGCCTCGCGGGCAAAGCGCTTGAGCATGTCCTCGTCAGGCACCGTCAACACCTTCACTGCCACGTCACGGCCCAGGATTTCGTCCCAGGCGCGATACACCTGGCCCATCCCGCCTTGCCCGATCATCTCGCGTACCTCGTACCGTCCCAGCTTGTGGCCGCGCTTCAGAAGATCATCGCTCACCGTGAACGTCTCCTCCCATCGACTACGCGGGGCTCACCGTTCCAGGTTCGCTCGCATGTTCTAGACCCGGAGGAAGCATCTGAAAATTCACGAAAACCATCAATTCGAGGGCCAAACATACGCCCTTGACCCGGACTTCATCAAGCGGGCAAAGTCGCACCCCAGGGTGGTGAATAGCAATGCCCAAGCGAACCAGTGTTGTTGCCAGGCTTACGTGTCGGACCCTTGGTGCCGGGGGCAGTCCCACGATCGCATTCGCCAAAAACAGGGTCCTGCAAGCAACTCCCCAGCCGGAAGGGCGATAACCGTCGGAAAGATGATCATGTTCAGACTTGCACTTGCGCTTCTTATCTTCACGACAACTTCCTCGGTGTCCGCCGAGGAGCAACGGCAAGTTGCGGTCCTCGATTTGGTGCACTTCAACGGAACTCGGGCAGCCAGGAACCTGCTTGAAAAGGAGCGCTTTGAGTCGGCCTTTGCAAGAAGCCTGGAAAGCGCCGGCTGGTTGGTCGTGCAAGCAACGGACGAGAGCTGCGGCGAAGGCGTTGACTGCCTGGCAGCCATCGCCAAACGCCTGGGAGTCGCCCGCGTGATCCGCATTACCGGCCAAGGTAACGCCCAGCTCGGGTACCAGCTGAACGTTGAGGCGTTCCGGCCCAAGCTCGCCCGAACCGAGAAGGGGACCCTCTACTGCGACACTTGCAACCAGACCCGAGCGGCTGAGCTGGCCGCGGACGACGCCCAGAAACAACTAGCCGCGGTCGCGAGGGCGGCTGGAGGCGCCGAAGACACTCCTGCTCCCCCTGTTCTGGCCGCCCCTGAACCGCTCCCGGAACCAGACCGCAGCATCATCACCCCACCGGCAACCGAGCAGCACGCATCCTCCCGCTGGATTCCGTGGACCTTGATAGGAGCCGGAGCTGCTGCCATGGCCGTTGGCGGGTGGGCCCTCTACGAAAACAACAAGGCTGCCGGCGACGTCTCAGTCCGTGACGGCCAAAAAGGCAGGCCCAACTACTCCTCCGCCACCATCGGCACGGCATGCCTCATTGCCGGCGGTGCCGCAGTCATCTCCGGAACCATCTGGCTGCTGGCGACGCCCAGCTCGCAGACTGGTATCGCTGCCTCACCCAACCACGTCGCTCTTCATGTGAGGTTCTAACCATGCGTTCTTCAATCGTCGCCGGCTTGTTCGGTTGCCTCCTCCTCGCTGGGTGCTTTCCAACGAAATGGGAGCCCGCGAAGTGCAGCAAGACCTCCCCTGATTGCGGCAAGGGCTTTGTGTGCGATCTGAACACGAATCGCTGCGTCTGCGACGGCACGACCACCGCTCCCGGTTGCGCCAGCACCATGGACGCGCGCCCCACCGGCCCCGAGGTCATGACTCCAGGCGATACGGTCCAGGCGAACGATGGCCTGCCGGCCGACCTAGGTACTGAAAACGATGCCGACGGGAAGCAAGTCGACGCCGCTACTGCCCCAGACGCCGTTACTCCGGACACTGCCACGCCGGACACTCGCCCCGTTCAATGTACGACCAGCACC
>CAZHUY010000398.1:0-4105 GCA_964535465.1 uncultured Myxococcales bacterium
ACCTGTGGCGCGGCGAGGACGAGTTCGGCGATCCCATAGGCTGCGTCGCGACCACATTCACCTTCGAGGCGGACTTCTTCGAAGAGCAGTGCCTGGGAAGGTTCCTGCGTATGGACACGGACGCCGCGGAACACGGCAGGCAATACCTGATCGAGCACGAAACCCGGCTTTCGGAAACGTTCGCCTGCGTGTTGGTGGACCAAAGCCATGCCAAAGGGAGCCGGAGTCTACGGTGGCATCTGCTGCCGGTTCGTGTTCCAGGGGCCATCCTTCATGCAAAGGTCGCAATTCTGCAGTGGCAAGATTGCGTGCGCCTGCTGGTCAGTTCGGCGAACCTGACGGTGCCCGGGTACCGCAGCAACTTCGAGAACATGGCCGTGCTGGATTTTCGGCCGTCAGCAGGTCCGCCGCGGTCAATTCTCGATGATGCGCTTGAATGCCTGAGGGCCATCCAGCACCTGTCTCCCGGGGCGGATCGGAACGAAGGGCCGCATCGACCGCTCACCGAGTTTCTTCGAGGTGTGGAGGCGCAAGTCCGCAACTGGACAGGTGATGGGCAGCGGCGAGACGAGCCCGATTGTTCTTTCGTCTGGCTCGGTCAGGAAAGGCCGAGCTTGTTCGCGGCTATGTCCGCGCAATGGTCCGGGGCCCCGGCGAATTACGTCCGCGTCGTGAGCCCCTTTTTCAATGGTGGCGCGGACGCATGCAAGACAATCGAAGCGTTGTCGCACCATCTGTTGATCCAGCGAGGCCAATGCGACATCCAATTCGTCGCGCCTGGCCATCGCGCAGCCAACGGCGCCATCGAGTTGCAGGCGCCAGCCGCACTCCAGCAATCGTCCAGGAAATCGGTGAGACATTCCTTTGCATTCGTGAATGACGGCCCCACGGAGGACGAGAAGGAACGGCGGGCGCTCCATTCCAAGAGCATCTGGGTCGAGCGGGATGGCCATGTGCTCTATGCGGTCGGGTCGAGCAATTTCACCGTGAATGGAACCGGCCTGGCTACTCGGGCAAACCTTGAGGCCAACCTCGTCTACGACATCCCGGCGGTCGCGAGCGAATTTCGTCGGCTCTGCTGGGCAGCAAGTCCCCCCATGCAGGACGTGGATTTCGACGCAGACAGGGTGGAGTTCCTTTACGATCCGGAGGACACGGAAGAGACAGACGACGGTGGAGACTGCGAGGCGTTGCCGCCGGCATTCGGTTCGGCATTGCTCACTCTCGAAAACGGCTGCAGCGTGGTCAAGCTGGAGCTCACCTCAGCGCCGCCCCCGGGATTCGCCGTGTCCCACCTTGGTGTGGTGTTGCTCGACTCCAGTACGTTGGCGGCAATCTCCTTTCCGGCGATCTTCTCTCTGACATTGACCGGGCCCAGGCCGCCAGCCTCCCTGGACGTTACCTGGCTAGAGAATGGCACCGTCATGAAGGCGGTTTGGGTCGTGAACGCCACGGATGCAAGCGTGTTGCCACCGCCTGAAGAACTCGGCCAGCTTAGCCTCGAAGAGTTGTTGCAGGTGCTGAGCTCCGCTCGTCCCTATCATGTGATCATCGCACATCTGATCAAAGCACGTGAGGCGAAGGGAAAGGCGAACGAGTCGGTGGTTGTGGATCCTCACAAGAAGGTGGACACCAGCAGCTATCTCTTGAAGCGAATGAAACGGTTTTCGCTGGCACTCGAGGGATTGCGGGAACGGATGCTGCGTGCGGTGTTCTCTCTGGATGCGCTTACATGGAGATTGCGGGGCCCCCTTGGGCCACTTGCGCTGGCCAAGCGCCTGCAGACCGAGGAGGGGGACGCGGCGGGATTCATGATTGCCGAACTGGCAGCGACGCTTGCGGTGGCGCGACCGACGTTTGGCGAAGGGGTCGACGGCGAAGCCGCCGAACGAGAGATGAAGACGGTGCTGTGCGAGCTGGTGGAGATGGCGAGCGCTGTGCCCGGCCCGCCCAATCTAGCCAAATATGTCCAGCACGCCTGCCAGGAGGTGCTGGGATGACTTGGCCGGTTTCCTTCAATCCCAACGACTTCAACTTGGCCACCGAACGCGTCGAGAAGAACGACGGCCTGCGCCAGTTGGCTACGGTGCGGGAAATCGTTTCTCGGCTTGAACGACAACCTGGGCTGGTGTTGGCCGACGAGGTTGGGATGGGCAAGACCTTCGTAGCCCTGTCTGTGGCTGTTGCTGCAGCAATGGGGGATAAGGGTGGGCGGCCCGTCGTGATCATGGTGCCGCCCACGCTGCGCGATAAATGGCCTCAAGACTGGGATGTGTTTCGAGATCTCTGCCTTCACCAGGATGCGCACAAGGAGTTGAGGGCGGAGAGGGCGCTGTCCGGGCTCGACTTCTTCAAACTGCTCGACGATCCGAAACGGCGTCGCGCGCGAATCATTTTCCTGACCCACGGGGCCTTTCACACATGCCTCAGCGATCCGTGGGTGAAGCTGGCCATTGTCCGGGCAGCGATGCACGGCGTGCACCTTGGTGAACGCCGACAGGTGTTCCCACGGTTCGTCGCGGAGCTTCTTCGCAACAAGAGCATGGCCTACACGCCTGAACTCTATGCTCGGTTGTTGGGCCTCGAGTGCTCGCGCTGGAAGGATGTCATCAACGAGGTCACCCGAGACGACGCGCGCCTGACTGATGATCCGGTCCCAGAGGCTGTCGAGCGTGTTCTGGAACGCGGCGAACTGAATCTCCAGGACCTGACGGCTAGCCTTCGTGAGCTTCCGCTTCGATCTTCCGCCTACCTGTCGGATCGACTGGGCCAGGTGCGGCTTCAGCTGAACGTGGCCATGCGCTCCATCTGGCCCGAGGCGCTCGCTAGAGCGCGTTTTCGATCGCCATTGCTGATCCTGGATGAAGCACATCACCTCAAGAACCCTGCCACGCGGCTGGCATCGTTGTTTGTTGAGCCTGAGAACCAGGCCGACGCGGAGATGCTGGCCGGTGCACTCAGCGACGGGTTCGAGCGGATGTTGTTCCTGACTGCGACTCCCTTTCAATTGGGCCACCAGGAGCTTCTCAACATCCTCGGGCGTTTCAAGGGTATCGCGTGGAACAGCTTGCCTCTGGTGACCCGGGAATCGTTTGAGGGTCAGCTTGAGGCACTGAGCAAAGCACTCGATCTGGCGCAGGTCGATACGACCGACTTGGATCGAGCATGGCAGCGTGTTCGTTGGGCCGATGTTCCGGGGGGCATTCCGGAGAACGTGAACGAATGGTGGACGGGATTGAAAGCCGAGACGGAGCTGCCGGAACGCGTTGCAACCGTCCAGCGTTCGTATCAGCGAGCGTTCGCGACCATGCGAAAGGCCGAGGAGCTGCTACAGCCATGGGTGATCCGACACCTCCGATCCCGACAACTCGATCGGGAAATACCCAGACGGGTGCGACTTGACGGTCGCGCACTGAGTACCGGGGTGGCGGAGGAGCATGACGGAATCGCGATATCGGACGAAGCTGTGTTGCCGTTCCTCCTGGCGGCTCGAAGCCAGGCCCTGGTGGCCCATAGCCAGCGGACTGGTAATCGCAGATGTCGAGCAACCTTCGCTGAGGGTCTTGCGTCGAGCTACGAGGCGTTTCTTGAGACGCGAGGGAATAGTGAAGGCGAGGGGGCACCCCTTGTCGACGAGGACGAAATCGTGCCGGCCGATGAAGATGACGCGAGGCTGGAACACTACCTGGAACACCTCAGCGAGGTTTTGCCGTCCCCCGAGTCACGGGCACAGCATCCCAAAATGGCGGCGCTGGTCGAGCGTGTTGCCCGTCTGTGGAAGGAGGGTGAGAAGGTCGTGGTCTTTTGCCACTACCAGGCCACCGGCCGTGCCCTGGCCCGCCATATCTCGGCTGCAATCGACCACCGCATGTACGAACAAGTTCAAGGCCGATCAGGTGATTCGGACGAGACGATTCGGGAGCGGGTGCGTCTTGCCGGCAATGCGTTTGAGGTGACCAGACCCGCAGGCCGCGCGCTCAAGGAGGTCTTGTCGACCATCGTCCAGCGTCACAAGGCCCTCGATGAGAAAACAAGTGAACGCATCCAGGACGTGGTCAGGCGATTCGTTCGGACCCCTCCCTTCCTGACACGCTACATGGACCTG
>CAZHUY010000399.1:0-2413 GCA_964535465.1 uncultured Myxococcales bacterium
GGTACCCGGTGATTCCGGTGGAAGTGGTACCCCGAGACCCCGCTGGCGACAATTCCTGCCCGCGAACTCGCGGAAGGCCTTCTCCATGGCGTCCGGTTCTAGGACCCCCTCGCCGATCATGCTGTCAGTGCGAAACAGCAGACCGTCGAGATCGATTGGGCCAAGGACGGAGCCAAGGGCGTTCTTGGCTCGCCAACGTCGGGTCGCGCAGTGGGGATGGCGCCAAGCACGGCCAGGGACCGCGAGTCCACACCACCGGCAGGCCCGAAATGCATCGTCCAGCCGGTCTGGTGAGATTTCTCCCGGGCGTTTGGTGGTGCGGCAATGTCCCGGTGGCCTGCAAGGATGTTCGTGCCTGACGATTGCGAGCGCGTTCGAGAGGATGGGCGCGAGGAACCCAGAGGCGCCGAATCGGTATCCCGGTTTGAGGGAAGATGGCCGCGAACCAAGCCGGACAAGGTTGCGAAGGACTCGGCCGACGTGGATGCGCAGGGCTTCGCCGGGTGGTGTCCAGGACCCGTCAGAGCCTCTCACCCTGTTGAACTTTGCCGAACGGGAATCCCCCACCACCGCAGCTCGGCCGCGCCTCTCCAGTTCGCGGTCATCGGCGGTCAGCACCAGGGCGTAGGCGTACGGGTGGCCAGGCATCGCCATTTTCATGGCCCATAGCGAGTCGAGGTCGTGAGACAACAGCTCCATGGCCTTGCGAAGTTCGGGGAGGTTGAGTCCAGGGGGCGGCGACAGGGTAAGCGTCCCAAGCGCCAGGGTGGGGGCCTGCGCACGGATCGCCGGGAGGGCCTTCAGGACTTGGAGAGTCAGAAGGTATCCAAGGCGATCAGTGCATACGCGGCAACGCCAGTGGCAGGCGCTGGACCACCTACCCCAAGGGAAAGGCGGTTCCCTGTCTCTTGAAGAGAGATCTAGGAAAGAACCAAGTAAGGCGTGGTCCAATGCCCCAAAACACTCGGGCTCAGCCCTGGCCGCTTCCCCTTGAGAGTTCGCGGGCTTGGCGTCCAGTTTCGCAAAGGTTCGAGCCCCGGCGATGGCCTGGCCCAATTCGTTCACCAGGGCATCTGGTGAGAGTTGGAGATCTCCAGGGCCAGAACAGCCAAATTCACTCCGTGGTGTCATGGTTGACCCTCACCTTCGGAGGATGGATCTGGCCTTTCCTTGATAGCGCGTAGGACCCTTTCACGAGTCGATGCGCGCGTGGGACGGCCGGCCACTACTCGTGAGACAGTTCGCGGGTCAGTCTGGGATGCGACCGCTATCGCGCGGACAATGTGGGCCGGCAAACGGACGGCGGCCTGACTGCCTGCTGCCTTCTGAGATGGTGCAATCATGATGATTGCCACTCATCTCACCAGAAGGCTCGTTTTCAGCCGGACAAGGACACTGCGATTTCTGGATCAGTCACGTCCGCTTGGCCCGCTTCCGGTCGATGCGCTTCCTTACTCTCTCTCCCAGGTCCCCATCCGTTGCGGCCGGCGCCTCCATTCCCAGAAGGGCTGTAACCCGCCCGATTTCTGTCGGACCCAGGCCGGCGGCTTCGAGAACGTCTTCCGTCTTGCTGCGATCGTCGTCGCCCTTGGGCGATCGAATCGTTCCGACGAATTTCAGCAGCTCACAACCCAAGGAGTGGCATGCGCGGACTCGTCCAATCTGCCGGGCGTCGTACGATTTCTCGAACGGCGACTCTGCTTTGCCCGCCACCTTCGCCCACAGATTCGCCGATTCATGCAGCCTTCGCCGTTCTTGCTCGGCGGGGTGATCGCGTTGGGCCGCGTCTAGCGCCGCCAGCAACTCGCCCAACCTGGTTGCCGCCTTCCGCGTCCTTGCGAGAAGCCGCTGATAGATGCGTCGATCGTATTCACGTTCCTTGTCTGTTTGTTCGTCTTGCCTAGGCGGCAGCCGGATATCCAGCGGCACGCCCAACTTCCACAGCTCGTAGTGTTTCCCGTAGTAGCGCCTGCCTTCCTCTGGGGTGCACCGTTCGGGGTCTGGTGGGTCACCGCCGCCAATCCTTCGCCAGCTTGGCCAATCGGTCTGAGGATATTCGCCAGGCCCTTTTTGCCGAGTGTTGCGTTTGCTCGACAGGTTCTTTCCTCGGGATGCTCCTTCAAGTACCTTCTTCACGTCGGAAGCCTTCTCCTTCCGTCTGGCGCCCGCCGGTGGTTCAGACCGCGCGGGCGCTTTGTTTCGAGGCTATCAGCGTTGGATTTGCAGGGCTAGCCTTGTGGTGTTCCGGCTTTGTCGCGTGTCAGGGCGTTGAGATCGTCGAGCGAGATCCCGAGGGTTTTGCAGATAGCGCCCCGGGCTTTCGCCCTGGCCTGTTCTTCCGGGAGTTCGTCAAGCAAGTCGTCGTAATCGTCCGACTTCCTGATGTGCCACTTGCCTATGCCAGCAACTGCCC
>CAZHUY010000399.1:2423-4062 GCA_964535465.1 uncultured Myxococcales bacterium
GCCAGCGTGGCCGACTCTTCGGGTAGCAGGCCCTCGTCCGCTGCCTTTTCCTCAAGCGCCGCGATCTGGCCAAGAATGAGCCGCAAGGCTCGCTTGGTGGCCGCCATTGCGACCCGGTCCACCGGGTTGAGAAGATCATCCAAGCCAGCACCGATGCTCTCGGGTGAGGGTGCCACGTTGGGAAGCGGCTCTCTGGGCGGCCTCACCGGTCCAAGCACACGATCAAGGTAGACCTTGGCGGCCGGCACGTTGCCCGCCAATGCCAGCCCCCTGAGCTTTTCCAGAACGTCGAGTGCCTTGGGACCGTGGATTTCGCGGATGTCCGTCTCAAGCGCGATCAGGGCCTTCGGACGCCCGGCAGGGTTGCCAGACTGACCGGGGCGAAACGGCCGACCACGTACTGATGTTTGGGCATCGAAATCGGTCGGCTGTTCTTCGCTGTTACCAGCCAGCATAGAGATCAGGATAGCAAATCGTGCGAGCCAGGGTCGATCTCGTTCGGCGATGGCTAGGCGGGGATCGCGCGGCAAGTTCGCCAAACGGGCCTATCACCTTCGAGGTGGTGGAGGCTGGCGAAAATCCCGAAGCGCATAGGTGCAGTTGTATGGGGTGACACCCAACACCGATACTTCGATTCCACGAAGTAGCAATGGGCCTGAGCGTGGGTCGAAGAGGAACTCAACCGTGTTCGGAGGAAGCTCCACCGTCGAACCTTGTTGCGGTTCATGAAAGGTGATGTCGGTCTCGCTGGTGTTTCCATAGGTTGTCGTGGTCGCGTGCGCACGTGTGTCTTTTGAACCGTAACGAGTCATCGCTGTCTCATTCGAGCGGGTGGCAATATCGGTAAGGCGAAATCGGATTTCGCCCGTGGGTTGCATCCCGGCGAAGACAAGTTCTGTGTATCCACCGCTGACCTTTCCTCCGAAAACGTCGGCATTGCCGAAGGCATTGGGAAGATCACTGCTTCGCTCGATGCGGAAGAGGGGGGAGCCGATGTCTGCTACGAGACGGACCCCGACCGGCTGTCGAAGTGCCTCGTATCGTTGAATCGGGGCACAGCCAGCAAACAGGAGCGCGAACAACGTCAATGAAGAAATGGAACAGTAATGGTCTCGGTTTTTCATGCGGCCTTGATCTCCGATGGTCGGCACGGCGCTATGCCTAGCGCCTAGGAGTCCCTTTCTTCTGCTCACGCCGAAGGATGTCGCCCTTGCTCCAGTTTGACGACAGCCGTTGCGCTTCTTTGATCTGGTCGCCGGTTAGCTTCAACCCGTCCCTGGTTTCCGCTGCGCCATTCTCATTCTGGGCAGCCGCGAGGTTGAGCCAGGCATATGCAAGTACAAGATCCTCGGGGACTCCAGTGCCTTGCTCGTACATCATGCCCAGGTTGTTTTGGGCCGCCGCATTGCCCTGTCTCGCAGCCTTCTGGTACAGCTCGACTGCTTTGGCGAAGTCCTGCGGTACGCCGATGCCATTCTGGTACAGGAACCCCAAGTTGTTCTGGGCGTTGACCTGGCCAGCTTCGGCGGCCTTTTTGTACCAGAACACTGCGGAGGGCATGTCCTTGGGGGTGCCGATGCCTTCTCCGACTGAGCAGCATCACCATCCTTGATGGCGTGGGTTCCCACACGGTGCACGA
>CAZHUY010000400.1:0-341 GCA_964535465.1 uncultured Myxococcales bacterium
AAGCCGTCTAACGTTTTGATAGACGCCGCGGACCAGCCGCGGGTAACGGACTTCGGGCTGGCCAAACGCCTCGGCGAGCAATCCCAGTTGACTCTGAGCGGTCAGGCATTGGGTTCACCCAGCTACATGCCGCCGGAGCAAGCCGGAGCCAAAGGAACCAAGGTATCGCGGCGCAGCGACGTTTATGGCTTGGGAGCGCTATTGTATCAAATGCTCAGCGGTCGCGCGCCGTTCCAAGGGGAAAGCCCGACCGAGGTCTTGCACCAGGTCTTGAATGCGGATCCGCTCGCGCCGCGCCAGTTGAACCCGAGCATGCCTCGCGACCTCGAGACGATCTGTCT
>CAZHUY010000400.1:351-1499 GCA_964535465.1 uncultured Myxococcales bacterium
GATGGTCGCGGATGAACTGGATCGGTTCCTGGCCGGCGAACCCGTGCACGCGCGGCCGATTGGCCGAGCCGGCAGAGTCTGGCGCTGGTGCCGGCGCAAACCGCTGGTGGCAAGTCTGAGCGCGGCTTTGGTCATAGCGGTGACCAGCGGGTTGGCGGGTGTGATTTGGCAGTGGCAGCGGGCGGAGCGTGTCTCCCGGGAGGAAATGCGTCAACGCGGGCGCGCCGAGGCGAGCGAGCGGTTGGCCCGGCGTCGGGCCTATGCCTCCGATATGAAAGCTGCCCAAGTGGCGCTGCAGCAGGACGACCTCGGCCTGGCCGTGAGATTGCTGCGTCGCCACATGCCCCAGCCCGGCGAAGAAGACCTGCGCGGCCTCGAATGGCGGTATCTCTGGCAGGAGAGCCGCAGCGACGAAATCATGAGCTTCGATCACCCCTTGATGGCCGAAGTCGCCGCGCTCTCTCCCGATGGTCGGGTTCTTGCCAGCAAAGGCCACGACGGCAGGATACGCATCTGGGAAGTGACGTCTGGAGAACCGATTGTGGATTTCGAAGCCCAGGCGTTTGGGGCGCCTCTCAAAGCGCTGGCGTTCTCGCCAGACGGCAAGTGGTTGGTGACCCCGGGCAAACCTCCCGACCGGAGCGACGCTCTGGGTGACACCCCCAAGCCGTGTCTTGAAGTCAGAGACACAAGCGGCTGGAAGGTCGCGCGGAAACTGGAATCCGCCAAGCCGCCTTTTTGTTTTTCGCCCGATGGCCGGCGGCTGGTCGCGATGGGAACCGACGGATTGGTCGTTTGGGAAACTCGTGATTGGAGCCGCCGGCTCTTGCTCCGTGGCTACGCCGAGTACGGCAACTTGGCCTTCACTTCGGACGGGTCTGAGGTTGTCTCGAGCGCTGCCAGGTTTGCCGACTTCACGTCTCGATCCCCTCTCGAGTTCTGGAACGTCGAGAAAGGAAGCAGAACGCCGATCGAGGGGGAGGACTTGAGCGTCTCGGTGGCAACATCCCCTGATGGGAAATGGTTGGCTTCCGGCAACAACGACGGCGAAATCTGCCTGTGGGATGTGGCGACCCGTGTGCGGGTCGCCAAGTTCCGAGCCCATCGCGCCCTGGCGTATGCACTCGCGTTTTCGCCCGACGGCAGGC
>CAZHUY010000400.1:1509-4036 GCA_964535465.1 uncultured Myxococcales bacterium
CTGGCCACGGGTGGAGCCGCTCAACTGATGCACCTTTGGGGGGCGGGCACGACCAATAAGGTCCGGACGCTGCGAGGGCACATGGGCGAAATCCGCTCTGTGGACTTTTCCCGGGAGGGCCAGACCTTGGTTTCGGCGAGCAAGGACGGGACGGTCAGGCTTTGGCGTGTGGAGTCGGGTCCAAAGCGGACATGGGCTTTCGAACTCGGCACGAACGAGATGGTGCTCGGCCCGCTGCCGGACGGCACCGCGGTTCTCACGACTCGTGACCAGGAGCGCGAAACGAGGTCCACGGAAATCCGGAGACTTCCAGAGGGCCGGGTGATCGGTTCCATTCACTGGTCCGACCGATGGTCGGAGGCCAAGGCGGTGCGGGCCGGGGGGTTCATTTTCCCCCACCAACGACTCGCGGTGGGGGTAACCACCAATGGCACAGTCCATTTCTGGGGCTTGCCGGAGGGTGCGCACGTCCGTGATGTCCCTCTTGGAGGGGAGGGTTTCTGGCCATCGTGCTTGTCTCCGAATCACCGGTGGCTGGTGGGAAAACATGCGGAGGAGAAGCTCGTGCTCTACGATCTGGAGTCGGCCCAGACCGTGCAGCAGCTTGCGGATTCACGACACGCGGCCGCCTTCTCGCCCGATGACCGTTGGCTCGCGTACGCCACCCGCAGCCATGCCATCAAGCTCTGGGACCTGAGGGCCAATCGCGATATGGCGACGTTCGAGGGGCATCAAGGGGCGGTGGATTCGCTCCGGTTCTCGCCCGACAGCCGCTTGCTCGCCAGCGGAGGGTGGGAGGGCAGGATTTGGCTGTGGTCCGTCGAATCGGCAAAACCCGTCTACCCGCCGCTGGAACATCCTCCATCGATTCAGCGACTGTTCTTTTCCTTCGACGGCAAGACGCTCATCACGACCGCGCCCGATCTGACAATGCGCTGGTGGCACGTCGCTACTGGCCAGGAAGTGCTCCTGTTCACCGAGTGCAGGATATCTCCGCTCCCGGACGTCGATTCGTCTGCCGAATGGAATCCGGGGGGCAACCTCGTGCTCTGGTGGCAGAGCAACGGCAACGCTGTCCGTGTCACGCCGCTGCCCACGCTCGCGCAGATCGACGCGAGCCAGACGCCGGATGTTGTGCCCAAGCGATGAAGGGCCGGATAGGCCAGACGGGTCGCGCTGGCTACCGCACCTCTTGCCATGAACCTCGACACAAAAGAGCGGCGCTGAAGCACCGCACCCCAGACGCTTCGCCTCTTCGCACACCGGTTGCGAGCTGGCGAAGCGGTTGGAGTGCCGCGGTTTACCGCCGCTTTGGGTTCATGTTCCCTGAGCAGTTCCGCAAGGAACAGGTGGCTTCCCGTAAACCATCAACCGCTCGTGAGTCCACTGGCGCCCCCAGGCAAATCCAAGTTCGCCGATCTTGTTACTCCTGGCGGATTGTCTCGTAGAAAGGAGGTGGAATATCGCGGAACGTCCAAGTACCTATGAAGACCAGTTCTCTGCTGCACGGCGCGGTTGTTTGCGGGTTCCTCTCCTTGGGGTGCGCGGTCTTTTTGCCGTCAGCCCGGGGCTACGAGGCCCTTTACGTGTTCGGCGACTCGCTCGATGCGACCTCCGGGGGGTCGTATTGGCAGGGGCGGTGGTCCAACGGGCCGATGTGGCCCGAGCTTCTGTCGACCAATCTGGGCTTTCCCTACCGGCCCGGGAACAACCGCGCCACCGGCGGCGCCAATTCTTCGCAGATTCTCGGCCAGGTGCGTGCGCTGGGGGCACCCGCCAACGCCGCCACGGCGCTCTTCGTGGTGGACGTGGGGCACCAGGATTTCCTCGGCAAGACCGATGAACTCACCTTCAACACCGCGCTCCGCAGCGCGATGATCAACCTCTCGAACAGCGTGGTCGAGTGTTACCTCAAGGGAGGGCGAGCCGTGGCGCTCATGAGCATCTGGGATCCCAACCGCTCCCCGAGACTGGCACGACTGATTACCGACCCGGTCCTCATGCGCGAGCGCGGCCAGGGGATTAACGCCAACATGCGCTCTATGGCGGATGAACTTGTTGCCCGCTACTCGGATCTGCGGCTGTGGCGGATCGATATGTTCGCCCTGTTCGATGCCATGGTCATCCATTCCGATCATTACGGCTTCACACGCACCGACCTGGGCGCCCTGGAAGATCCCCAGTTGACCGACAAGAGCTACCAGGGGCCGGGTAACCAATACATGTTCTGGGATTCGAGCCATCTGACGGCCAAGGGCCACGCCTTGGTAGCCCAGGTCTTCCTGGCCGCCCTGCGGGGCAGCGCCCTGAGGATTGACTCGCAGAGTGACGGATTTCTCCTCGCCCTCGACGCCCTGCAAATCGGGAAGATCTATCACTTGCAGCACAGCCTGGACCTGGGCTCCTGGGAGCAGGTTGACTCGTTCTGTGCGTTGGACCCCAGCAGGCAACAGGTGGTCCGACCGGCCAGCGCCCGTGGGTTCTACCGGCTGGATTGTCCTGACACAGGGTCTGTGCAAAAATGAAT
>CAZHUY010000401.1:0-3961 GCA_964535465.1 uncultured Myxococcales bacterium
GTGCCCTCGGCCTCGGCCTGCTCGATCATCTTGAGCGCGATGCGATCCTTGATGCTGCCGGTCGGGTTGAAGCCCTCCAACTTGGCGAGGATCTTCACCTGCGGGTTGGGGTTCAGCCGGCGGATCTGCACCATGGGCGTGCAGCCAATCAGGTCCAGGATGCTGGGTGCGGGGGATGCATCAGGGGGGCAGTCCGACATGGCCCCAATCTGACACAAGTTTGCTTTTGCTGGGAGGCTTCACCAGCACGACACGCGAGTCGCGCTGCAGAGCGCCTGCTATTTGCGCAGACGCGCGAGAACCTATGGCGAACGATTCGGTCATGCGAGCGCTTACGAGGAGTTTCGGCCTTCTACTAGTCACCCCCCCCTGTACTCGAAGAACCCGCGTCGCTTGATGACCTCGGCGATCTCGGGTGGCACCATATCCTCCCAGCGCGCGTCCCCTTGTCTGATGCGGGCGAGGACGTCGGGCGTGAAGATGGAGAGCAGGCCGGGGTCGTAGTTTTGCAGCTGCACGATGCTGCCTCGTTCGACCAGGAAGCCGTACAACTTGCCCAGGTTGGCCGCCACGTCCAGGGTCTGGACGGTGTTGAGCTTGCCTGTCGCGGGGTTCCGCCAGGGGTAGACATAGACGGTCACGTCCCGCTGGAAGAGCTGGCCAAAGGCCTCGAGGATGCCGCCGCCCAGGTTCGCGTAGTATTTCTCGTCGAGCAAGGGCAGCAGACTGCCTGCGCCCAGCACGATGGCGATGGGCCCGGCCGAGCGGCGCAGGTAGGTGACCAGCCGGTAGTACTCGAAGTAGTCGGAGATGAGCACGGTCTTGCCCGCGGCCGCCAGCACGTCGGCGCGCGCCAGGAAGTCGCGCGGATCCACGTCCCCTTGCTCGGTCAGCAGATTGCGCATGGTGATCTCGGCCAGCTCGACGATGGCATCCTCGGGCTGGCCCAGGTGCCTGGCGAATTGGGCGCGCGAGCTCTGCAACATGTCGATGTTGACCTTGGTGACCGGGCGGAAGGTGCCGCGCTCGACCAGCACCGGCTTCTTGTACAGGACCTCGCTGGGCTGCAGGACTTCGCCCTTGGCGCTGAACATGGCGGCCTGGGACAGCCCCAGTTGCACCAGCTTGAGGCTCATCAGGCGGTTGTCGACGTGGCGGAACTCGATGCCCGAGAACTCGATCATGTCGATCTCGATGCGGTGGGTGGTCAGGTTGTCGAGCAGCGACTCGACCAGCAGCTCGGGCTCGTGGTGCAGGAAGAACGCGCCGTAGAGCAGGTTCACCCCCACGATGCCCAGCGCCTCCTGTTGCAGTTGCGCCTCGTCATCCAGCATGCGCACGTGCAGGACGATCTGGCTCTCCTGGTCGCGCGGGCGGCTCTGGAACTTGAGACCCATCCAGCCGTGGCAGTCGTTGTTGTGGCGAAAACTCTTGGCAGCCACGGTATCGGCGAAGGCGAAGAAGGCCGTGGTTTGGCCGCGGGCGGCGCTCAGCCGGGCCAGGTTCTTTTCGTGCTCGTAGTCCAGCATGCGTTGCAGGCGCTCGCGCGAGACGTAGCGTTCGGCGCGACCATAGATGGCGTCGCTGACCGCCATGTCGTAGGCCGAGGTGCTCTTGGCGATGGTGCCGGCGGCGCCGCCCACGCGGAAAAACCAGCGCGCCACCTCCTGACCGGCGCCGATCTCCGCGAACGTCCCGTAGCGCCGTTCATCCAGGTTGATGTACAGCGCCTTGCGATGGGTATCCAGGCGGTCTGGTCTGGGGAAAACGCGGGGACTGGAAGCCATGAACAACCTCGCCGGCCCTACCCGGCCACACCGTGCAGGCTAGCATGGTGCGTTCGGGCATGCGGTTCAGGTTGGATGCCGCTGCGAACCAGGTGGAAACTCGCGACCATCTCGGCGACACGCTAGCATCGCGCCATGGAGCCGTTGCTCGAGCAGTTCCGCCAGCACCTGGCCAGCGAGAAGCGCGCATCGCAACACACCTTGCGCGCTTACCTGACCGATCTGGAAGAGCTGTTCGCGCATGCCCGCGGTCTGCTGGGCGCGCGCGCGCCTGAGGCCCTGACCCCTTCGCATTTCTCCACCACCGTCTGTCGGTCGTACCTGGCCAGCCTGCACGGCCGCAACGATCCCGCCACCATTGGACGCAAGCTGTCGGCCATCAAGACCTTCTTCCGGCTGCTGGTGCGGCGCAAGCAAATGCCCGGCAGCCCGGTGACGGGTCTGCGTGGTCCCAAACGCCGGCCTCACTTGCCCGCCTTTCTGGGCAAGGACGAGGCCACGCACCTGCTGGAGACCGAGCAGGGTGCCCTCTCCGCCTTCGAACGCGCTCGCGATCAGGCCCTGTTCGAGGTCCTTTACGGTGGCGGACTACGCATCTCCGAGGCCTGCCATCTGGATGTGCGGGACGTGGTGCCCGACGGCACGGGCGCCCAGATCAGCGTGCGCCAGGGCAAGGGCCGCAAGGACCGGCTGGTGCCGCTCGGGTCCAAGGGTTGGCAGGCGGTGCAGGCGTACCTGCCTCTGCGCGACGCCCTGCTGGCCGAGCAGGCGGGCCACGGCAGACCAGTGGATGCCCAGGCGCTCTTCGTATCGGTGCGGGGTGTGCGTCTGGTCGATCGTGAGGCGCGCCGCAAGCTGGATCGGCGCGAGTTGTTGACAGGCGTGCGCCGCCTGTCCCCCCACGCTCTTCGTCACAGCTTTGCCACCCACCTTCTGGGCGAAGGCGCGGACCTGCGCTCGATTCAAGAGCTGCTGGGCCACGCCAGCCTGCGCACCACCCAGCGCTACACTCAGGTCGACATCGATCACCTGATGGCCGTGTATGACAGCGCCCACCCGCGGGCGCTGCTCAAGACGCGCTAGCGTCGCGAACGGCCGCTGGTGGTGGTGGCGCTAGACCTTTTCTGGATTGTTCCTCGCTGAGCGGTTTCATCGTGTTTCCCAGCGTCGGCCTCATCGGCGAGTTCTAGGAAACCCGCTAGGCACCTGAGCCCAAAGCGCTATATTCTTCGCCGCCTGGGGCACCCAACGTGTGTGTCCACGACCTTCTCGCCATCCTGCATCAACCTTTCCTGGAGTACCCACCAAGATGAATCCCTTCGGTCATTTCGACGACAGCAAGCGCGAATACGTGATCACCCGTCCCGACACGCCGTTGCCCTGGCTGAACTACCTTGGCCAAGACGAGTTCTTCGGGTTGTGCACCAACACCGCCGGTGGCTACACCTTCTGGAAGGACGCCAAGCTGCGCCGTTTGACCCGCTATCGCTACAACAACGTCCCCTACGATTTGGGCGGTCGCTATATCTACGTGAACGACGGCGGCTCGGTGTGGAACCCGGGCTGGAAGCCGGTGAAGACCAAGCTGGACAAGTACGAGTGCCGCCACGGCCTGGGCTACACGCGCATCATCAGCGAGAAGGACGGTCTTGAGGTCGAGGTCCTGTTCTTCGTTCCGCCCGGCGAGAATCTGGAGCTGTGGAAGGTCACGGTCCGCAACAAGAGCAAGGTCGCCAAGGCTCCCAAGATCTTCAGCTTCCAGGAGTTCTGCCTGTTCGAGGCGGCCAACGACATGAACAACCTGCAGCGCACCTACTCGATCGGCGAGGTCGAGATCGAGGGCAGCGCGATCTATCACAAGACCGAATACCGCGAGCGTCGCAACCACTACACCTTGTTCGCCTGCACGCGCGCGGTGGACGGCTACGACACCAGTCGTGACGCCTTCGTGGGCATCCACGAGGGTCTGCACGATCCCAAGGTTCCCTTTGCCGGCCAGTGCAGCAACAGCAAGGCCTTCGGCTGGAACCCCATCGGCGCGCACCAGATCGATTTGAAGTTGGCCCCCGGCCAGGAAGAGTCGTTCTCGTTCATCCTGGCGTATGTCGATCAGGGCGACCTGCCCAAGTTCGATTCGCTGCACGTGATGAACAAGAAGCTGGGGCGCGAGATCG
>CAZHUY010000402.1:0-3960 GCA_964535465.1 uncultured Myxococcales bacterium
GCTGCTCGGCATCCGCGAGTCGTTCCTGTCGGGCATCGTGGCCCAGGTCATCGATTTGATGGGCGACAGCTACGGCGAATTGCGCGAGCGGCGCAGCACCATCCTAGAGATCACCGATCTCGAGGAGAAGCGCTTCCGCGACACCCTGGACCGGGGCATGCGCATCCTGGATGAAGAGGCCGCCAAGCTCGAAGGCAAGGTCATCCCTGGCCAGGTCGCCTTCAAGCTGTACGACACCTACGGCTTCCCCAAGGATCTCACCGAGGTCATCGCCGGCAGCCGTGGCCTGGCGCTGGACGAAAACGGTTTCAACGCCGCCATGGACGAGCAGCGCGGGCGCTCGGAGTTCGTGGGCTCGGGCGAGGCCGCGGTCGAGGCCGTGTACCAGACCATCCTCAACCGCGTGGGCCCCACCAAGTTCCTGGGGTACGACGCGACCGAGGCCCAGGGCGAGATCGTCGCCCTGGTGGTCGATGGCCAGGACGTGACGTCGGTGGCCGCCCCCTGCCCCTCTCCGGTCGCCATAGTCTGTCGGCAGACCCCGTTCTACGGTGAGCAAGGCGGCCAGGTGGGCGACGCCGGCAGCGCCAAAGGCCCGCACGGCCAGGTGAAGGTGGTCGACACCAAGAAGCCCCTGGCTCCCCTGACGGTTCACCTGTGCCAGCTCGAGAGCGGCCGCCTGCAGGTGGGCGAGACCTTGGAGCTGGCCGTGGATGTCGAGCGCCGCGATGCCATTCGCCGCAATCACTCGGCCACCCACCTCCTGCACTGGGCCCTGCGCGCGGTGCTGGGAACGCACGTGGCACAGAAGGGCTCGCTGGTGACCCCGGATCGCCTGCGCTTCGACTTCTCGCACCTGGCCCCCCTGTCGGCCGAGGAGAAGCAGAAGGTCGAGGAGCTGGCCAACACGCGCGTGCTGCGCAACCTGCCGGTCACCACCGACGTCCTGTCCTTGGCCGAGGCCAAGAAGGCCGGCGCCCTGGCCTTCTTCGGCGAGAAGTACGGCGACACCGTGCGGGTCATGACCATGGGCGAGTCCAAGGAGTTCTGCGGCGGCACCCACGCGCGCCGCACCGGCGACATCGGCCTCATCAAAATCGTCGAGGAGTCCGGCGTGGCCCAAGGCGTGCGCCGCATGGAAGCAGTGACCGGCATGGGCGCCCTGGCCCACCTGCGCCGCCTGGAGGGCGAGCTTGCCGAGGCCGCGAGCCTGCTGCGCGCCAGCCCCTTCGAGGTGGCGAGCCGCGTGGAGAAGCAGCAGGCCGAGCTGCGCGAGCGCGACAAGGAGATCAGCAAGCTCAAGAGCCAGATCGCCTCGGGCGGGTCGCGCGATCCCCTGGCGCAGGTGCAGAAGGTGGGCGACATCGGCCTGCTGGTGCACGACGTGGGCGTGGGCGATCCCAAGGTGTTGCGCGAGACCGCGGACAAGCTCAAGACGCGCATGGATCCGGGCGTGCTGGTGCTGGCGGGCGAGGCGGAAGGCAAGGTCTCGATGGTGTGCGCCGTCACCCCGGGCGCCCAGGCCAAGCTGAACGCCGGCAAGATCGTGAACCTGCTGGCCCAGGATCTGGGTGGCAAGGGCGGCGGTCGACCGGACATGGCCCAAGGTGGGGCAGCCCTGCCGAGCGGCTCGAACCTGGGCGAAATCGTGCAGCGCTGGACCGAGAAGCTGCGCACCTTGATTCAGTCTTGATGGGGAAGCCGGCGCTCATGAGTGATCCGGCTATCAAGGACGGGCTCAAGGCCATTGCCCAGGCCGTGCGGGACGGCATGCCCGACCCCTCGACCCTGCCCGACTTTGGCTTCGATCAGGGGTTTCTGGAGTCCACGCGGCCGCTCCTGGACTTCCTCTGGTCGCGCTACTTCCGCGTGCGCCTCAAGGGCCTGGAAAACATCCCCTCCAGCGGCGCCGCCTTGCTGGTGGCCAACCATTCCGGCGGACTGCCCTATGACGGCGCCATGCTCATCCATGCCTGCCATGCGCTTCACACGGCGCATCGCCCGCTGCGCCCCCTGGTCGCCACCTTTGCCCTGCGTTCGTCCTGGATGCGCCCCGTGATCTGCCGCATCGGCGGTGTGCGCGCCTCCATGGAGAACGCGCTGAAGCTGTGCGAGGCCGGACAGTTGGTGGGGGTGTTCCCCGAGGGCCTGCGCGGGGTGGGCAAACCCTACCGCGAGCGCTACCGCCTGACCCATTTCGGGCGCGGCGGGTTCGTTCGCCTGGCCCAGGCTGCCCGGGTTCCCATCATCCCGGTGGCCATCGTGGGCGCGGAAGAAACCCACCCGGTGGTGGCCAAGCTAACCCGCCTGGCCAAACCGCTGGGCCTGCCCTACATCCCCATCACCCCGACGTTCCCCCTGCTGGGGCCGCTGGGCCTGCTGCCGGTGCCGGCCAAGTGGAGCATGCACATCGGCCTGCCCATCTCGCCCGAGGCGCACGCCGGCCAGCCCCCCCTGGTCATCGCCAGGCAGGTGAAGGACCGGATAGACCAGATGATCGCGGACCTGCTCTTGGCCCGGCGATCGATTGTCTTTGGTTAAGGGCAGCGGTCTAACTGGCCGTGCTGACACACCTTCTTCACGCACGCCCTTCTGCTTTTCCGGGCCATAACCTTGACTGGCCCTGGGAAATCACCGAAGGTTGTGAATACTTATACGTTTAGGTGCTCCAGCGTGGCTTCGGCTGAATCATCCCCTTCGATCGCGGTCGGTCAGACCATCGGCAACTACATGATCACCGCCAAGCTTGGCGAGGGAGGCATGGGGGTCGTCTACCTGGCCGAGCACCCGGTGATCGGTCGCAAGGTCGCCATGAAGGCGATCCACCCCGAGCTGTCGCGCAACCCCGAGGTGGTGTCGCGCTTCGTGACCGAGGCCAAGGCGGTCAACCAGATCGGCAACGAGCACATCGTCGACATCCACGACTTCGGCACCACGCCCGAGGGCGACTTCTACTTCATCATGGAGTTCCTGCAGGGCGAGGCCCTGGCCGATCGCCTGAGTCGCGAATCGGTCATCGAACCAGGGCGCGCCCTGGCCATCGCCGCTCAGGTGGCGGACGCGCTGGCCGCCTCGCATGCCCACGGCATCATCCACCGCGACCTCAAGCCCGAGAACATCTTTCTCATTACCAAGGGCGGCAGCAAGGACTTCGTCAAGGTCCTCGATTTTGGCTTGGCCAAGCTGACCCTGGGGGACGACAAGGTCTCGCACAAGACGCGCACCGGCTCGGTGATGGGCACCCCCTATTACATGTCGCCCGAACAGTGCGAGGGGAAGCCCAACATCGACCACCGCGCCGATGTCTATTCCCTGGGCGTCATCATGTTCGAGATGATGACCGGCAAGGTTCCCTTTGGCGGCGATGGCTATGGCGAGATCATCGTCAAGCACATCACCCAGCCGGTCCCCTCCCCGCGCGCCATCAACCCGCGTCTGTCGGCGGCGCACGAGGCGATCTTGTTCCGCGCCCTGGCCAAGAATCGCGACGAACGCTTCCGCAGCATGGAGGAATTCGCGGCGGCACTGAGCGATCCGGAACACTACGCTCTGCACGCTTCCATCGTCCCTTCGCAGGGACCGCTGGCCGGATACGAGGCCACGCCCGCGCCGGTCCTGCTTCCCAGCATGCTGGCCGCGGAGGGCCAAGACCTCGGCGGGGCGAAAGCCGGGCCCGCGCCCTCGACCTTCCGCGATTCGGCCTTTGCCACCGAGCCGCTGGACGAGACCATCCCCAAGTCGCGCACCGGACTGTGGGCCGGACTGCTCTTCGGGGCACTGGTCGTCGGCAGCGTGGCGGCCTTCCTGGTGGTCCGGGCGACCTCAGACGCGGCGCCCTCGCCCACGCCGGTGCTCGAGCCCGCGGTCGCCAAGCCCACGCCGCCACCACCGCCCGTGCCGCCGGCCCAGCCCGCCAAGGTGACCATCAAGTTCCGCTCCGAGCCCGCGGGTGCCAGCGTG
>CAZHUY010000403.1:0-3919 GCA_964535465.1 uncultured Myxococcales bacterium
ACCAGGCTCGTGGAAAGCTTGCACGCACATGAAGGCCGCGGACGTCATCGCCGTCGTACGGGAACGGGGCCCGCTCATCGGCGCCGAGCTCCGTGATGCCCTTCCGGGCCCTGCGCTGCCACTGTGGCGCGCGTGTGTTCGCTCGCCCGAGCTGCTGGTGAGAAGAGTCGGACGGCGGTACCTGCGTCTCGATCGGCAGATCGAAGGCTTCGCGCGCTTGTCGCCTTCGATCCTGCGCGAGTTCATGACCTACACCATCGTGGGCCTGGCGGCCGATCCTCAGGCGGTGGAGCGCCGGGCGCAGACCGTCTTGGCTCACGCCCAGGCGGTCACGAAGAGCAAGCGGGAGCTGGCCCGCACGGTCGTGGCCGAGATCGTCGAGTCGTTGGGTGCCGGCGGGCTGACCGCCGACCGCTTCTGCGTCCTGCTGGCGGGCGACATCGTGTACGAGATGGCGCACGACGTTCCCCGACCGGAGCGCAGCACGGGGAAGCTGGTCAACGGCTCGGACCTGGACCTGGTGTTCATCGTGGACGACGACGTCCCCGAGCCCATGGTCAGGGAACTCGACCAGGCCGTGTACCACAAGAAGGGCCGCTTGCTTCGCGAGCCGGCGCTCCGAGAGGAGATCGACTATATCGTCAAGCGACTCGAGCGGGTTCGCCAGCAACTGGCATTCGATGATTTCAAGCGCATGGTGGCCTGCAAGATTCTGGACGAAGGAGAGTTCCTCTACGGCAGCAGGCCGCTCTTCGACACGACCAAGTCCCTGCTGATCAAGCACGGTGTGGTGGATAAGTTGAAGACCCTCAACCAAGTGGCCGCGGCGGCCAGGGGGGGCACCGAGGAACAGTTGGCCGCACGCGAGAACGGCGAGCTGACGGAGGAGGAGCGACAGCTCCTGTACACCACGGAAGAATCCGAGGAGTTCGAGTAGACCCTCGTGCAGAAAAGGCGCCGGAGGATGTCTCGAAAGCCGGGGACGCAGGGCTGCGCCTGCCTTCGTGACACTATCGCATGCTAATGCGATAGCGCGGATTTCGTAACGCAGACATGTTATGCGGTTGCCTGGGCTGGATGTCCAGCCTGGGCACTAGCAACGCGCTTTGAAGGAGAGAAGTCATGTTTAGACGAGTTGATGGCTACGGAAATGGCAGAACATGTCTGGGGGGGTTGGCGAGGGGTGGCCTGACGGGCGTTTTGGCCGTCACCGCACTCTTGCTCTACCCGGGTTGCAGCCGCCGGGACTACTCCTTCGGTGGGGGGGCCGGTGTTGGTGCCAAGGACGCCAGCGCGGATCGCACGGCGACCTCCACCTCCGACGCCAGCGTGGCGTCCGATAGCGTGCAGACTGATGCGAGCGCCGATCCTTTCGCAGGGATCGGCGCTGCCCCGGTTGTGGCCAATGTGTCTTTCCCGCGTGCCGTGGCCTCCACGGTCGTGGCGGGAGACAACGTCCTGGTCCTGTTCGCGGATCAGGGGCTGGCCTTGCTCGACCCCATCGCTCCCGTGCAGAGCCCGGCCTTGCCCACTGACGGCAAGGTGGTCGCGGCCGAGTACGATGAGGAGCAGGGGTTGGCCTATGCCGTCGACTTGACCGGCAAGCTGTACGTGTTCAGCGCCCGTTCCACCGATGGCTTTGCCAAGTTGTACGAGAGCGCCGTGTTTCCCGGTTTGGTCAACAAGGTGGTGGGCATGGCCCGGCTGGGATCGACGGTGCACGTGCTGACCGGCGATTCGGTGGTGCCGGTGAGCTTTGCCTTCACGGGTGATTTGCCGACCGGATCGAGCGCGGGTACGCCGCTGGCTCTGTCGAGCCCGGCCACGCACATCGCGGCCGGAGGCGGAGTCTTGTACCTGGCTCTCAAGGGTGTGCTGCAGGTCTGGTCGGTGCCGAGCAACGGCGCGGCGGCCAAGCTCGGCGAGTATCCCCTGAGCGCCGAGGCGCGCGCGTTGATCGCCATGGGCTCGAAGGTGTTGGTGGGCGTGGCCGGCGAGGGGCTCTCGACCGTGGATTTCGGCAACCCCGCGGCGCCCGTCCGGCTGGCTCTGGACCGCTCGCTCTATGATCTGACGAAGGCGTGTCTGTTCGGCCGCACCCTGGCGGCCGGCCTGGCGCGCAACCTGACCACCACCATCGATCTGTCCGACTTCGCGGCACCGCGCGTGCTCGCCGTCGATCAAGGCGAGGTTCCGCAGTTCATGGCGGTGCTCAACGGCGTGCTCTTGCGGGGTGTGGCCCGAGGCGCGCAGGTGGTCAGCATCCCGCCCACGATCTCCGCTCCGATTCCCGCGCCGACGGCCAGCAGTTTCCCGCTGCACGGTCAGATCCCGGTGACGTTCAGCAAGCCCATCGATCCCTCCAGCGCGAGCACGGTGACGCTGGCTTGCGCGGGCATGACGATCGCCGGCCAGGCTGTCGTGGCGTTGGCGCGCAACTCGCTCAGCTTCATCCCATCGGTGCTCTTGCCGGCGAATGCCAGTTGCACCTTGGATCTGACGGCGATCAAGGACGCCAACGGGCTCAGCCTGGTGGGCCGTAGCATCTTGACTCTGACCACGGCGGCGGCGGCGAGCAGCCCCATCACCAACAACGGCAGCAAGTATCCGCACATCGTCGACGGTGCCTTCACAGACTCAACGGAATGGTCGGACGTGACTCCGGTCAAGGGCATGTACACCCATCTCTATGCCGACTTCCAGAACGGCAAGCTGAACATCCTGAACGATTGGCTCTTCAACAGCGAGAAGATGGATCCGGAGTGCTACAGCGAGCTCTACCTGTGGACGGGCGCGGGCAGCGAGCAGTGGACCATCCGTACCCACGCCGATCGCAAGGTGACAGTGCTGAAGAATGGCGTGTTGGTGGATTCCACCACCAGCGGTGTGGTCGGTGGTGCGGGGTACGGTCCATCGCCCAGCTTCAAGGAGCCGCACACCATCTACGAGCTGCAGATCGCGGCGGAGCCGGGCGCCTGGGGCGTGCGTCTGCACAGTCCTGGTGCGACTTTCAGCTGCAATCGCCTGGTCACCGAGCCGTCACACATCGTGGGCACCCTGGGGGCCTCGGGGGTGACCATCGATTCGACGCAGAAGCCGGCAGCACCCGTGGCCGCCACCCTGTTGTCGCCGAGCCAGGGGGCTTCGGTGGGAACCGTCACTCCGACGCTGACCTGGACCTCGGGCTCCAAGGAAGCGCTGAACATGCTCCAGTACCAGGTGCAGATTTCGAATGTTGGGACCTTCGCGAACCTGTTGTGGAAGACGGGAACCATGTCGGCGAGCACCACGGTGCCCTCGGGCGTGTTGGGCATGGACAAGACGTACTACTGGCGTGTCGTGGCCAGCAACACCGTGGGCCTGGCCCCCAGCACCGCATCTTCGTTCCTCACGAGCAGGCGCGTCTCGCCCGATGCCGGTTATGACGTCGCCCCCAAGGAAGCTGGGGTTCGCGAGACCGGTTACGATGCGTCGGTGGATCGCAAGCCCTCGGATACCCTGGGCGAGGTCGCGGGCGAGCGCGGTCTGTCCATCGAGTTCGTCGATGTCAGCCACGGCGACGCCATGGGTCCGGGACGGGGCACGGTTTCTTCCGAGCCCGGTAACCTCAAGTGCAGCAACGGCAGCGGAACCTGTTCGGCGTTCTTCGCCGTGGGTAGCAGGGTCATCCTGTTCGCCAACGCCGAGAAGGGCTGGCATTTCTCGGGCTGGGGTGGCGACTGCACCCGCTTGCTGGACGCCAACTCGAGCTTCACCATGACGGCCGGGGAGGAGCCCTTGAGCTGCACGGCTCGCTTCGACCTCGGCGTCCCGGATGCTGGCAGCGGCGGCACGGGAGGCTCCACCGCGGGCAACTCGGGCACCGACGCGGCGGCCGGCAGCGGCGGCACCGGGGGCATGGATGCGGCGGCCGGCAGCG
>CAZHUY010000404.1:0-3897 GCA_964535465.1 uncultured Myxococcales bacterium
TTTCCGGGATCTTTCAATGGCAAGCCAACTGGAGGACCGGCTCTGACCGGCCCTGGACGAGAGGTGCCAGAGGAATATCTGGAGGCGTTGCGGACCACCAAGTGAATCGATCTCTGCCCGCCAATCGACGGCTGGCCGATCCTATCCCCAAGCTACCCATCAGCGACCAAAGGGAAGCGAGGCGCGTCGGCGGGCGATGGGCGTGCCTCAGCGGGGGCGTAAAGCGCTGCTCCTCGTCTGCGAGGATGCCAAGCGCTGCCCGAGTCCATCATGGACGGGCGCACCGGAATCCCTCGAAGTGCACCAAGGCGGCGGCGCCCGGCCGGTGATGGACGTCCCCCGCTGAGGCATGCTTCGCCCGCAGCGCCTCGCGGCCGCTTTCCGGGATCTTTCAATGGCAAGCCAACTGGAGGACCGGCTCTGACCGGCCCTGCCAACGTCCAGACCACACAAAACCCGGTGGCCGCCCCAGGTTGCCGCCACGCTAGTGTGCCACGCCCGGTCCCCACCCCTTGCCTTCGCCCGCCGAAATACGCCGACCCCGGTCCCCACCCTACGCCGCCGCACACCGAAGTACGCAGCCCCCCGGTTGACGACCGGCCCCGGCGTATTTGCGAGTACACACAGGCCGGTCGGACATCGGCCTTGCTGTACTTCCGAGTACACGGACCAGGGTCCGGGACCCCCGGTTGTGTACTTTGGATAGGGAAAGGGCCGGCTTGGCACCGGGAGGCGCGCGGTTCGTGACGCGCGGTCCGGGGCCAAGGCCGGCCTTGTTGCAGAATGTTAGTGTCCGGGGGTGGTCGTCGCCGTGGTGGCGGCCTCAGCCGAGGGCTTGCGCTTGCCTCGGTTGCTGGCGGCTTGTTCGGCGGCGCGCAGGGGGGCGAAGAGCAGGTGGTCGGTGGCCTCGTCGATGCCCGCCAGCTCGGCGTTGGCCACCAGCGCGTTCATGACCCGCACCCAGGCCAGGCGCGCCTTGGTGATGTCCGCGGCAGGGGTCGAGCCGGGGAGCAGGCGGGCGCGCTCGTCTTCCAGTTGACCCATCTGCTTGGCCACGCTCTGCCATTCCTGGACCAGGTCCAGCAGATTGCGGTCGTGCATGTTCACCGCCTTCAGGCGCGCTTGCAGCTCGCTGTCCATGCGGGCCGTCACCATGGCGCCGTGGCCTGCTTGGCCACGAAACGTGAGCTGCATGTGGCCGAGTCCCTGCGGGTACAACAGATCGCGCAGGGCGAGCAACTCGGTACCGGCGCCCGACACTTGGGCCAGACCGGTGAGCCCACTGTGGATGGCACGCACGCGCGTGTCGTGCTCGATGTCCAGCGCGGCCAAGCGCCCGGACATCTCACGCGCCTTCGGATCCTCCAGCGGGGCCCGCAGGGCAAAGATGCCCGCGTGCGCGGCCTGCAATTGCGGCAGAAGAGCGGCCAGCATCGGGATCTGCTCGATGGCAGCCCGTGCCGCGCTCCCCTGTGCCACCAACGGCTCCGAGATCTGGTTCATTTCCTCAACGGTCAACCTGTTCAGTGCCATGACGTCCTCCCTAACTTCCAGTTGTGGGAGCCCACGACCCTCCCGTTCTCTTGCGAAGGACGCCGGTGGAACAGCAGGTGGCGCCCCTCGCACCTGGCGAAAAGCTCGAGCCAGCGTGGTGAAAGGCATCTTTGGGCAGAGCGGCCGGACTCGGCAAGAGAAAAGGCGGGCACCACAAGGGGAGTCTGCAGACCACGAACGCCTGCGATCGCCACGGGCCCCCCATGACGCAGCGCCCTTGACATTTCCCTCATTCTGCCGCCAGAAGACGCTTGGAGGGTTCTGACCATGCGCTTGTTCAAGGACAGCCCGATCGGCCTCTGCATAGGAATAGCTCTCGCCTGCTCTCCGATGCGCACGTCTGACCAAGCGCCTGTCGCTGTCGAAAGCGACGGGCTCGAGGGTGTTGCCACGCCAGACGCAGCCGCCAGCAACGCCACTTCCATTCCGGCTCCTCGCGCGGAAGCACTGTCGCAGGCCCAATGGACGGCCACGAACTGGTCGGCCGGCAACAGCTTCTTCGACCTCAGCGCGAGTCAGGACCGAGCCTTTGCCAGGATCTGGGACAGTCAGAATGGCGGGCGAATGTTCCTCACCGCCGACGGTGGCACCAGCTGGGTGCAGATTGGGTCCGCCGATGGCGAGATGGACATTCTCTCTATCGTGTCCCTGCCCAGCGGCCTTCTGGCCGGGACCTGGAATGGCCTCTACCTGTCCACCTCGGCCGGCGCGAACTGGAACGCCGTCAGCCCCACCGGTCTGCCTGACGACACGGCCATCTGGTCGCTGGCCAAATTCGACACCACCCTCTACGCCGGCACCATCGGCCATGTCTACAAATCCACGGACGACGGCGCGACCTTCACCGAGGTCAGCTCGGGCATCGCAGCGAGCGCGCTGATCAATTCGTTCGTCGCAAGCGGAAGCACCATTCTGGCTGGCAGCCATGGCGACGGCGTTTTCCGCACGAGCAACGGCGGCGCGAGCTGGGCGACGGCCAATGGGGGACTCACCGACACGCGCATCTCTCAGCTCACGGTGATGGGTAACAAGGTGTTCGCCGTGACCTTGACCGGCGTATTCGTATCGAGTGACAACGGCACGAGCTGGGTCGCGGACAGCTCCGGCCTCACGAACATCAACGCCCTCCTCGCCCTGGGCACCGATCTGCTGGCCGGGACCGAGGCCGACGGTGTCTATTCATCGAGTGACAGCGGCGCGACCTGGACCGCGTACAGCACCGGCTTGCCCGCCGGCGCGCGTATCTGGTCCCTGGCCGCGACCAATGACAACGTCTTTGCCGGGACGGACTCCGGCATCTGGCGTTGCGCCTTGGTGCCCAATGCCCCGCCCACCATGGCGACGGCGGCAACCGCCAGCCCCAACCCGGTGACGGGCACCACCACGAGCCTGAGCGCACTCGGCGCCGACGATGCCGGCGAAGCGAACCTAACCTACACCTGGGCGACAAGCGGAACCCCGCCCGCCACCGTCACCTTCAGTGCCAACGCCAGCAACGCGGCCAAGAACACCACCGCCACCTTTGGCAAGGCTGGCACCTACACCTTCGCGGTCACCGTGCGAGACCAGCAGGGACTCACGGTTGGGAGCGCCGTCACCGTCACGGTCGCGCAGACCCTGACCAGCATCGCGCTGTCGCCGACCAGCGCCAGCGTCGCCCCCCTCGGCAGTCAGCCGTTCGTCGCCACCGCCCTCGACCAATTCGCCACGGCGCTGGCCACCCAGCCGACCTTCACCTGGAACGTGACCGGCGGCGGGACCGTGGACGCCAACGGTGTGTTCACGGCGGGGGCAGAGTTCGGTGGCCCTTACACGGTCACCGCCCAGAGTGGATCGACGAGCGGCGCCGCCACGGTGTCCGTTGCGTTCGGCAACCTCGCACCGACCATCAGCGCGCCGGCCGCGGCTGCCCCCAATCCCGTCACCGGCAACACCGCCGCCCTCTCGGTGCTGGGCGATGACGACGGTGGCGAAGCCAACCTCATCTATACATGGGCCACGACCGGCACCCCGCCGGCCCCGGTCAGCTTCGGCGCCAACGCCAACAACGCCGCCAAGAACACCACCGCGACCTTCACCAAAGCGGGCAGCTACACCTTCGTGGTCACCGTGGCGGACCAGCCGGGCCTGTCCACCACGAGTCAGGTCACCGTGACGGTCAACCAGGCCCTGACCAGCATCGTCGTCTCTCCGGCGAGCGCCACGGTCAAGTCCGCCGCCAGCCAGCAGTTCTCCGCCATGGCGCTCGACCAGTTCGGTGCCAACCTGGCCACGCAGCTCTCCTTCATCTGGAGCGTGAGCGGCGGCGGCACCATCTCGTCAAGCGGCCTCTTCACCGCCGGC
>CAZHUY010000405.1:0-3886 GCA_964535465.1 uncultured Myxococcales bacterium
TCACCACCCACTGGCGGAGCGGTTGCGCCGGCAGAACATGCGCGAGCAGGTTGTGCGTTCGCCACCTTCGCGTACCCACGAGTCCGCGGCGAGATGAAGGAAATCCTGATCACCGCCAGCCGAAGGCTGAAACAGCACGAAGCCCTGTCCCACCTCGGGCTCCAGGATGCTGCTGATGGCGACCCCGAGGTGCCCGAAGCCCATGTGGATCGCGAGATGGATCCGGAACGGGCCACGCTTTCCCGACAGGTACTCACCGCTGCCGAGCGCCTCCCCCCGACCGAACGCATGATCATCAAGCTGCATTTCTTCGAGGATTGGTCGCTCGCCGACCTCGCACGAAAGCTCGGCGTTTCGAAGGTGACCATGGGTCGATATTTCAATCGGGCGCTCGCTGGCATCCGCGAACAGCTCGATGACCCTCACGCATCGTGGCCTCGGGAAAAGCCCAAGAAGAAGACGCAGTTCTCACCGACCTTCAAGGCGCAGATCGTACGTAGGGCCAGGCAAGGCGACCTCAGCATCACCCGTATCGCACGCATGACCAAGGTCCCCGCGACCAACATCCGCGCCTGGCTGAAGCGAGCCACCCCTGAGCAGGATTCCCAGGGCCAGCTCGCAGCCGCATGACATCCGCACCACCGAGAGACCACATGGCCACCGCCACATACACCGCGATCATCCGTTGGCGTGGACCCGATCCCGCTCTGGAACTTGAAACGACGCACACCGGTTTGAAGTGGACCCCCAATTTAGGACCAGGGGTTAAGGTAGTGAGCGCTCTGCATCAACCTGTAAAAAGGAGCAGAGCCCATGAAGAACCGAATCAAGCACGACCCGGCATTCAAGGCGAAGGTGGCCCTGGCAGCGCTGCGGGAGGAGGGCACGGTGCCCGAGCTGGCCAAGCGTTACGGGGTACACCCGTCGCAAGTGTTCAAGTGGAAGAAGCAGCTGCAGGATCAGGCCGCTGGCGCCTTCACAACAGGTTCAGCGCCTGACGAGTCCTCGCAGGTCGCCGAGCTCTTGAAGAAGATCGGAGAACTGACGATGGAGCGCGATTTTTTGTCTCGCGGGCTGCGACGCTGGAGCTGACACAACGGCGGGCGATGATCGCGTCGACCGGGAAGCGCCCTTCGTTGCGACGGCAGTGCGCGCTGCTATCCCTGCACCGCTCGGGACTGGCCTACCAGCCAGTTCCGACGGATCGGGACGACCTGGCCATGATGAGGGAGATGGACAAGATCCACCTGCAGTGGCCCTTCTACGGCAGTCGTCGCATCGCCGTCGAGCTGCGGCGCCGAGGGCACAAGGTCAACCGCAAACGGGTTCGGCGCCTGATGCTGGTGATGGGCATCGAGGCCATGGCGCCAGGCCCGAGCACCAGCCGGCCTCGCAAGGCAGACAAGAAGTATCCCTATCTGCTGCGAAATCTGCTGATCACGCGGCCCAATCAAGTGTGGGCCACGGACATCACGTACATTCCCTTGCGGCACGGCTTCATCTACCTGGTGGCCATCATCGATTGGTTCTCACGCAAGGTCCTTTCCTGGCGATTGTCGAACACGTTGGACATATCGTTTTGCATCGACGCCCTGGACGACGCCCTGGCCCGCTTCGGTCGGCCCGAGATCTTCAACTCAGATCAAGGATGCCAGTTCACCGCCGAGGAATTCGTGCAGAGGCTGCTCGACGCTGGCGTGGCCATCAGCCGCGATGGCAAAGGCCGCTGCCTCGACAACGTGTTTGCCGAGAGGCTATGGCGATCCCTGAAGTACGAGGAGGTGTATCTGAAAAGCTACGACTCGATCGCGGAGGCCCGTCGCGAGATCGGCAACTATCTCGCCTTCTTCAACGACGAGCGCCCGCATCAGGCTCACGCGTATCAAACGCCCGACGAAATCTTCACGGGCCAGCCCCGGCGAAAGGTCGCGTGATCGCCAAAGCGCCTCGGGCCGGCGGGGCCTCCATCAGGCAAGGAGCACGGCTGGCACATCCGGTGCGGCGGCACCTTCCCGTGCACCTTGCATTCTCATCCCAAAATCTGTATCGATGAACCGGCAGAGCTGACTCTCTTCCCGACCCCGGATCGTGGTCCTAACGATGGGGTCCACTTCAGGGTGCCTGGTTGTTCTAGACAAGCACCACGCTACCCCAACCTTCGTGCGCATCTTCTTGCCATCTCGGGCATGGGCTCCGCTCCGCCCATCTCCGTCGGACCTGCCCTGCTGACGGTAGACTTCAGCTACCCACAGAAACTACAGGAGAGCCAGTAATACAAGCAACAGGTCCTCCTAGTGACCCTGACCGAGAGCATGCGGAAGCTTCTGAAGCAGCTCGCTGACGATCTTTGCGGCGTGGAACGCGAGCTGATCTCCGAAATGACGATGAGTGCGCTTGCCAAGCAGGTCCTCAACGACTTGCACCCACGGGGGGCAACCTCCCACACGGTCGTGACCTCTGAACGGCAGCAACAGATTGTCTTCGAAGTGGTCAAGAGAGTCAGGCAACACCCAGATTTTGCGCACACGCCGCTGCATCCTATGGACGACGAGCACCTCGGGAAGTTCCTTCGTGATGAAATCGCATACGCGCGAAGCCGTCTGCGCCTCGCGGAACTCGAGCAGTATGTCGACACCCAGGCATTCAAGAGGCGCGGACGGCGGCTCGCGCTAAATGAATTGGCGCGACGTGTAATGTTAGACGGAATACGGGTCTATGAGGGCGAATTGGAAAAACGGCACCTCCTAGACCATGAAGGTATCGTGTGCAAGAGCCTTGAAGTGTTGGACAGCCAAGCGAGCCCCTTCAACAGATTCCGGTCCGTTCTCTGTGACGAGGTACAAGATCTTTCTCAGCTTGAGATGGCTCTTCTGGGGAAGTTGACCACCCCCGAGGGTGAGTTGATGGCAATTGCGGAGAACGGCCTATTCCTCGCCGGCGATGGTGCACAGACAATCTACAAGCGCGGGTTCACCCTGCGGAGACTTGGGATCGATGTCACGAATCGGAGCTTCTGCCTCAAGAAGAATTACCGCAACACACATGAGATTCTGAAAGCCGCTTTCGGGCTCGTTGCTGAATACGAGTTTGCGGATGTTGACGAAGATAACGTCGCAAGACCATCCGAACCCGAGTTCGCCAAACGCCATGGGCTCAGGCCACTTATCATACGCTGCGATTCCCTTGATGAAGAAGCCACAGCCGTCGCGGACTCTGTCCAGTCCCTCCTGGCAATGGGCCAAACAGCAGGACAGATCTGCATCGTTGGGCCGAGCGAGCACCTTCGTGCGAAAATCCATGAAGCCTTGGCAGCCATCGGCATCGGTTACACGGATCTCAAGCAAGACGTGGATTACGAAAGCGAACGTGTCAAGGTCAGCACAATCGAGTCGGCAAAGGGCCACGAGTTCGGCCACGTTTTCATCGTGGGCCTCGTCGAGGGTGTCTTACCGATGGCAGAAGACGAACTCTCACGAGAAGCTGCACGTCTCTACGTTGCAATGACGCGAGCCCGGGAGGGTCTCACCATCACCTATAGTCCTTCCTCTAACTACCCACCATCCCGGTTTCTTCTAGCCATTCAGAAAGATTGCGACGAGGCCCATTGCCGAAGTGGACGCGTAGTCCGCATTCAAACGTGAGCAAATGCAGGCCCTCGTGAGCAACTGTTCGAAAGGCGGCGTTCACAGCCGCTCCGAGATCTCCGTGTCTACGATGAGCAACCCGCTGGGGTTGCCCGGGCTTCGCGGCACCTCCTTCAGGTGCGCGCGGAGAAAGACGTGGCCGGACTCCGTCGCCGCACCTGACCGGTCCACCAAGTACCGATCAAACCCCACCATCACCTCAAGCGGCTTGCTCCGGGTGATCACGACCTGAGCCTCCTTGC
>CAZHUY010000406.1:0-3880 GCA_964535465.1 uncultured Myxococcales bacterium
CGCCGCGCGTGCTCAAGGCCAAGGCGCACTGGTTCGGCAGCGACGCCTTCGTGAACGGCAAGGACGCGGCGGCGGCGGCCCGCGCCGTGGTCGAGGCCCAGGCCCTCAGCATGCGCCTGCACTCGGATTGGATCGGCGAGAAGATGCACACCATCCTGGTCACGGGTGGGGCGTCGAAGAACCGCGGCCTGCTGCGCGTGCTGGCCGATGTCTTCCAGGCCACCATCATGCCGCTCAGCGTGTCCAACTCCTCGGCCCTGGGCGGTGCCTTGCGCGCGGCTCAGGCCGTCGACGGATGCGCCTGGTCGGATCTGTTCGCCACCTTCTGTCCGCCGGAACGCAAGCTGGCGGTCACCCCCGATGCCGGTTCTGTCGCCGCCTACGACATGCTGGCCAAGAGTTTTGCAGAACGGCTGGAGAAGGTTCTGGCCGCACGCGACTAAGATTCCCGCAACACAAGCAAGCAAGAAAGGATCGCCTTCATGCCCATTTTCCCCAATATCGACAACATCCCGTTCAAAGGTCCGGACTCGGACAATCCGCTCTCGTTCCGGTTCTACGACAAGAACCGCATCGTGGCCGGCAAGCGCATGGAGGAGCACCTGCGAGTGGCTGTCTGCTACTGGCACACCTTCTGCGGGACCGGTGGGGATCCCTTCGGCGCGGCCGTCTACAACCGACCGTGGCAGGCCGATGGCGATGCCATGCAGATGGCCAAGATGAAGGCCGAGGCCGCTTTCGAGTTCTTCACCAAGCTGGGCGTGCCCTACTACTGCTTCCACGATCGCGACGTGGCGCCCGAGGGCAAGACCCTGGCCGAGAGCAATGACAACCTCGATCGCATCGTCGAGGTGTTGGGTGGACTGCAGCAGAAGACCGGCGTGAAGCTCCTGTGGGGCACCGCCAACATGTTCGGCAACCCGCGCTTCATGGCTGGCGCCGCCACCAACCCGGATCCCGAGGTGTTTGCCTACTCGGCCGCGCAGGTGAAGAAGGCCCTGGATGTCACCCAGAAGCTGGGTGGCGAGAACTACGTGCTGTGGGGCGGGCGCGAGGGCTACGAGACGCTGCTCAACACGGATCTCAAGAAGGAGCAGGACCAGGCGGGCCGCTTCCTCAACCTGGTGTGCGAGTACAAGCACAAGATCGGCTTCAAGGGCCCACTGCTCATCGAGCCCAAGCCGCGTGAGCCCTCGAAGCACCAGTACGACTTCGATTCGGCCACCGTGATGGGCTTCCTGCAGAAGTACGGCTTGTCGTCGAACGACGTCAAGCTGAACATCGAGAACAACCACGCCACGTTGGCTGGTCACACCTTCGAGCACGAGGTCGCGCTGGCCATCGCCGGCGGCTACTTCGGCAGCATCGATATGAACCGGGGCGATCTGATGTTGGGCTGGGACACCGACCAGTTCCCCAACGACGTGAGCGAAATGGCGCTCGTGCTTCGCCACATCGTCAAGGCCGGCGGTTTTACGACCGGCGGTTTCAACTTCGACGCCAAGGTTCGTCGTCAGAGCATCGATCTGGCCGACCTTTTCTATGCCCACATCGGTGGCATGGACGTGCTGGCGCGCGCCCTGCTGGTCGCCGACAAGATGAACTCGGACGGCAAGCTGCAGGCCGCCATCGACGCCCGCTACAAGGGTTGGAACACCGGCCTGGGCAAGGAGATCATGGACAAGAAGTTGGACTTGGCCGCCCTCTCTGATCGCGTGCTCAAGGGCAACATCAACCCGGCCCCGCGCTCGGGCCAGCAAGAGCTGCTCGAGAACCTGGTCAATCGTTACGTGTAACTGACACTGAACTCACGAAACGCCCGCTGCCCGTAGCGATACGTGGAAGCGGGCGTTTTGCTTTTGACCTTGGCGATCTCGGCGCGGAGGATCGTCTAGCGTGACTCGTAGGCGCCGACGGCGGGCGGCGTTTGGTAGCAGACGCCGGACATGTCGCCGCCTTGAACGCCGTCAGGGTCGCCTTGCCCAAGGGCGGGGCTTCCCCCCTGTAACGTGTAGCCGCCGCTCACGAAGCGAGGATCTTGTCCGGTCACTCCCCTGGTTTCGGTCACGGGCAGGCTGGGCGTCGAGCGGGCAGGCTCGTCGTGTGCGTACCACAGGTTGTGGGAGAAGCGGAAGCTCGGCGCGTCGGTGTCCGGACCCACGTTGACGTGGGTCGAGAGCGCGGTCCGTGAATACCACACCAGGTTGTTCACGAAGCGGCCGTCGGAAGCCGGGAGGAACGCGTACCCGCCCGACGAGGTTGTCTCTTGCAGGATGCGGCAGGATCCGCCCTGGACTTGGCGCAGTCGCCGCGTCGAGCTTTCATCGTGACCCTGCAACTTTCGGCGCTTCTCGCGGCCGGTATTCCCCTGGTGGCCGTGACCCAACCCTTCCTTCCTTCGGTGCCGGGCGCCGCCGTGCTCCTGCTGGCCGTCGTGCTGCTGGCCATTCCTTTCTGGCGCAGTGCCACGGATCTTCATGGGCACGTCAAGGCCGGCGCGCAGGTGCTGCTCGAGGCCTTGACCGCTCAGGGCGGGGCCAAGGACGCGTCCCTTTCGGAAAACGCGGAGGCCCGCCGCCTGGTCCCCGGCCTGGGCGAGGCCGCGACCCTGCGTCTGCCCGAGGACGCCCCCGCGGTGGGACACTCGCTGGCCGAGCTGAACCTACGCGGCCTGACCGGCGCCTCGGTCATCGCGGTCGAGCGCCATGGACAGATCATTTATCCCGGCGCCCACGATCGCCTGGAGGCCGGTGACATCCTGGTCTTCACCGGCACCGACGACGCGGTCCCCACGGCCCGAAAGATGTTGAAGGGCCTGACCCCCGCGCCCCTCCTCTCCTCCGCTCACTTGCTCAGGTGCGTCATGTACCTCGAGGTATACTGTTTGACGAAGGGCGCGACGAACCTCGCCAAGGCCGTATTCCCGCGCAATCGCCCCTTCGCCTACAACGACGAGTACTCGGCGCAGGAACGCTACGAATTCCAGGGCGATGAGGCCCCCGAGGGTAAGACGTCGTTCTTCTCGGGCCATGCCTCGAGCGCGTTCGCCTCGGCGGTCTTCCTGTCGAAGGTCTATACCGACCTATACGGAAAAACCGCCTTGGGTTACGCGATCTGGGGGACGTCCCTGTCGCTGGCCGCGGCCACCGCGTGTTCCCGGGTCCTCGCGGGAGAACACTTCCTCAGCGACGCGCTCATGGGCGCCGCGGTGGGGAGCGCAGTCGGCTATCTCGTCCCGGCGCTCCACAAGGCGGGATCGGAAAAGGCCGCGGTATCCGTACTCCCCGGTTCGGTACTCCTCGTCTATCGGTATTGAGAACGCGGATCGGAACGCGGGCGTCCGCTCACGCCGCTCCGCTCTCCGCCTGCTGTTCCGCCTTCGGCTCTCCCGCCTCCATGAGGCGCTTATTGGCGAGGGTGAGGAACGCCAGCAGCACCATGACCGCGCCCGTGCCGAGCAACAGCCACTCGATCCTGACGCGGTCGGCGATGGGCCCGAAGATGAGCATCGCGATCGGCATGACCGAGGTGCTCAGCATCGTCATGACTCCGAACACGCGGCCCATGTATTCGCTCTCCACGTGCTCCTGGATGATGGTCGCCATCGGCGCGTTGAAGAGGGGCATGCCGACGCCGAAGACGCCCATGAAGACGAGGTAGAGCCAGAACCAGGGCACTGCTCCGAGGGCGAACGTGCAGAGCGCCCAGACGAGGTTGGCCAAGAGCAGGGTCTTCACGCGGTTCCGGAAGCCTTTCCAGATGGTCAAGGCGGCTCCGCCGAGCATCATCCCGGAGGAGAAAACGATCTCTATGGCGGTGAGGCGCCACACGTCTTCCCCGAAAGTCCGCGCCGTCTGCAGGGGCGTTAGGAAGGCCGCGG
>CAZHUY010000407.1:0-3871 GCA_964535465.1 uncultured Myxococcales bacterium
GAGGCCAAGGCCCGCGTCGAGCAGCTCCGGCGCGGGTTGACCGGCACGGGCTTGGCCCTCCATGTCTGCGACCGCGAAGCCACCCGGGACGAGCTGGCCACGGTTCATGACCCGGCCTACGTCGAGCGCGTGCTGGCCTTCGACGGACAAGAGGCCGACCTGGATCCCGAGACTCACCTGGGGCGCGATTCGGTGAAGGCGGCCCGCAACGCCGCCGGAACCGCGCTGAGCCTGGCCGAGCAACTGCTCGTCGAGCAGTCGAGGCCGATCTTTGCGGTCGTGCGTCCTCCCGGTCACCACGCGCGCGTGGCCAGCACATCGGGCTACTGCGTGTTCAACAACGTCGCGCTGGCCGCCGCGTCCCTGTGCCGGCGTGGTCTGCGCGTGTGCATCCTGGATTGGGATGTCCATCATGGCGACGGAACCGAGGAGATCTTCCTGGCGAGTCCCCAGGTTCTGTACGTCTCCATCCATGCGGATCGGCTGTTTCCCCCGAACACGGGCAGCGCCAGCGTGATCGGCGAGGGCGAAGGCCGCGGTGCCACCGTGAACGTTCCTTTGCCTGCCGGGGCGGGGCTTGCCGCCTACGTGCTCGCCACCCGGTCCGTCATCCTGCCCGTGGTCAGGCGATTCGGCCCCGATGTGGTTTTGGCCAGCCTGGGCTTCGACGCCTGCCAGGGAGATCCCCAGGGCAATCTGCGCCTACTCCCTCAGGACTTCGAATTCATTGGTGCCGCCACCGCCGAGGCTGCCGCCGGCTCGGCTCGCGGTCGTCTGGGCTTGCTGTTGGAAGGGGGCTACAACCTCGACACCATCGGTCCCTGCGCCCTGGCGGCTCTGCGCGGATTGGGTCGCAGGTCTGACGGCTGGTCCCCCGGGCCGCCCGGCGCCGGCGAGCGCGCCAGCATCGAGAGCGCGGCCCGCATTCACGGCCTGGGCTGAGCCCCCGGGGCAGTCGCACAGAACACGCGAATGCGTGTTGGCGTCGGGCCCGGACTTGGTTCATCGTCTTGGCCGCATGCGACGCAAGGATCGTGAAATCAAAGAACCGGCCGATATCCTGGCCATCATCGAGAAGGCGGATTCCTGCCGCCTGGGGTTGATCGACGATCGCGACGGTACCCCCGCGCCTTACGTGGTGGCTTTGAACTTTGGCTTCGAGCCGGGCCCCGAGGGTTCCCCGCACGGCACCTTCTGGTTCCACTGTGCCAGGGAAGGGCTCAAGCTGGAGCTGTTGCGCCGCCATCCCGAGGTGTGCGTGCAGCTCGACGGCGATCACGTGCCTGTGGCCAATGCCCTGAGCTGCGGCTGGGGCATGAAATACGCCTCGTTGCTGGCCCGCGGTCGTGCCCGCATCGTCGAAGAGCCCGAGCCACGCCGCCACGGCTTGGACTGCCTGATGGCCCATTACGAGCGGCTGTGGGGCCTTCCCCCCGGGGGGCGGCTGCGCGAGTACGATGACAAGAACGTGGCCTTGACCACCATCTTCCGCGTGGACGTGGACAGCGTGACCGCCAAGCGAAAGGCCTGACATGCGCGCGTTCGTGCTTGCGACTTGCCTGAGCCTGTTGTCCGCCGCTGCTTGGGCCGCCGATGACGTGAGCGTGGTTTTCGTCGGCGATATCATGCTGGACGGTGGCCCCGGTCACATCGTCACCAACGGCGGAGATCCCTTCGCGGCTGTGGCTTCGGTGCTGCAGGATGCGGACCTGACCATCGGCAATCTGGAGTGCGCCATCGTCAAGCGGGGCCACGTCGAGGACAAGTCGTTCACCTTCCGCGCCCCGCAGCGGGCGCTGCCCGTGTTGAAGAAGCACTTCTCGGCCGTGTCATTGGCCAACAACCACTCGGGCGATTGGGGCAAGCAGGGGTTCCAGACCGAGCTCGAGCTGTTGCACGAGACCGGGCTGCCTTTCTTTGGTGGCGGGGCCAACCGGCGCGAGGCGCGCGAGCCTTTGCTACTCGAGGCACGCGGCAAACGTGTGGCCCTGCTGGGCTACAACGATTTCCCGCCTGAGCGTTTCGCCGCCGGTCCGTCGAGCCCGGGAACGGCTTGGCTGGTGCCCCACGAGGTGGTCAACGACATCAAACGCGTGCGTGCCAAGGCCGACCTGGTGTTGCTGTTCCTGCATTGGGGCGATGATCTGGTCGAGGAGGTGATGCCTGAACAGAAGGAGATGGCTCACAGGTTCATCGAGGCGGGCGCCGACGCCGTCATCGGCGGGCACGCCCACGTGACCCAGTCCATCGAGTGGTACAAGGACCGCCCCATCGTCTATAGCCTGGGCAACTTCGTGTTCGACTATTTCCCCGGCGATCCCCCCGTGTGGAAGGGCTGGATCGCCAAACTCACCTTCGGGTCCAGTGGCCGGCCGCAGCTCAAAATCACCGACGTGGAGTTGGACCCCGCCGGCATTCCCCACCTGCTGCCTTTGGTCACACGCCCTTGATTTCTGGCCCGGCCCGCTGCTGGGGTAGGCAGGCGGCGCGCGTGAGCCGTTCCAGGGGGTGTTCTATACTGCTGTCTTAGCGGACATGGCTTCGTGGACTCCCAGCCAGGCGTCGTGCTCGTCCAAGCCGGGCGACGTGGTGTCGTTTGGGGGCGACGACGTGACCTTGTTGGAGGGACTGCGGCGCGGACAGCCCAGCGCCATGATCGCCCTGTTCGATCGGTATGCGCCCATGGTCGAGCGCATCCTGGCGCGCATCGTGGGCGTCGATCCCGAGCTGCCTGACCTGGTGCACGAGGTCTTCGCCGGTATCTTGGCGGGCGCCTCCAAGGTGCGAAAGGCCACCGCCCTCAAGGACTGGCTGACCAGCGTGGCCATCTTTCGCGCCCGGACCCACATCCGGCAGCGCATGCGTCGGCGCTTGTGGGAGCGTCTGTTCGGTCCCGAGGAGCTACCCGAGGTGCCATCTCCTCCGCGCGACGACAGCGCGGCCGAGGCCCTGCGGGTGACCTACGAGCTGCTCGGCCGCTTGCCTGTCGACGAGCGCATTGCCTTTGCGCTTCGCACGCTGGCGGGCATGAAGCTCACGGAGGTGGCGAGCGCGTGCGACATCTCGCTGGCCACGGCCAAGCGGCGCATCGCCCGGGGCGAACGACGCTTTCTGTCCATGGCCCAGCAACAGCCCGCAATCCGCGCGTGGATGACCGAAGCCAGAGGGGGAGGGGAACATGCCTGAGTTGGAGCGATTCGGTGAACGGCTGAGCCACGAGCAAGACCGTGTCTTGGCTCAGGCTGGCGGGCTTTCACGGGCACGCGATAGGCTGATCGCGAGTGTCGCCGCGGGCGTGACGCGAAAGCGTCGCCTGTGGCCCGCGAGTCTGGCGTTGGCGGGTGCTGGCGCGGCGATTGTCCTGGGGGTGTTTTGGTTCGGCCAGACCCCGCTTCGGGTTACCGTGGGCGAAGGCCGCGTGCCGGCCGACGTCGGTGGGTTCATCAGCACGGGGCCGGGTGAGACCCTGCCGGTCGGCTTCTCCGATGGCAGCCGGCTCTTGCTGGCGCCCGACTCGGCGGCACGGGTCATGTCCGCGGGGGCGCGTGACGCGCGTCTGGTGCTGGAGAGCGGGCGGGCCGAGCTGGCGGTGGTTCATCGTCCTGGCGCCGACTGGCACCTGCGCGCCGGCCCCTTCGATGTCCACGTCACGGGCACGCGCTTCGAGCTCGGCTGGCGGCCGGCGACTGGCGAGCTGGACCTGACGATGCGGGAGGGCCGCGTCGTGGTCTCGGGCGGGTGTCTGGCGCGGCCGCAAGACGTGGGCATGGGCGAGCGCTTGCTCGCCTCGACGCTTACCCGACACTGGGAAGTGTCTTCGGGTGCACGGCCTGTCCCTGCGCCGCCAGCAGCCGCGCTGGCCCCCGTGTCC
>CAZHUY010000408.1:0-3870 GCA_964535465.1 uncultured Myxococcales bacterium
CCGAGGTACGGGTGCCTTGCCGGGCCCCGCCGCGCCGAGCCGCGCCGGGCCATGCCGCGCCACGCCACGCCGCGCCACGCCAGGCCATGCCGAGCCGGGCCGAGCCGAAAGTTCCGGCAGTTTGAGTACTTGCCGAGGTACGGGTGCCGTGCCAGGCCCAGCCACGCCGGGCCGAGTCGGGCCACGCCGATCCATGCCAAAAATTTCCGGCAGTTTGAGTACTTGCCGAGGTACGGGTGCCATGCCGTGCCGTGCCAGGCCCAGCCTGGCCGTGCCGTGCCCAGCCGGGCCGGGCCCAGCCGCGCAAAACCACTGTAAAACCCTACCCATTTCCCTTGTCCTCGATGGCTGTCGGAGACGGCGCGATCTTCTCCCGCTTTGGCGTCCCTCTCAGCAGTGCCAGCCTGTAGGCCGCCTTGCTGAGTTCCTTTTCGTGTTCCCGCAGCTCGCTGTCGCTGAGAAGCTCGGTCTTCGTCCTCATGCCGAGGGTGACCGCCCGGCACATGCGCCTCGCGGCCGACCGCTGGAGCCTGTGCATGACCGCGGCGTTCTCGGCCGGCTGGAGGATGACGAACTCGTCGCCGCCGCGTCCGCGCCCGTCCAGATACATGCCGAGGTATTCCAGCCCCTGCCTGATCTGCATGATCGCGAACGCGTATTCCAGCGTGTCCCTCTTGCAGTTCAGGCGCTCCTCAAACCAGTCGGCCTTGATGACCTGTCCGTATTCGGCAGTCCCATCCAGTTCGTCCAGCACGTTGCGCCACAGCGGCAGGCGCTTGGTCTTTTCGCCAAGTCCTTTCCCTCCCTTGGTCGTCGCCACGGTCGAGATGATGTCCGCGATGTCCTCGTTGTCGTTGTTCATGTCGTTCCTTCTCATTGTGTGATGTGGTTGCGGTGTTCATGTTGCGCGTTGTGGGAGTCGCGCCCCTCCTGTTGCCCAGCCGTGCCAGGCCATGCCGTGCCTCGCCACGCCGAGGCTCGCCGGGCCGGGCCAAGCCACGGAAACTCATCATGCGAACTCCGCGGTGAACCGTCCGTATTTCGGCCTCCAGTCGCCCAGCCCGACGACGGCCCCGGCCTCGATGATCGCCTGCTTGAGATCCTTGCCGTTGATGACCGTCTCGTCGTATTCCAGCTCAAACGTCAGCGACCACTGGGGGATGCGCGGGCGCACGCGGATGATCCTGTTCTTCTGCTGCTTGACCCCCTTGCGCAGCGTGTATTCGGGGTTGGCGTAGATCTGCTCGCGCGTCTTCCCGACCATCTGGTGCTCGACCACGATCTCGGCTTCGGTGCAGAACATGGCCGCGAGCGCGTCCTTTCCCTTGCGTGCCTTTCGCGCGCCCTCGACCACCATCGCCTCGATGTTGTCGGACGGGACGACGACCTTGTTGAGCTTGTCGGACCAGTAGAGCGCGCCCAGCCACGACAGCCGGTCAATTTCCTGGTAGTCGGCCAGCGTGAGCTTGCGCGATCCCTTGCTGGTCAGTTTCTTCTTGGCCTCGACAATCGGGTTGATCGGGTCGGCCATCTCGCCGTTGTTCATGAGCATCGGGCGAACGCCCGTGATGGTGCATGTCAGTGTTTTCATTTGTTTTGTTGGTTTGGGGAGATTGGTTTCGCCATAGGCAGCGTCGGAAGGATCGCGTCCCGCATCCTCCGCGCCTCGAAAACGTCGTCTGTCCCGAGCGTCATCTCGGTGTCGCGCCCTACGACCAGCGGGTCCACGAGCTTCCTGTAGCGCAGGCGCCACTTGCCGTTCCTCATGACCAGGTGGTGGTTCGGGTTCCAGTTCATGGCTCGCATTGATCGACACAGACGGTGATGGAGGGGCGGTCGCCCCAGAACTTCCTGACGTGCAGTTCGCTGATTTGGCCGTCGTCTGTCCAAAAACAGAGCTTCGTGAGAATGTCGCATATCAGTTTGACGCAATTATCCAGATCAGGTCTGCGGTCGTGCGGAATTGTCCCGAACTTGCGGTGCTTGAGCGGTTCCCCGCTGCGCCACGGCCAGACGAACGCAACCGACAGCGACAGAGGACCGCGGAGCGGCTCGGACGGCGCGTGCTTGCGGCACAAAAGTAGCAAGTCGTTCTCCGCCTCCTGGTGCTCGCGCTTGGGGAAGAACCGAGGCTTGCCGGCGACCATCACCAACCTCTTCGTCTGGGAGGTGGTCTTGGGAGGCACGATGTCGAGGCGGAACTGGATCATTGGAATTCCTTTTCCCACGGCAGCTCCCTCCTTGCCTTGTCGGTCTCAAATAGCCGGATCATCCTTCGGTCGCTGGCATCCCCCTGCCGCAGCACGAGGTCTCGCCGCACGAGTGACTCGATCACTCCAGTAGTCGAAGCCGAGGTGTAGTCCCCTCCGATGGCGTCCCTCACCGCCTTGGCGTTCGGTGGCACCTGGCTTTCGCGGATGACGAGGATTGCTATCAGCTCCGAGGTCGTCAGGACGCCTGCGGCTCGCCATATGGATGCCTGCCACGAGGTCATTGTTTCTCCTCCCACGGCAGCGGGACCGGCGGCACCTGGTATGCGAGATGCAACTGGTTGGTGGTCATGGCTACTTGTCCTCCTTCTCCTTCCGCATCGCCTGGTCGGCCGCGATGTCGGCACGATGTTGCTCCGCGCACTCCGGACACAGGCAGTTCTCGGCGTCCCAGTCGTGTTCGTCCACGGCGGAAACCAGAGCATTCCCTATCACCTCGTCGGCAGACACCCACTCTGGAAACTCCACCTCGACGGTGCGCCCGCATCCTGCGCACATCACAAACGCACGTCCTGTCACCGCAATCAGATCATTCGTGCTCATGTTCGACCCTAACGAAAAGTGTCTCAAACTCTGCCACGGTCCCTGCCCAGCTCCCGACGTTCTGTTCGGACTCGACCCCCACCACAATGTCGCTCATGCGCGGAGTCGGGCGTTTATTCCACTGGGCCGCAGCCTCTTCGTGGGTATGCGGCACAGTGTTAAGGTCGCACTCCTTACACCTCACTAGAACCTGATTGTCCTTTGCATCGTAGGTGTCAAACTCGGCAGCTCCACCGCAGCACGGGCACGGCAAAAGCTCGATTTGTTTCGGGAGTCTTCCAGTGTGTTCTGATCCACATGTCGGGCACTTCATCTTTCACAATCCTTTCGCTAACCAATCGGCTCAGACAACGCGGCTCCCGCCGCGTGTCTGGCCTTCCGTGTTCGCATTATCAAAGACGCTCACCACTTGGACGCGCCCAAAATAGGTTCTCGGTTGCCACAGGTGGCACTCAGACAGCTTCCACGTTTCATGGGCTTTCTTGTATCCGCCATCCTTTCGCGCCGGAAGAAACCAGTGTTGGAAGATTACCCGCTTAGATGCCACGCGGATAAGTTCTTTCAGCAGGTCGTGATTCCATTGCATCTTGCCGTTATAGGGCGGGTCGCACAGCACGGTTTCAAACTCGCCGTCCGTCACATGCGCCCGCATGTCTGCTGCGTCACAGATGATGTCCGGTTCGTTTTGCGGGTCGGCGTCCAGCCGCACATCGCCAAGGCGGGATTTGCCACAGCAGACGTGAAGCGTGCGTCCAATAAACAACGTCCGAAGGAACGTTTCGATTTCTTCCGGCCACAGCACCTTACCAACTGTGTAGATATGCGCGGTCCCAGACAGCGGAACGTTGCCCTTTGTGGCTTCGATAGCTGGTTGTGATTTGTAGGTTACGGTTGCCATAAAATAAAAATGCGAACAAGGCGATGGATCCAACGGCTACCGCCGTTCTCGTCTGGTGTGTTATTCATGCTATCCTTTCGGCGGTATCCGCCGGTCATCTTGGTCGTTATACCGCCTCCGCGCACAGGTAGTAGCGGTGGCCGGTCTCCATTTCGATGT
>CAZHUY010000409.1:0-3862 GCA_964535465.1 uncultured Myxococcales bacterium
TGGTTTACCTTCACGCTGCCCATGCCCTTGCCGGCGCACTCTGGACGCGAAGCGACGCCGTCTTCCGATACGAGCCAGTGGCCCTCGCGCTCGAAATCATCGGCGAAGCTCGGCAAGGACAGGCGCGCCATGACGTCCGGCGAGAGCGCCAGGTAGACCCACGCCGCGGGGGCGACGCCGTGCCACCCGGCTCGCGCGGCGCCGCCAGAGTCGCCAGGTGAACCCGGGAACGAGCCGTCGCTCTCATGGGAGAAGAGATCGGGCAAAAGCGTCAAGCTGCCCCACCCGCCGGTCGCCAGGTACTGCCCGGTGGACTCGACGCTCGGCTGCCCGGGACCGGCGATATCGCCCAAGCCCGCGACCTTGCCGTCGGGCGAGCGGGCGGCGAACGCCCCGGCCGCCAGCCCCAGTCCGGCCAGTGCCTTGTCGTGCTCACCCACCGCGCGCAGGAACTCCACGCCCCAGCTGCCCACGACGTCGAGGGTCAGCCTCGGATCCTGCCCCCCCCTCCACAAGCGCTGTTCGTCGGCTTTCCAGACGGTGTCGAGCAGAGCCTTCTTCATCTCGGCGGCCCGCGCGAAACGTTCGGCGGCGACCAGCGCGAAGAAGGTCGAAATGTTGTCCCTGCTGCCTTCGCCGATGGCGCCGACCGTATGGCCGGTGTCGCGGTAGGCGTCGATCCCGCTCTCCAGCCAATGGGCGCCGAACGCGATGGCGTCGTCGACCGGCTGGCGCGGCGAGGGCCACAACAGATCGCGGAAGAGGTCCAAGGCCATCACCACCCAAGCCACATCACCGAAGCGCAAGCTGGCCTCCGCCGGGGCCACCACGCCAGAACCCTCGCTCTGGTCGAGGTAGTGGTCGACCCAATGGCCGGTGCCATCGCTGATCCGATTCTGCAGATCGAGCAGCCCCTCGGCCACCGCCCGCGCGGCGTCGCGCGCGTCCGAGCTGCCCCACAGCGCGGCCTCCAGGGTGAATACCGTGAGCAGCAGCGCCTGATCGTAAATGGCGTAGCGGCTCGGGGTCTGCTCGAACCAGCTCGCCACGAAGGGATGTCCGTGCTGGCTGACGGAGTCTTTGTGGCGTTTGAGCAGATCGGCCACCACGCGGCCGCGCGCACCGAAGTCCTGGGTGCTGGGGCAGGCGAAGAAGCTGGGGCTCACGCGCAGGTCGGAGGCCTTGACCGCGGTGATGGCGTCCAGGTGCAGGACCCCGGTGTCGCGGCCCCCGATGTCGGCAGCGGGCGCCTGCAGGCGAACGCCAATCTCGATGGCCTTCACCTTGGACAGATCCACGCTGCACCCGCGCCCGGGCCCGGGCGTGCCGAACCATTTCAGCGGGACCACGGCGGTGCGCCGGGCCGGCAGGTTGCTAGCGTTCGGGAAAAGCCAGCCCACGCGGCATCCCTCGCTCTCGAGGCTGAGCTCGACCTGCAAGCCGGGATCGTTGGGGTCGCCGTGGAAGGGAACCAGCAAGTAGTCCGAACCGCTGACATCGAGGGGCGTGGCCGGGGTCTTGCGCATGGCCACCCAGGCGCACGAGGCGTCGCCGCAGGCCGAAGGTTCAGGTAGGTCGTACGTGAAGGCGAGACGATTGCCCGAGCAGCCCCCGCTTTCCTCGACCATGCTGCCCGAGCCACCGGCTTGCGACGAGAACAACGGGGTCCACTCGGCCTTGGCGTTCATCGCCTCGACGGGTTGGCCCTGGCCGCAGCGATCGAAGACAAAGCCGGGATCGCCGCTGCCGCCCGGGCGGCGCAACGGATCGTAGTCATTGCAGTCACCCCCGCGCTCGACGTAGCCGGCGGGAGCCTGGCAAGCGGTGACCCTGACGTAATCGTCGCCGAACTGGTCGCCATCCAAGTCGAGGAACCAGACCTGCGGAGCGGCGCAGTCGCCCGCCGCAACGGCCCCGCCGTCCGCGACCGGGCGATGCCCTTCCGACATGCCTCCGCACGCGATCGTCGAGAGTCCCATGGCATAGGCCAGCAAGAGGCGACGAGCTGACGAGAACGACATTGGCGAATGCTACTGCATCCCAAGGCCTTTGCGAACTGCGGGGCCCGATCGAAGTCCGCATTTGACCCGAGGGAAGGTGGGGTACACTACGCCCCGCTTGCCCCCCCAGCCTTCGTCCCCGAGCGCCAGCCCCATGACCGCCAGCACGCCCATGCTCGCGTGTGTCGTCGATCGCGCGCGCCGCCTTGAACAGAGCGTCCTGGACCATCCCTACGAATGGGGGCTGGGCCTGTGTCTTTTCGTCTTCGCCCTGTACAAGATGCGTGACCTCGGCCTGCCCTTCTTCTGGGACGAGCTGGGCGTGTACGGCCGGGCGGCGATGTACATGCACGACCACACCCTGGGCCTGTTGCCGCGCGATTTGCCGCCCGACTTGTCACGCGGCCATCCACCGCTGGTGGTCTTCGTCTACGCCTCGCTGTTTCGCGTGTTCGGCGCCAGCACGACCGTGGCCCACGCCTTCTCGCTGCTGCTGGCGCTGTCTCTCCTGATCTCGGTCTATTGGATCGCGCGCGATCAGTGGGACGCCAAGGTGGGTTTGGCCTCTGTCATCCTGCTGGCCGTGCAGCCGCTCTTCCTGGCGCAGAGCCTGCTGCTGCTACCCGAGTTGCCGCTGGCCCTGGCCGTGCTGTGGACCATGGCCGCCTTCATGAAACGTCGCTATGGGCTGGGCGGTGTCTGCCTGGCCCTGGCCATCTTCATCAAGGAGTCCGCCCTGGTGCTGGGGCTGGTGCTGGGGGTCATGGTGCTGGCGGATTGGATTCGCACGCGCCCCACCTGGCGCCTGGCCCTGCGCGGGGTGCTGGCCCTGGCCATCCCCGGCTTGCTCTACGGGGCCTTTCTGCTCATCCAGAGGCTGCAGAACGGTTGGTACTTCTTCCCCTTGCACGAAGCGCACGTGAACTTCCGCTGGATCGTGATGCGGGGCAAGCTCATCGACTACTGCAATTTCCTCTTTATGGAACAGGGACGCCTGCCCTTGCTGGTCATCCTGGGCTTGTGGGCGGTCTTTCGCCTGGTCGAAAGGCGGACGGGGGGCACGCGCTTTCCTTTCGGCCTGTCGTGGACCTTCCTGCTGTTCATCGTCGCCATGCTGGTGTTTTCCTCGGGCAACTTCTTCATGAAGCGCTACGTGCTGTGCCTGCTGCCCCCCCTGGCCATGCTGACCGCCCGAGCCATGAGCGAGTTGGTCCGCAATCAAGCGCGCGTGCTCTTGCTGGCGGCTCCCTTGTTGGCGGCGAGCCAGCTGCCGTACCTGTCGTCGCCGGTTTTCAACTACGACTACGACATGAGCTATCGCGCCTCCACGCTGATCCAGCGTCGAGCCATTCGCTACGTCGAGATGACCATTGGCCATGACAAGCCCATCCTCTCGATGTTCCCGCCGGTGTTCGGACTGGAGGACCCACGCTTCGGCTATTCCGAGGGGAAATTCGCCGATGCCTCGCACGTGTATTCGCGCAAACAGCAGTATGTGTTGGCCAGCGACAACGCCGGTGCTTACGTGGCACCGCAGGGTCTCAGGCTGGAGCTGCTGCAAACCTTCTCCGCGCCCAACTACCTGACCCTGTATCTGTACAAGATCCTGCCCTAGGGCACCAAACCGCTTTAGCGGGTCGGAGCCTCGCGCAGGCGGTCCAAAATCAGCGCGAAGAACCCGGTGGCTTGCTCGCCGCGAAAGTGCCAGCCCAGGTGGGCCTGGCAGCCGCCGCACATGGCGTACCGCCAGGTCATCCCGGGGAACCAAGGGTACTCGGAGCTGGCGGGACCCACGATCGCGCAGCCCAAGGCGTCGGCGAAGCATCCGACGTGATTCAGGTGGCCTGCTGGGTTCATGAAGC
>CAZHUY010000410.1:0-3852 GCA_964535465.1 uncultured Myxococcales bacterium
AATGATGTCGCCGATTTCCCGGCAGACTGGCAACTTTTTCAATCAGTAGTGTTAGCGTCGCGGCGGACAACTCGATACGCTGCTTGCCTATCACGCAGTACGCACTCACTGGTTTCTACGCGGACAACCAGTGCACAGCCCCGCTCTTCGCCCTTGCCATTAATCCTTGCGTGAGCGGCAAACTGTATGCGACGACCAACAAAGCAGCCGATTGCGGCACGCGGCGCGTTTACGAGCTCACGCCGTCGACCGTCACCAAGACGTATCTGAAGAGCTCCGATGGCACTGGTTGCTCTGTGTACGCAACCACCGCTTACAGCTACTACACGGCCGTGGAGGTTCCCGCATCATCCTTCGTTGCAGCGCGCGAGCAGACGGAATGATAATCAGAATGATCCTTCGTCATTGGGGCGGTGGCCTCGCGTTTTGCGCATTGGCCGCTGCCTGCACGACGGGCGGCAGCCGCAATGGTGGCGGTTCGGGCGCAGGTTCATCGGGCGGCAGGGCATACGGAAGTCACGCTGATGGCGCTGCGGACGCGGGGGGGACGGCAGGGCAGAACGACTCCGGAGGAGCAAGCAGCGGTTCGGCAAGTAGACCGATCGACAGCGGCGGGTCGACCGGCGGACTGGCTGGCAGCCACTCGAACGCCGGGGGCACTGCAGGGCGTAGCGCTCCAGGAGGCAGCGTCGTTTCGAATGAGAGCCATGGCTTCCAAAGCGGGACACGACTGCGGGCTCGTTTCGTCCAGGCGGCCTCTGGCGAAAAGGAATTTCTCGGCTGGTACGACAGGGAACGCTCCGAAAACTGCACTTTCGTTTTGGCAAGCGACGGCCGGCACCACTGCATGCCGACCGCGTCCATCATGGGCGACACTTACTTCGCGGACGCGAAGTGCACCGTGCCCCTCTTTGCGCGCGGAAGCATCACATGCGTGATCGGCAAGCTCTATGGCGGCACCCAAGAAGCGTGCGGTACGTTGCACCTCTATGAACTCAGCGAGGTGACGCCCCGCCCAGACTTTGTGTACGCTGGGACAATGTGCGGCAAGCTCACGAAGATCAGCGAAGAGACCACCTACTATGCAGGCACCGAAATCGCGCCCTCGGCATTCGTTGGCGCGATCGAGAAGCTTGAGTAGGGAGACACTGCGCTCTCAGCGGATCGCATCCTGTGCCGTCGCTATTGGCCACGGCAAGTGCCGGGGGTGGCTGTGGTCGCTACCCGCCCGCGGTCACGCGCAGGCAGCGCAGCGACAGGCTGCCCTCGTGGTGGACACGAGGATCGAAAGGCATGCCATTCGATGAGGTCAGCGGGAAGAAGCGCGGGCTCGCGGCGGGCTCTAGGTTGGCCCCGGACACGCTGCCATCGTTGCGCAGGACCCAGACCTGCCGCGAAAACAAGAAGCTACCGCCCTGCGATCCGGCGCTCTGCATGCCGATCAGCACCTCTTGCACGCGCTGCAGATCCTGGGATGACAAGGACAGCACATCGTCTTCGGTCAGCGTGTGCCAGCCGGCACCCAGCTCTTGCTGGCAGATGTCCACGTCCTTGACCAGCTGGGGGATCCAGCAGGGCTTGGCCAGGTAGGATAGGTACGCGCAATCCTCGAGGAGGCGATAGTTGGTGTTCACCTGCTCGCTGGACAGCGGGGGATCGCCCGCCTTCCACAGCACGATGCCCGGGTTCTTGGGCTGGCACTCGGTCAGCAAGGTCTCGAAGGTCAAGGCCGAGTCGTGGGCCAGTTGGGCCTGGCCCTGCGGCGTGGTCGGATAGTTGGCGCCTTCGCCGGGGTACAGCGCCGGGGTCTTGGGCAGGATGGGGGCCGAGATCTCGACCCAAGTCTCTCCCGTCGTCGACACCGCGGGCATGGTGGTTCGCAGCGCGATCGCGCCGGAATACTGCACCCCCTCGTGGGCCGGGGAGGGAACCACCTGACTGTTGGCCAGTTTCGGATCCACGTAGCCCGTCAGGGGCCGCGCATCGGGCGGGCTGGCCGGATTCGCGTCCAGCGGATCGGTCGGGGCCGTGGCCTGCGCGTCCTCTGGATGGCTCGGCGCCGCGGCCTGGGCGTCGGTCTGGCTTCCGGGCGAGGCATCGTTCGACGGAGGCACGCCCAACTCGCCCCCAGCAGAACAGGCAAGGCCAGCCAAGAGGACCACGATACCAAGGGAAGTTGCTCGCCAAGATGGGTTCATGTTCGGCCTCCGAAATCGATCGTACCCGCTCGCCCAGGTCGGGGCCAATCGCGCCGCCACATCACGCCCCTGGCCGAGGTGACCCACGTCACCCGTCCGGCCGACCCCCTCCCCGTCCGGTACCCGCCATATTGTTCCCTTTGTCTGGCGCTTCCTCTCGAGATCGACGCAAGAGATTGCCGCAGATCGTACAGGGCTGCCGACACCGATGTCGTGGTAACGTCGCGGGCTTCGAGCTTGCGACCTGGCCGCGTTCTCATGCGTTCCCTGGGCCAGAGTCTTCATGGCCCCTCTTTGCTGAGGGAAAAACCGAAGGGAAGCGCGCTGTTCTCCCCTGGCCTGGCCGAAGGACCGCCGATCCGTCGGAGACCATGCTGTAGGAACATGCTCATGGCATGGATCTGGCAAGCCGAAGCGGGTCATGAAATCCTCCCGTCATCTATTCAGGTCGGTTGCCGTGCTGGCGATAGTGGTCGCGGCTTGTAGCAACAGCAGCACGGAGGGCAGCGCCGGGAGCCAGGCGGGCGCGGGCAGCACCGGAGCTTCGAGCGAGGCAAGCGTGGTTGGCGGCACATCGAGTAACTCGTCGAGCGCTCAGGGCGGCTCGGTCGGCGAGAGCACGAGCTTGTCGACGGCAGGCACGGGCGGCCTCACGGCTTCCGGCGGAACCGCCGGCAGCGGAGGCTCGACCAGCCGAACCAGCTCCTCCAGCGGAGGCACGGCCGCTTCGGGCGGCACCTCGAGCAGCAGCGCCATGGCCGGCACGGGAGGCACCTCCAGCCGAAGCTACTCCAGCAGTAGCTATCACCCCAGGTGCCACGACCTAGGTACCGGCGGCACGACCGAGATCGTTGGCACCTTCAACCGAACCGTCCCCATCGGCGGCAACCCGGGCGCTGCGGGAAGCTCAGGTAACATGGGTGGAACGGTGGGCGCGAACAGCAGCGGCACGGCGGGAACTGCTTCCGGCTCCGGAGGCACGACCGGCACAGGCGCCACCGCGTGCACACCCGAGCAGCTGGCGGCGCGCGATCTGCATAGCCCCGTTGTCCTGACCTGGGACGACTTACCTGACGAGGTCAAAACTTTCATGACCTCGGTCCTGCCGCTTTCGTATATCCAGGACCACATCCGCTTCTACTCGCAAGATCCGGTCACCTCTGCCTCGCCCCACGCTTGGGTCAGCCTGCAGATTCAATACGGCTGCGAAACCACCGGCGGCTACATTGATTGGTCCGGGACCTGTACAAACGGCAAGATGAGGATTCGTCACTGGAACGGTCCCTCCCAGGCTTCGCAAATCAAGGTCGATCGCGCCGAGGCCATCCGACGCATGACGGACGCCGGCTGCGATCCCAGCAACTTGACGCTTTCTCTTTTGGCCGGCACTTCGAGAATTCCCGGGGCTCTTGATTGCGATGGACAGGCAAGCTATCCGTTCGTATCCCTGGTGTGGTTGGCGGGATTGCAGGATGGCGTTTGCCCGGCCGGGATGCCTTCCACCCGTTGTCACTGCTACAATCCCCAGTGTCAGCTGGATGTGGATTCCGGCGCACTCAAAGTCACGCCCGGGTCCTATTCGTGCCCGGCCTGCCACTGAGCCCCTCCTGCCGGCCTGACCGATCAGGTTCATCTCATCTTGGGTGGAGCCGAC
>CAZHUY010000411.1:0-3832 GCA_964535465.1 uncultured Myxococcales bacterium
TGCAAGCCGGTGCCCGAGAGACTTCATCAGCCACCCGTGGTCGATGCTTCGGCGGCGGCGAAGGCGTGATCCATTCTCGGCGGTCTCGGTGGCCCAGTGCAGGTTGCGTGCGGTGCGCACGATGGAGCGCCGCAAGGCGTCCGGCCAGATTCCAGAGGGGATCAAAAACGCAACCGCCGAAGGCGGTCCCACGCCTCCGGCGGTCGAATGGGCTGGATGTGTGAGCGAGCCCGGGGCCCGCGAGGATTCGGCCGGGTGACGGGATGTCTCGCCAGGCAGAGACCGCGCTCTTCGTTCGTCTTCGCAAGCGCATGGCGAGAGCGCAGCAGGAAGAGCTCGCCGATGGCAGGCATCAAGCCGTCCGGGCAGATTCCAGAGGGCCCAGAAGCGCGCAACGGCCGAAGGCGGTTCCACGCATCCGGTGCTTAATGTGCTGGATGCGTGAGGGGGCCCGGGGGGCCAGCGGGAATTCGGTCAAGTCGCCGAGGGTCTCACCCAACCGAGCTCGCTCTTCGTTCGTCTTCGCAAGCGCATGGCGAGAGCGCAGCAGGACGAGCTCACCGATGGCGGGCATCAAGCCGTCCGGCCAGATTCCAGAGGGGATCAAAAACGCAACCGCCGAAGGCGGTCCCGTGCCTCCGGCGGTTGAATGGGCTGGATGTCTGAAGGGCGCCCAGGGCCTGCAGGGATTCCGTCGGGTCGCGGGATGTCTCGCCAGGCAGAGCCCGCTCTTCGGCCTTCCTCGCAGGCCCCGGGCATAAAGTCAGAAGGGGAGGTCGATCTCGTCGTCGTTGCAGTCCAGGCGGGCGGCACGGCGCGAGAGCTCGTCGTAGGAGAGCAGGACGTCGCGGAGGCTTTGCGCGCAGGCGAGCACGACCTCGGCAAGCAGCGGCAGAGGCTCGCGCGCCTGAGGGTCCCCGAGGTCCGGATGCCGGGCCTGGAGCGCGCGCACGGCCAGGACAAGGTTGGTATCCAAGACGGCGAGTATCGCGCGCTCTGGCGCATCGAAGAGCTCGGCCGGCGAGGGCAGGCCGAGCGATTTGGTGGTCATCATCCCTGCTTCTCCTCGGTTGGCCGCAGGTCGAAGCCCTTGCGGCCAGCGGCACGTTGTCGGGCGAGGTGCTGCCGGTAGCTGGGACCGTCGATGTCGATGTGGACCGAGTTGGCGGCCAGCCGGGCGAGGACCGCCGCGGCCAGCGTCGCGTCGCCCCGGTACTTGACCCAGGCCGAGAGCTGGAGGTTGGAGGTGATCGCAGTCGAAACGCTCATGTGGCGCCGGTCGAGCAGCGTAAAGAGCATGTGCGCGGCGGTTGGCTCATCGCCTCGGCGCTTGAGCTGGCCCAAGCCCACGTCGTCGATCACCAGCAGCTTGGCGCGGGCCCAGCCGCGCATGCGCGGCTCGTAGGTGCCGTCGGCCAGTCCAGCGTAGAGGTCGTCGATCAGGTCCACGCAGCGTGCGTAGCGGACGGTGAGCTCCTTCTCACAGGCCTTGAGCACCAGGGCCTGGAGCAGGTGGCTCTTGCCGGTGCCGGTCTTGCCGGTGATCAGTACGTCCTCGTTTCGCGCGATGAAGGACAGGTCGAAGAGCGCCTCGACGCTCCTGCGATCGAGCTTGGGCTGGAAGTCCCAGTCGAAGACCGCCAGCGTCTTCTTCACCTTCAGCCCAGTGCGGCCGAAGCGCCACTCGATGCTGCGGCCAAGCTTGAAGGCCGCTGCGGCCGCCAGCAGCCGCTCGATGCTCTCAAGCTCGCTGGCCCGGCTCTCACGGGCCCAGCGCAGATGGGCCTCGAGGTCGAAGTCGGTCAGCCCGAGGCGCTTCAGGTGCGCTCGCGCCCGGGTGCGCAGCTCGTCTTCAGGGGGCTCTCTTCGCTCGTCTCGGCGCTTGGACATCTGTCGGCTCCTCCTGGCGCGTCGGGGACGGTGCCCACCACGGGCAGCGCGTCGTACTCGGCGAGATCGCGCGCGCCAGCCACGCTCTGGCCGCCCTGCTTTTCGGCAACCCTCTGGGCTACGTACTGCTCGAGCCGGCGCGGGGTGCCGCGGGCCAGCAGGATCCGCTCGATCGCCCGGTGCTCGAGGGCGCCGTAGGCCACTGCGTGCTCGAGCGCGGCGACCAGATCCTCGCAGCCCCAACTCTCGCGCAGCGCGAGCACCTGGCGTGCGTGGTAGCCCGCCGAGCGCGGCTGCGCCTTCTCCAGGGCAGCGAGGAAGGTGGAGGCTCGCTCGTCCATCTGCGCGTAGGCGACTCGAAGCTGGTCGAGATCGGGGCCACGCTCGGCATGGCAAGGGCGGTGTCCCGCGAGGATCGAGTCCTGCTGCGCTCCGCGCGGCAGCAGCGCGTGGCGGGCGATGCAGGTCAGGTCGGCCTTGTAGACGAACAGCTCGCTGGAGGTCACGCGCACCGGAAGGATCTCGGTGACGTAGTCGTAGGGCAGCGAGTAGCGGTTGCCCTCCCAGGTGATGAAGCCCTCGATGTCACACAGCTTGTAGAGCACGCGCGCGGTGTCGTACCGATGGCGAGGCAGCGGGCGCAGCAGCGACTGCTCCTCGGCGAATAGCTCGAGACGCGTGCGTCGCTTCATGCGCTTCAACGGGCGCAGGTCGGCGACGGTGTCCAGCCAGTGGACGAGCTGCGCCTTCAGGTCGGCGAGGTCACGGAAGGTGCGGCCATTGAAGAAGCTTCTGAGCAGCTCCCAGAAGCTGCGCTCGACTCGGGGCTTGCGGTTGGGGGCGTTGCGCACCGCGATGACGACGAAATCGTGGTAGGTGGCGAAATCGACGAAGCGCGGGTTGAGGATCGGCTGGTTGCCCTCCCAGCGCAGCACCACCGGCTTCTGACTGTCGTAGGTGCAGCGCCGGGCGGCGCCCTTGAAGCGGTCGAAAGCGCCCAGGTGGCCGTCCATCAGCGGGTGCAGCCCGTTGCCCTCGAAGAAGTCGAAGTACTTGCGGGTCGAGTACCGCAGCGTGTAGCCGAAGGCCTGCAGCGTCTGCTTTGGCGCGCGCGTGAAGCAAACGTCGAAGGGCGACCAATCGCACTCGCCCATGTCCCCAGGTACCCGCGGCGGCGTCTGCAGGCTCGGGGTCGGCGACGGCTTGGGGCGCAGCCTGCGCACCAGGTCCTTCACGATGGTGTCGCCGCCCTGGTAGCCCTTCTCGCCGCGTAGGATCTCGAAGACTCGCTGCGCGGTGATGTCCGGGTACACCAGCAAAAGCCGGTCGATCTCGCCGCGGAAAGGGTCGAGCTTCGAAGGGCGCGCGATGCGCCGCGGTGCCGGCAGTGCCGAGTGCGGCTGCTCGCGCCCGCGATGGTGCTCCGCGACGATGCGGCGCACGGTGTTGCGGCTCAGATGCAGCGCCCGCGCGATCGCCCTCCACTTCATGCCCTCGCGGTCGAGTTGCACGACGTTGTAGACCAACTGCGGATCAAGCGGCGGCATCCGGAGCTCCTTTCATCTCGAGGCGCTCGTCGAGGGTCTTGGTCAACGAGCCCAGCGTCGCGCGCAGCTCACACAGTTCCCGGGAGACGGCCGCGCAGGCCGGCTCGCCCAGGCTCGCCAGCGAGCGCTCCAAGAGCCGGACGTGCAGGCGCGTCGCTGCGCGCTTGATCACCCAGGCGTCGGCGACCATCTGCTCACCGGGCGTGCGCCGGGGGGCGCCGCCCTTGGGCTCGGTCGTCACGACAGGTTTGGGCACCTCGGCCAGCAGACGCGGCCACTCGGCCTGTGGTGCCGAGAGCAGTGACTCGACCAGCCGCGCCGTCTGCCGCGTCGTCAGCCCGCGGCGTGTCACCACCTTCGCTACCGCATCCTGGTTGCCGCGCGGCAACCGCGCC
>CAZHUY010000412.1:0-3811 GCA_964535465.1 uncultured Myxococcales bacterium
ACGTTCCACCCGGCGCCGCGGAACAAGGCCTCCAGTTCCTGCACGATCTTGCCGTTGCCGCGCACCGGACCGTCCAGGCGCTGCAGGTTGCAGTTGATGACGAAGATCAGATTGTCCAGGCGCTCGCGCGAGGCCAGGGTGATGGCGCCCAGGGATTCGGGTTCGTCCATCTCGCCGTCGCCTAGAAAGGCCCACACCTTGCGACCGCTCGTGTCCTGCAGGCCGCGATCGTGCAGGTACTTCATCAGGCGCGCCTGGTAGATGGCCATCATGGGCGACAGACCCATGCTGACCGTCGAGAACTGCCAGAAGTCCGGCATCAACCAGGGGTGGGGATAGGACGAGAGCCCGTTGCGGTCGACCTCCTGGCGAAAGTTGTTGAGCTGTTCTTCGGTCAGTCGGCCTTCCAAAAAGGCACGCGCGTACACGCCCGGCGCCGAGTGCCCCTGGAAGTAGATGAGATCGCCCCCGTGCGAATCGCTGGGCGCGTGGAAGAAGTGGTTGAGCCCCACGTCGTACAGGGTGGCCGCCGAGGCGAAGCTGGCGATATGCCCGCCCAACTCGGAGCTGTGGCGGTTGGCCTGCACCACCATGGCCAGGGCGTTCCAGCGCACCAATGAGCGGATGCGCCGTTCGATCGCGGGATCGCCGGGCGCCTGCGGCTGGCGGTTGCGCGGGATGGTGTTGATGTAGGCGGTGGTGGCGTCGAAGGGCAGGTGGGCGCCGGCGCGCCGGGCGTGCTCGACCAACTGCTGTAACAGGAAGTGCGCGCGTTCGACCCCTTGGCGCGCCAGGGTGGACTCCAGGGCATCGATCCACTCCTGCGTCTCGATTGGATCCTCGTCCGCTTCCGCCTGGCTGGGTGGGGTCCCCAGCGCTTGCCCCTCGACCGGCTCACCTGCGTCCATCACGCCCTCTCCCGCCACAATTTCGTCTAAGCGTAGCCGAGAAACCCGAAAGGAAAAGGCGGCGGTTCTCGGCAGCCGGACTGGGGGGACGAGGCGCTCTCAGAAATCTGAGGAGGGCAGGGCGAAGTCACCAGAGGCTTGTTGTCTCTGCTCTCGGACACCCGTGTTACTATGCGCACTTAGCTCGTCCTCAGCCTCGCCGGCCTGTGGCATGACGCTTGCTGAGGGATAGCAGGGGCGAGTTAGGTAACGCACCGCAGTTCAAGAGGCGAAAGCCCAGGAGCCGACCATGAAAGAGAAAGACATCCGAGAGCGTATCCAGACCTTCCTGAAAGAAACGGTCCGCTACGTGGTTGTCCCAGCTTCCATGGGCATCGGGCTGGCGCTGGTGGGCGGCGTGGGTTGCGGGTCGAGCGACGAGTCCGAAGATGACGGCACCGGGACCGGGACCGTCACCATGACCAGCACGGCGACCGGGACCACGCCCGATGGTGGGATACCTGTTTATTCCGCGCCCATGACGGGCACCGAAACGGGGACGGGCACCGGTTTGGCCCCCACCAAGACGGACACGGGGGTGTCCACGAGCGTGGTGAAGTACATGGCCATCATGCCCGACGCGGGAATGCCGCAGCCGGAATACATGGCGCCCCAGCCGACGCAGACCAAGACAGACACGGCGACCGTCGTGGCCGTCTACTCCGCCCCCATGACCGGCACGCAGACCAAGACGGGCACCGGCACGGGAACCGGGACGGGCGCCTCGACCGGCACCGGCGCGGGAACCGGGACGGGTACGGCTTCGACGGGCACGGGCACTGGCACTGGCACCAGACCCGACGGGGGCATCATGCCTCTGTACATGGCCGTCATGCCCGACGCCGGCGCACAGAAATACGCGGCGCCCATCCCGCGGGATGCAGGCATGGCGTATCCGGAGTACATGGCGCCGCAACCCGTCTACGCCGCGCCCGTCACCAAGCTGAACACCTCGACCGCCACCAACGTCGGCACCAATCCCATGGTTCGCTACCACGCGATTCAGCCGAACCCCGATTCCACCACGCCCAGCCCGAGCGCCGACATCCTCTTTGCCGCTCCGAATCCGACCGGGAAGTAGTCGGTCTTGCTCGAAGTTCTACGACAAGTCGGATTCTTCCCGCGCGCCTGCGTGTGGGAGCTGACCCTGGCCTGCAATCTGCGCTGCAAGCACTGCGGCTCGATTGCAGGCGAGCGGCGCCCAGACGAGCTGACGCTGGACGAATGCCGGCGCGTGGCCGAGGAGCTGGTGGCCCTGGGCTGCCGCCGCATCACCCTGAGCGGCGGCGAGCCCACCCTGTACCCGGATTGGGATCAAGTGGGCAAGCGCCTGGTCGAGCTGGGGGCGCGGGTCAACATGATCTCGAACGGCATGACCTGGACCCCCAAGCACGTGGAGATGGCCCAGAAGGCCGGCTTCTGCGGGGTGGCCTTCAGCATCGACGGTTTCGAGAAAGAGCACGACGAGTTCCGCACCGGGGGATCGTTCGCGCGGGTGGTGAAGTCCATCGACATCAGCGTGGCCGCGGGGCTGCCGGTCTCGGTCAACACCACCATCAACCGCCTCAACCAGCATCAGCTTCCGGCGTTGCGGCGCTTTCTGATAGACCACCGCGCCTTTGCCTGGCAACTGCAGTTCGCCACCGCCACCGGCAACATGGGCCAGCACCGCAGTCTGGTGTCGCCGCCCGAGGAGCTGTTGTGGCTGGTTCCGCAGATCGCCGAGATGTGCCGCATTCCGTGCCCCGAGTTCAAGGTTTACCCGAGTGACGACGTGGGCTACTTCGGCCGCTTCGAGCCCGATCTGCGCGACGGCGACACCTCGATGCCCTTCTGGCTGGGGTGCCGCGCCGGCATCCAGGTGATCGGCATCGAGAGCGGTGGCAACATCAAGGGCTGCCTGTCCTTGCCTTCGATGATGAACGGCGAGAGCCGCTTCATCGAGGGCAACGTGCGCCAGCAGAGCCTGCGTGACATCTGGCTGCGCGCCGATGGATTTGCCTTCAACCGCGCCTTCAAGGAAGAGCAGCTCACCGGGTTCTGCAGGGTCTGCCGCTTTCGCGATGTGTGCCGCGGCGGCTGTAGCTGGGCCACCTATGCCCAGGGCGGCCAGGGCAACCAGCACTGCTTCTACCATCAGGCGGTGAAACACCGGCGGCACGACCTGCTGTCCGAGGAGCCGACCCCGGCCGAGAACGCCTTCTTCGGTCATGACCCGGCGGTGGCCGCGAACCCCGGGGGCGAGAAATGAGCGAGCCGCAGACCACCCCGTCGGTCGACGAGATCCTCAAGCAGGTGCGTGCGGCCCTGGCCGAGCACGACCTGGGCGAGGCGCGCGCGCGCATTCATCAGGGCTTGACCCTGGCACCCGAGAACCTGGAGCTGCTCGACCTGGGCGGCTTCGTCGCGTTCTTTCTGGGCGACTACCAGTCCACCGAGGACTTCTGCCGCAAGGCCTTGGCGGTGAAACCCGACCACGCCTACGCTTACAAAGGCCTGGGCCTGGGCTTGGCGCGACAGGGGCGGGTGGACGAGGGCGTGGCCAGCCTGGAACGCTCGATCGCTCTCGACCCGCAGTGGTGCGATTCCTACTGGGATCTGGCGGTGACCTTGATGGATGCGGGCCGCACCGAGGAAGCCCTGCAGGTGGTCGAGCGCGCCGAGAAGGCGGTGCCCGCAGAGGCTCAGCGTCTGCGCGGCCTAGGCCAGACCATCTGCACGCGCGCGCGGCGATAGCGCCTCCCTCTGCCCGTCGGCCCGTCGGCCGCGATCTAATTCCAAACGTCGTAGACGTAGACGTAGACGTGGTCGTGGTCGTGGTCGTGGTCGTCTAGGGATCAATCACATTTTTCTTGAGACCCTGG
>CAZHUY010000413.1:0-3779 GCA_964535465.1 uncultured Myxococcales bacterium
ACCTGCTGTGCTCGGACGGATTGTGCAACTACCTGTCCGTGGAGGAGTTGGGCGTGGTTTTGGGCGCGCGCTATTACGACGAGGTCGGTCCCACCCTGGTGTCCATGGCCAACGAGCGCGGCGGCGATGACAACATCACCGTCGTCTTGGTCTACGTCCCCAACATCGTGGCGCCCGCCGAAAGAACCCCGCCCGGAAGCGCCTGAGTTGCGAACATGGTATGTGTGGGGCCTACAAGGAGCCTCATGCTACACCGCAGACACGTCGACGCGAAAGGCAACTGGGTCACCTACCGACCTGACATCAAGGTCGTGGACTGCACGATTCGCGACGGCGGCTTGATGAACAATCACAAGTTCGACGAGGCCTTCGTCAAGGCCGTCTACCAGACCTGCGAGGCTGCCGGCGTCGACTACTGTGAGCTGGGCTACAAGGGGTCCAAACGCATCTTCTCCCAGGATCAGCACGGCATCTGGAAGTTCTGCGAGGAGGACGTGCTCCGGCGCGTGGTGGGCGAAGGCCCGCGCACCGTGCGCATCTCGGTCATGGCCGACGTGGATCGCACCGACTATCACACCGATATCCAGCCCAAGGACAAGAGTGTGATCGATTGCGTGCGCGTGGCCTGCTACATCAACCAGATCCCCGGCGCCCTCGACATGATCAAGGACGCCCACGACAAGGGCTACGAGACCACCCTGAACCTGATGGCGATCTCCAAGGTGCAGGATCGTGAGCTGGAAGAGGCCCTGGCTGCGGCGGCCAAGAGCCCGGTCGACACGGTGTACGTGGTCGACAGCAATGGCGCTTTCTATTCAGAGCAGATTCACGACCTGGTGCTGAGCTTCATGGCGGCGCTCGAAGGCACGGGCAAGCACGTGGGCATCCACGCCCACAACAACATGCAGCTCGCCTACGCCAACACCATCGAGGCGCTCATCGTCGGGGCGGATCGGCTGGACGCCACCATCGCGGGTCTGGGTCGGGGCGCCGGCAACTGCGCGCTCGAGCTCCTGCTGGCGTTCCTCAAGAACCCCAAGTTCCACCTGCGCCCCGTCATCGAGTGCGTCGAGAAGCACTTCGTGCCGCTGGCCAAGGGCATCGACTGGGGCTACAGCATTCCCTATCTCATCACCGGCATGCTGAACGAGCATCCACGCGCCGCCATGGCCGTGCGCGAGGGCGAACACAAGGACGAGTACTTGGCTTTCTACGACCAAATGGTCGAGAAGGACTAACCACCTGGTGAAAAAGCGGTCAGGTGCGGTTCTGGGTCTGGCGCTCGCCTTCGGGCTGACGCCGGCGCAGGTCTCGGCCCAGCCCGCACCTTTCTCCTCCCCGGACGAGCTGAGCGCCGCGCTGGACGCCGTCGGCGGCGCCGATCTGGTTCTGCTGGCCGAGCCCACACGACAGCCTTCGCGCTTTCGCTTGGTCACGCGGGTGGCCGCTCCGGTCGCGCGCGTGCGCACCATGCTGACGGACTTGACCGCGTATCGTGCGGCCTTGCCGTCGTTGCGCCGCCTGGCCTACGAGGGCACCGGACCGCAAACCAGGACGGGCCAAGGCACGGCGGTGTGGGAGCTGGAAGTCCCGCTGTGGAATCTGGAAGGCAAGCTGGGACTGCAGCCCACCTCGACCGGCGCTGACATCGAGATGAAGCACGGGGATCTGGCGCCCGGTACGGTGCGATTCTCGGCCTCGCCGGAACCCTCGGGCTCCACCGTGCTCAGCATGGAGGCCTCGGCCAACATCCGCGATGTGAACTGGATTACCCGTCGGATGATCAAGCGCAGCCCCGTCGCCGAGCCCGCCATGGCGGCCGCTGTTTCCTACGTGGTGCTGCGCGCCTTGCGGTTGCAGGCCGAGGCGCCCGGAACCCAGGATCCGCGGCGACATCCGGCCGGGACGCGCTCGCCTCCGGGACCGCAGGAGGTGGCTGCAGGCCGCCTGGGTGGTTTGCTGGGTCCGAAAGCGCCCGCCTTGTTGGCCGCGGTCCACAGCCGGGCCGATGGGCGCTTGGCCGTGGTCCAGGTGCTCGCCTCCGCGCGGCTGGCCCCTGACGTGGTCTCGGCTTTGGTGAAGCAACCCCGCACCTGGCAAGCCCTGCCCGGGTGGGGCACGGTGACGACCCTCAAACCCGAAAAGTGCAAGGGAGCCACCTGCTGGGAGGTCGACAGCTCTTTGCCGCTCCTGGATCTGGATGCGATCTGGAGGGTGGAGAGCGCACCCTGGCGGGCCCTGGCCGTGGACGGCGATTGCGAGGGCGCGGTCATGGGCCTGGACGTCTTTCCTGGCAAGAGCGCCGCCAGCACGGTCGTGCTCTCGATCTATCCGCGCCTGGAGAAGGTGGGCTACGTGGCCCGCAAGTCCATCGAGTCCGAGCCCCTGCTGGAGCACGGCCTGGCTCTAGGCTTGGGCCTCATCGATGCGCTCGGCCTGGTGCAGGCCCTCGACGGTCGCTAGTCCCAGGCGCAGTACCCGACCACGAGGGACATCTCGGAGAGGGCGACGCAGATGCTTCCGAGCAGGCTGCTGGCACATCCCGAGTCGCCCAACCCCAGATGACACAGGCCCGTGCAGAGTCCATGCACGCAGGTGTTGCCCGGGATGCACCTGGAATCGATCGAGCCCATCGGGTCGCATTGTGAACCCACTGGCAGAATACCCTCATCCAGGCAGGTGCCGCTGCCATCGGCGCTGGGATAGCAGCCATAACCCTTGCGGCAGGGATTCGCGGCAAAGACCTCGCAGGGCGCACCCAGCCCGCCCACGTCTGCCGGCGTGTCGGCCAAGGGTGCATGGTCGGGTTTGGGTCCGGCGTCCGGGATATCCAGACCGGTGCTTCCGCCCTTGCCGTGGATATCCGCGTCCATGTCCAGAAAGACCGGCCCAGAATCCACCACCTTGCGTGTGATGTGCGGTTCCTCGACCGGCCCGCCAGGATTGAGATTCGCGCCCTCATCCTTGGCGGTACATGACCACGCCGAGAGGCCCAGCAGGCCCAAAGCTATGGTGACGGAGCGAGAGAGCATTGCCCCTCCTTGCATACCGCAGCGGTGATAGCGCAGGAAGAGTCCTGCGAAACCACGGCCGAACACATGGTCTCCGCACAACGCGCCCGGCGAGCCTTCTGGTATCGGGCCTCGTCGCGAACCGGAATGGCTTTCTGCTTGCCGCCGTCTTCGCAACCACAGCAGTCGGCGGGCACCAGGGTGCAGTCTGAATCCACTTTGCAGACGGCAGGCCGCTTGCCCTTGCCCGCTGCGTTGACCGGGTGCGAAGCCGAGAGGACCAGCGCGATCGCCACGGAGACCACGATTCGCATGGCGGCAGTATAGCTCCGCCGAAACAGGGTGTCTGACCGCTTCCGCGAAAGTAGTGGATTTTCGACCTGATGCGTTCGAAAATTGGCCCGCCCCCGTACGATCCCGACTCAGTACACGGAGAGATAGGCCATGCCTAGGTTGATCGTCCTCCTTAGCCTCGCCACGTTCTGCATGTCTTCCTCATGCGTGGATATCAAGAAACCGGCCAGGGTTTCACGCTGTGAGCAGGACAACACCTGCACGGATGGCACTGGCGGTGCGACGGGTGGGAAGGGCGGAGCCGCCGCGGGGGCGGCAGGCAGCACAAGCCGTTCCGCGGATGCGGGGGTTGGCGACGCACGGGTCGGCGGTCAAGATGGTGGCGGTGGTGGGACCGGTGGCGTGGGTGGAACGGGTGGCGATGCGAGCGGCGGGAGCGGGGGGGGCGGCACCGCAGGCGGAGGTACCGCGGGA
>CAZHUY010000414.1:0-3749 GCA_964535465.1 uncultured Myxococcales bacterium
CGTCTCTTCGATGACCGGTCCAACTACGATGCGAACCACCAAGGACACCAAGCAGCCGTGGCCCATGTGCGCGGCGTGGTGTGGTCGCTCGGATGGAGAGCTGCCGGGTTCAAGGTGCTGGATGACCGGATCGATCAGGCTTCTTTCCGGTCTGAGGGTCGTGGAGACAGTCCCCAATCTGAACGATACGGAAAGAAGTATGGATGGATCGGTTTCTTCACATACGCAGGAATTCTTGAGGCACAGGGACTTCTGCCCCGTCAGAACCGACGACTCTCGGACGTCGACATTGACCCCTCGTTTCCTGAAGAACCTCCAATGGACGGGGCCACGACGGTTCCACAAGCATGGCTAAAGCCGGGCGTCGAAAGTCACGAGCGTTGGATTTGTGAAAATGGCATCAAACTGCCTCAACAGTTGTTCGTTCGAGAACAAATTGGTGCACATGTGGGGCCTTGGATTGCCGTTCATGGCTCGGTCAGGGCTACCGACAAGGTACTCGGACGAAAGGCGTGGTGTTCCGTGTCTGCCCTGGTAGTACCGACTCTGAGCGCGCCGCAGGTCGTGAACGCACTGAACTCTGGCAAGAGGCCATGGGGCGTGCATGAGGCTCCAAAGGACTACTATACGTTTGCTGGTGAAATCCCCTGGCATGCAACCTTCGCGGCCGGACTGCTCGATGACTCCAAATTGCGAGATGACTATCGAGAGCACCTCTCCGTTGGGGGAAGCGAGGTGGAAGTCGAGATTCTCGCCCACCACTATGCCTGGGAGAGCTATCATAGCAAGCTCAACCAGGCAGGAAGTGTCCGCGTCCCGTCATTCTGCTTTTCGGCGCAATTCGATCTCCGGAGCGTGCCGCAGGGATTCGACCAGGTCTTGCCCAATGGAACACGGGCCTCGACAACCCTTAGCGGGGTCGATGGTCTCCAAGGCGACATTTTATACCTACGCGAAGACCTACTCAGGCTCTACGTTGGTGACCGTGCCATCATCTGGTTCGCATTCGGCGAGAGGGAGCTACATCCCTACCCATCGACCCGACCACAGTGGCTCGTTGACGCCCAACGAACACAAGCGGATGGCTGGCGAGTAGTGCTGACCGAGGCTGACCTCAGTTTGCGGACAGCTGGGAGAGACACGAAGAAGGCGAAGATGGGCTCCAAGGATGGAGCGGTGACGAAGAAGACCAAAGCGCCTGCGAAGAGAGTCGCCAGCCGCACCGTGAACAAAAAGACGCGCTCCAGCCGGCGAAAGCCTTGATACCCCGGGTCTCACCGGCCTTCGAAGGCCAGCGCGGGCGGTTTTGTGTGCAGACCTCACGATAACCCTGGGCCGTCCCCCTCAATGCCCCGGCTTCCAGGCCGTGTGAGCAATGGTGAGGGTGACCCTGTTCTGGTCCCCCCGGATCGAGCGGCCAAGACGGCTGCTGGGCACTTTTGCCGGCGTACTCGCGGCATCAGGCAACCGCGCCTCCGGTGACCAGGCGCAGGCTCGTTGTCACATGCGCTTATGCATGTATAATGACGTTGTGAATCTCGATAGTCTCCTCGCAGATCCCCACGGTGCTCGATACACGTCGACTGCCAATCACCCGTCACTCGGCGCCGCTCTGCAGGCAGCTATCGACGAGATCAACAGACCGGAGGCCCGCAGGCGGATGGTCGAGGCCGTCGACCGCTACGACCTGCCCGCGCTCGCGGCAGTCGTCCGGGAGATCGAGAATAACCGAGCCTTTGCCGCCGTTGCTTGCCGACGAGCGAAGAACGACCGACAGTTCCACCGGCTCAAGCAGGCTGTCGGTGTTGCGGTTAAGCTGGCCATGGCTGAACAGGGATGGGTTCCATCCCTAACCTCCGACGGCCGGCAGGACCAGGGCCGACTCGATGGCTTGCGGGAGAAACCCCGATGGTTCAGGACGGCGCGCAGATACAGGCCCCGCTGATGCTAAGGCTGTGGTCCGAGGAGTAATGCGATGCTGATCTGCGCTGCCGGCGACATCCACGGAGCAATGGAGCGGATGTACGAGGACATTCTCGCGTTTGAGACAGCGCTCGGCTTACGCTTCGAGTGGGTTCTACACGTCGGCGATTTCGGCGTCTGGCCTGACCCAACTCGCCTGGACAAGGCGACCAAGAAGCACGACGGAGCAGGTGATTTCCCCACATGGTTCGCCGAACGCCGGTCAGTGCCTCGCAGAACCGTCTTCATCAAGGGCAACCACGAGGACTTTGTCTGGCTTGACGACCAGCAGGAGGCGGAGGTGCTGCCGGGGCTCTTCTACCTACGAAACGGAGGGACGCTCGATCTGGGCGAGGGTCGAGAGATCATCCGCGTCGGCGGAGTAGGTGGCTGTTTCAGCCCGTCGGACTTCGAGCGCCAGTCGAAAGACCTACAGGGCTACGCCAGACGCCACTACACGCGCGACGAAATCGAGAAGCTCTGCAAGGCCACCGGGGTAGATATTCTTCTCATCCACGACGCGCCTGCCGGCATGAGGTTTGAGAAACGCATCAACGGCATCGGCCTGGTGAGCGAATCCGTGGGACTGGACCAGCTGGTCGCAAGGGTGCGACCACGCGTCTGCTTCTTCGGCCATCACCATACCCGGATCGATGGCGAGGTCGCCGGGATCCCATGCCTCGGACTGAACAAGGTGCGGATGCCAGGCAGCCTGATTGCGCTCGAGCTCCAAATGCGCGGAAGGGAGTGGTCGGTCCTCGGCGAATTCTCATGCTCCCCCCACACTGTCGAGTGAGCACCAAGACGCATGCCAATCATTGGAATCATCTCCGACATCCACGGCGACCACGTCGCTCTCGATGCGGCCCTGGCCCACATTCGTCGGCTCGGTGCCGAGACAATCCTGTGCGCGGGGGACATGATTGACGGCGAGCCCTTCGCCGAAGAGGTCATCACCCGATTGCGTGCAGAGAAAGTAGTCTGCATCCGTGGGAACCATGAGCGTTGGAGGCTGGACGGTTTTTCAGCCGAGGCGTTGGCATTTGGGGGCGGCGAGGAGCTTACCCGCGAGGCCATGGGTTGGATTCGGGCCCTCCCCTCCAGCAAGGAAATCGAGATTGCCGGCACCCGTGTGGCCATGATCCACGGCGACACCGAGAACATCACGGCCGAGACCCAGACCGAGCGGCTCACCGGCCTGCTCGCGCATCTGTGCGCCGATGTGCTCGTCGTCGGCCACACACACGACGCATTCGAGATCAGGATCGGAGAGACTCTGGTGGTCAATCCCGGTGCGTGCTGCCGATTGGGCCAGGTTTTCGTACGAAAGGAGGAGGGACGTCGTCGGCCTCGCAGCAAGCGTCCGAGGGCTCCGGGCATCTGGCTGCCGGCAGGACCTCGCAGGGCATCCTTCGCCACTCTCGCGCTGCCAGCGCGTGAGTTGACCGTTTACCAAATCGAGTCTGACGGGGGTGCGACCAAGGCCGCGATCTACAGACGGGTCGAAGACTGAAGGGGAACGTGGATCTCCCACCGGAATCGTGAAGGTCCGGCCCGGGTGATGGTTTTTCATGCTGGCGGTGGTAATGGGCCCCCGGGGCAAACCTCGCCGTGGCCGTTGCACACTCGCCTGATCTCAGGTGCCCACGGCCGCCACCACGTGAACACCTCAGAAGGACAATCTTGAGGATAGGTCGGACGCGTCATGGACATTCCGATCCGCCCTGGCCGGGGGGGGATGTCCTTTTGACTGTTGAAAGTCGAGGACGGCTCCAGGGGACAATTAC
>CAZHUY010000415.1:0-3667 GCA_964535465.1 uncultured Myxococcales bacterium
CGCACGATCTGGGGGCGAATCGCGAGATCATCACCGACCGCACGGGGGCGCAGCGTGAGCGTGCGCACGTTGTTTAAGGGAAGGCTGAGCAGGTTGTTTGAGGGACGCACTGCCCTGCGAGGCGCTCACGGCTGAAGGGCGTCAGGATCCAGGAGGGCGAGGCGATAGCGGTTGATGGCGGTGATGAGACCGGTGGCCTGGGCGATGATCTCCCCGGCCATTTTGGTTTCGTGGGTGGCGGGATGGCGTTCGTCGCCGGGGGCGAGGATTTCTGTGTGTGCGAGATTGAGGACCTGGGTGGCGACGACCAGGGAAACCTCCAGGGCGGCGAGGATGGCCAGCTCAGGGGCGATACACAGGTCGTCGACAGCCGGGGTCTTGATGATCATCGGCGTTTGGCAGCCGCGGCCTTGGCGGGACGAGGCTGTTGGTTGAAGGCGTCGATGAAGAGCTTCTCGTCAAGGCGGGGCAGCTCGCGGTCAGCAGCGAGAGCGAGCAGTTCGTCGCCAAGGTTCATCAGGACACGGTAGTTGCCAGCGGCATGGTCGGCCAGGGTGGCCTTGAGCTCGGTGGTCATGAGGCTGGGGTTGCCTGCGTTTTCCAGGAGGTGATCCAGGCAGGCGAGCAGCTCGTCACGGGACGCGTACTCGAGGACGAGGCGACGACGGATACGGCTGCCAAGCGGCAAAAGCTCGGGGCTGCGCAAGCGGTCGACCAGGCGAGAATCGCCGGCCAGGACGACGCAGAGGAGCTGGCGGGAATCGAGCTCTTTGCTGGCGAGGACGCGCAACTCGTTGAGGACGGTGGTCAACGCCTCCTGGGCTTCGTCGATGATGAGCACGGGCCGACACAGGGTCGAGCTGATGTGTTCTGCCCAGCGGGCGCGCAAGGTCTTGAATCCGGCCCAACGGTTGTGGGAGTGCAACGGCAGGCCAAAGAGGTCACCAAGCTCGCGATAGAAATCCATGGTGCGTGACTGGGGATGTTCGATGGTACCGACAACGAGATCAGACTTGGCCTGCAGGCGTTTGCTCAGCAAGCGCAGGGCGACGCTCTTGCCGGTACCCGGGTCGCCGGTGATCATGACGTAGCCGCCATCGGAGAGGCCGAGCTCGACACGGCGGAGGAAGACGTCGACGGCGGGGGTGGTATGCAGGGCCTCGACGGGGACGTCAGGGCGGAAGGGGTTGAATTTCAGGCCATACAGGGACTGCATCTTCGTGGTCATGGTGTCTCCTCGGGATCAGTGGGATTGGTGTCGTCCGGATCGCGTTCATCGCGAGCGCGGGCGGTGAGGTCGTGCGGGATGTAGGCGGGTGGCAGGCCGGTGGCGGCGTACTCGGCCATGAGCTGGCGCAGAAGCGGCGCAATTCCCACGGCCGGCGGAGCGGCTTCGGGTGCGCCCGCGGGGGCGGCAGGATCGACCAGGGCGCGACGGCGCCGATCGGCGTTGCGCTCTTTATCCACGGGCAAGAGCGTGCACAGGTGTGTCCCGCGCCGAGGGTCCACCAGGTCGACGCTGGACAGGTCCCAGCGGGCCACGCGCACGCAGGGCCGCAGCAGCGTGCGATACAGGGATGGGATCTCGAAACGGATACCGGCGACGGTGATGGTGCCGTCGCTCTTGCGCTGCTTGCGGGCAACCTCCATGCGGAAAGCCCGGCGCAACTCATCGCTCGACGGACAAGGCCGGCCGACGCTGGGAGCGCCAAGCCAGCGCTCGATCGGGGTCTGCTTGGTCTCGCTGTGGACGTGGCGCTGATACTCCTGCTCGACCCATGCCTGGGTAGCGCGGTTGAGCAGCTCCAGGGTCAGCTGGGGCTCGCCTTCGAGCATGGACATCAGCCGACCCTCGACCTGCGAAAAGAAGACCTCCTGCTTGCCGTTCTGCTCGGGCGTTTGTGAGAGTGTGGTGTGATGATCGACGGACAGACGCTCGAGCCCCTCACGCGTTTCGGCGGCGAGCATGGGGCCGCCGTTGTCACTGAGTAAGGCCCTAGGCAGGCCACGCTTGGCAAAAGCCTGGCACAGGCCGTGGATGAAACTTTCGGTGTTGCCGTCGCCCAGGTACCACTGGGCGTGACAGCACAGGCGTGAATGGTCGTCGAGCACCGCAAACAGCGTGGCCACGCGCCAGCCACCGCTGGCCGACAGCACCTTGCGAGGGGCATCGTGAAAGTCGCAGTGCCACAACCCCTGCGCGTGGCGCACCTCGAAGAGCCGCCGCTCGCGCGGCACGAATTCCGGATCTCGCTCGTGGCGCCGCGGTCGGCGTTGCTTGCCCAGCCCGTGATGCTTCATGAAACGTGCGACGGTCGCGTAGCCGGGGAGCGCACCCAGCTCCGGCCGCTCTTTCCCCAGCGCCACCAGATTGTCGTGCACGAGTTGGTAGCTCCAGCGTGGGTGCTGTTTGCGTAGCGTCCGGATCTCCACTTCCACCTGGGCCGTGATGCTCGGGTGCGTCCCCGCGTGCTTGGGGACCTTCCGTTCGAGCGCACAGATGGGGTCCTGCACGCCCTTGGCCGCGTAATACCAGCGCTCGATGCTCTTGGCCGAGAAGCGAATCACTTCACCGGTGTTCGGATGCCGCCAAGGGCGCGCGGCCAACTCGGCTATCCGTGAGACCAAGTCGCCCGCATCCGCAGGCGAGCTCAGAAGCGGACCGATGATCGAAAAGCGGACTCGAGCCCAGCGCACACGCGCCGGCGGGGTCGTGTCGTTTCCCATGGGGCCTCCATTCGGGGATGCGCAGCCATGACGGCCTTGCCCCGAGCGGGAGGGACCCTACGCGCCACGGAGAGCGGCGGGTATCAGCATCCTCTGCGTGACATCACGACACCGCCATCGACGCGAACGCCGCCGTCACAAAACGCGATCCTTCCACTACCGAACTCGTGGTGGCTGGGGCCAGGTGGCGCGACGCGAGCACGAGCGTCGTCTCGTTCACGGAGCCGTCGGCAGTGTCAGGTCGAGCATTTTCACCAGCGAGGCGTGCCATCAGAGACCGAGGAAGGTCGGTCTCATCGGGCGGCGGGGGCACGAAGCGAGCCCGCAGCTCCAGCCACACCGACAGCCTCGGAAATGTCCCTCGCCACCAGTCACCCCAGCGTCGGAGCGTTCGCTCGGGGATCCCTGTGACAGCGATCGCGGCCGGCATCGCCATCGCCTGGGCCACCATGCTGGCCACGATGACGACCACCTCCAGGTAGACCCGTCGGCCGAGAAAGCGCAGCGACGGTGGTGTGGCTCGCTTTCGACAACCACGACGCCCGCAGCACAACGAGTGACGGATGGTGAAAGCCTCGCCGGTCCTGGCCAGCAGGGCGCCGCGGGGCTTCCGCTGGTAGTCGCTCCGGTGCAGCGGACCTTGGCAGTGCTGGCACCGACAGGCCGCAACCGCGGCCGCGATGGCCTCGTCAATTTTCTCAAGCCTCGCAAAGAATTCCCCAACGAGGCGAACTGCGTGCAACATGGTCTCCTCCGAGTCTCAGCAACCCGGAGGCGAGCCCCTTCGGACACTTCTTGCAAGTTTCTTGAGGGGGCTCGCGCTATTCCCCCTCAAACATCTCGATCGAAACCGGCGCCCGGCACCTCAGGAAACATGCCGGTGCTCAGCGGGTGCTGAGCTACGACAGCGACGGCAACGTGGTGGCCGAGATCGATGCCG
>CAZHUY010000416.1:0-3655 GCA_964535465.1 uncultured Myxococcales bacterium
CATGCAGGCTGCGCGTGCCAGTTGGCAGCGTTCTTTCCAGGCCGGCCCGCGCTGGTTGCCCCACCGCTACCTGCAATGCGCGTTCGAGGCGCGCCAGGGTGACAGCGCGGCGGCGGCACGCATCGCCGAGCATATGGGCAGCGTGGCGCCGGATTCGCCGTGGACCCGGCTGGCGCGGCAGCAGGCAGGCGACACACAACCGACCGCTGCAGCGCCTATCCCGGTGGCCCTGTACTTCGCCGAGCTCGCGCCCGTCCTGCGCGGACTGGGGGCGCGCGATCTGAGCGCGGCCCGGCAGGCCATCGGTCGGGCCTTCGATGCGGTCCACGGCCAGGCGGCCTTCGTGCTCGATGCCTACAGGGCCCTGCGCGCGGCCAAGGCGGACAACCTGGCCATGGAGCTGACCTCGTATGAGACCTGGCCGCGCGGCAACGCCTGGGCCAAGAGCGCCCTGGCCGAGCTGCAGATGGCCCTGGCCGGCCGCGAGCAGGCTCCCACGGCGCAGGCCACGCCCAAGGCCGCGGCCGAGGCTCGGCCGAGCAAAGCCGTGCGCAAGAAGACCGCAGGCAAGGACGCGTCCAAGAAGGTCAAGGGCGCGTCCAACAAGGCTAAAGCCAAGAGGAGCCCGCGACGGAAATGACCCGCGCCCCCCAAAGAGCGCGCCTCGTCTGGGGCCTGGGCCTGCTGGCTTCGTTGCTGGCCCCCTTGGCCTTGGCCCAGGGGTTCTTCCGCGTGGCGCCCGGGCCACTCAACGAGAGCCACGCCGAGTTCGACAACTCCGAGGGTTGCCCCAAGTGTCACGCGTCCAACGCGGGCGTGACCAACGCCAAGTGCCTGGACTGCCACAAGCCGCTGCGCGAGGCCATCGCCAAGAAGAGCAGCCTGCACGCGACCTTCACCGGGACCTGCTTCTCGTGCCACCCGGGCCACAAGGGGCGCAACACCAGCATCATCGACTGGAAGCACGTGGGCGGCCAGCAGACCTTCGATCACAAGCGCACCGGATTCTCGCTGGCTGACCATCACGGGCAACTGGCCTGCACCGCCTGTCACAAGAAGCGCCTGAAGTCGGGCCGCACCTCCTACCAGGGGCTGGACAGTACCTGCGATAGCTGCCACAAGGGCGTGCACAAGTTCAGCAAGGTCGAGCTGGTCAAAAAGTGCGAGCTGTGCCACGCGCCTGGCAAGACCAACCGCGGCCTGCACCTGGCCGATTGGCGAAACGAGCACTTCGAGCGCACCCAGGTGGCGTTTTCGGGCAAGCACCTGGAGCTACCGTGTACCAAGTGCCACGCCAAGGCCGAGATGCCGGGGCGTACGCCGCCGCGCGATTGCACCGATTGCCACCGGCCCAGCCACCCCACTCCGCCTTCCATGGGCAAGTGCGCGGACTGCCACAAGGAGGGCCAGCCCTGGAAGAGCGCCAGCGTCGACCACCGCCGCTTCGGCTTCGCCCTGCTGGGCAAGCACGCCAAGGTCGACTGCAAGAAATGCCACCAACGCGGCGGCAAGCCCGCGTACACGCCGGGCGCGTGCACCACCTGCCATCAGCATCGCGAAGCCCACAAGGGACAGTTCGCCGACAAGCCCTGCGATTCCTGTCACGTGGAGGGGGGCAAGCGGACGCAGCCGTTTGACCACAACAAGGATGCCCGGTTCCATTTCGAGGGCCTGCACGCCGACCCCAAGGTCCGCAACAAGTGCGTGTCATGCCACCCGCAGAAGATCTACCGCACCAACAAGCTGGCGTGCGTGGACTGCCACAAGGACAAGCACAAGGGCAAGTCGGGCCAGAACTGCAACGAGTGCCACTCGGTCAACCAGCGCTGGAAGGAGGCCAAGGCCAACGTCAAGCACACCAAGTTCCCACTCGAGGGCCTGCACCGACTGGTCAAGTGCGACAAGTGCCACGAGAAGGGCAACTACAAGCTGGGGGCGCTCCGCTGCGTGGACTGCCACGGCAAGACCGACCCCCACAAGGGCAAGCTGGGCGGCGACTGCGCCAGGTGCCACATCCCCGAGAAGGGCGCGCCCAAGTTCAACCACGAGCGCATGACCCATTTCGCCCGCACCGGCGCCCACACCAAGGTCGAATGCGGCTACTGCCACCGTCCCGCGCAGACCCGCAAGCCCGAGCGCGGCTGGACCAAACGGGAACCCGCCGGCCAACTCGACCGAACCTTCCCCATCCTCGGCAAGCGTTGCGTGGACTGTCACGCCGATCCCCACAAGGGCAGCGCGGGCAGCGAGTGCCAGCAGTGCCATGGCACCAGCGACTTCCGCGCTCTGCTGGCGGCCGCCCGCCTGCAACGGCCGAGCGACCACGATCGCGGCTGGATGGGCAAGCACGTCCACCTGCCCTTCGACGACGCCGATCTGCGCGCCGAAGGACGCGAGTGTGCCCGCTGCCACGGCGTCCCGGCCTGCGACCGCTGCCACCGCACCATGCGACCCAAGAGCCACACCGCCCTGTGGCGCCTGCGCACGCACGGCACGGCGGCGGCCTTCGACTCGGAGAGCTGCCGCGTGTGCCACGCGACTGGAATGTGCATCGAGTGCCATCGCACCAACGCCCCCCTCAACCACCGAGGCGCCTGGTCCAAGCTGCACGGCTACGCCGCCGCCACCTTCGCCGACAACAACTGCACCGTGTGCCACAGCCGCGGCCAGTGCCAGGCCTGCCACGCGCGCAAGTAGCCCCATTCAGGGGTGACGATGCGGTTCGCGCTTCCATGGTGGTGTTGCCGTCGCACCTAGGGTTGGCCAGCATGACTGCCGTGCCCGCGACGGCACGCCCGGCTTCCGCCTTTCGAAATCCGCGCTTGGGCTGTGAACGCGCCCATGATCCCGGGAACGGGGGTCCAGCGCTCCAGCGGGCTGGGGTACGGCAGCGCGGGGCGCCTGTTGAGCATCATGGGCATGGACTTCACCAGCTTCGAAACCAGGCCGCCCTGCCTCACCGGTTGAAATGCCATGTCCGTCAGCTAGCCTTTGCTTCATGGATGAGGGACGTTCCGGGCGACGATTTTTCTTCATGCTGATGGGCATCGCGCTGGTGCTCTTCGGCTACACAGCCTCGCCCATCGCGACCCCGCTCTTTCTGGCGGCCACCTTGGCCGCGGTGTTGTGGCCGGTGCATGGTCGTTTGACCCGCTGGTTGCGCGGGCGGCGATCCCTGTCTGCCGCCTCGCTGATCCTGGGAATCGTGTTGCTGGTTCTGGTTCCCTCCGTGGCGTTTTCGACGGTGCTGATCCGCGAGGGCAGCAAAGGCGTGGCCTTCGTGGTGCGCATGTCCCGCAGCGCCAGTGTCGAAGAAGGCCTGGCGCGCTTGCCACCGACCATTGCCAGCCCCCTCCGCCAGCTCCTGGACGCGCTCCCTGGCGATGACGAGGCCCTCATGCAGAGTCTCAAGCGCCATTTGGCCTCGCAGGGTGCTCAGGCGGCGGCCGCGGTCGGCGCCACGGTATCAGCCACAGCGCGATTTCTCTTCGAGACGGCGATGATGTTGATCGCCCTCTATTCTCTGCTGTTGAAAGGTGACCAGTTGGTGGCTTGGCTGGACGAGCTTTCACCACTCAAGAAGGGTCAGACGCGCGAGCTCTTCACCCAGACCAAACGCATCTCGTATGCCGTGATTCTCTCGACCGTGATCACG
>CAZHUY010000417.1:0-3622 GCA_964535465.1 uncultured Myxococcales bacterium
ATCGCCACGGACTTGCCAAGAAACCCCGACCTGCAGGCCATCATCGCCGCCGACAAGGTGGTTCCCCACGGCAATGTGGTGCACCTCATCGACCTGGTGAAGCGGGCGGGAGTGCGCAAGTTCGCCATCAACGTGGACGGCGCTGGCCCCGTGGGTGCGCTGCCCGCGCCACCCGCACCTTAGGGGGAGGCGTGGCCGACGGCGTGGCTCTTGCTGGATGGCGGACCCATGCAACGCTGTGGGGCGCGCTGGCCGCCCTGACGGTTCATGCCAGCGTGGCCTTCGGACTGTCGGCATGGGTGCGTGAGAACGCGCCGGCGCGGGCGCCGACGGTCATGGAGATCGAGGTGAACGAGCCCAAGCCCATCGCCCCCGAGCCCCCGCCGCCCGAGCCGCGCATCGAGAAGCCCCCGCCCCCGGCGCCCCGGCCGGTCGTGCAGAGGGCCGTGGTCAAGCCGCCCCCGGTCCAGCCCCGCCCCAACCGCGAGACCCCGGTCGAACCCCCCAAGACCGAACCCGTGGCCCCCGTCTTCGGCGTCACCCCGGAGACGGTCACTCAGGGTGAAAGCGCGGTGGCCGTGCCGGTGGGCAACACCCTGATGACCAAGGATCGCACGCCCGCCAAGGCGCCACCCGCACCATTGCCGCCCGCGCCTGATCCCAATGTTTTCGCCCCGGTGGAAGACAACCTGATCGCGCAGCACGCGGCCGTCTTGACCGAAGTGGTGGCCGACTATCCGTCCGAGGCCAGGCGCCTGGGCATCGAAGGGCGCGTGATCCTTCGCGTGGCCATCGATCGAAAAGGCAACGTCCGTTGGACCAAGGTTATCCGCTCGGCGGGTCACGGTATGGACGAGGCCGCCATGCAGGCCCTGGCGAAGTCCCGGTTTCGGCCTGCGCGCACGGTGGACGGCCGGGTGGTGGATCAGGTCATCACCTGGAAATATGACTTCCAGTCCGAAAGATAGACAGAATCGGGATCCGCCGATATCCTGTGCAGGGTTTTTGTGTACGCCATGCGCGGATTTCGTCTCGTCATAGCCTTCCTGTTGGCCTGTCTGGCGCCTTGGGCATCGGCTTGGGCCCAGGTGGGGTTGAAGGTCCCGCCGGTTTCACGGTCCTTCGACGTACAGCTATTCCATCCGGCCGTGGGCCCCAGGGGGTACATCACCCTGGACAGCGCGGATGTCCCAGGGCACCGCCAGTTCAACGTCGGGCTGCTCACCAACTACCAGTACGGCGCGCTGGCCTTGGATTCCACCATGGCTGGTGTGACCCGCAAGGCGGATGTGGTCCGGCACCAGACCATGGCCGAACTGTATGGAGCGGTGGGGCTGTTCAACCTCTTCGAAGTGGGCTTGGCCGTGCCCATGACGCTGTATCTTTCGGGCGATGATTTCGACGACACGGGTGAGACCAACGGCGGAACCTTGACCGCCAAGGGGCTGGGCGATGTTCGCGTGGAAGCCAAGGTGGCGCCCTTCGCCTTTGGCCAGGACCAGGCCTTCGTGCTCGGCGTATCCGTGGGCATGACCCTGCCCACGGCGGTGGACGATGCCTTCATGGGTCATGATTCGGTCACCGGCCGCGGGCGCATCTTGCTGGAGTATCAACCCTCCGATCGCTTCCGCACGGTGGTCATGCTGGGCGGGGCCTTGCGCAAGCGGGCCCACTTGTTCGACGCCGGCTTGGGCAATCAGATCCTGTACGGCGCCGCGGCCGATGTTCGAGTCCTGAAGGACATGTCGGTCCTGGCCGAAGTCACCGGTCGTGTGGGCTCGTTCGAGTATGCGGACGCCAACCCCATCGAGGCCGACCTGGCCATGCGCGCCTACCTGCCCGCCATGTTCAGCCTGCTGATGGGCGTGGGCATGGGGATGAACCACGGCATCGGCGCGCCGATGGTGCGTGGATTCCTTGGTGTGGGTTGGGCTCCGGATTTCCGCGATCAGGACCGCGACGGCATCATCGATGCGCAGGATCGCTGCCCCGACGAGGCGGAGGATCGCGACGGCTTCCATGACGAAGACGGTTGCCTCGACGAGGACAACGACAACGACGCCATCCTCGACGGTCTGGACAAGTGCCCCAGCAACTACGAGGACTTCGACGGCTTCCAGGACGACGACGGCTGCCCCGATCTCGACAACGACAAGGACAACATCCCCGACATCAACGATTCCTGCCCGAACGAGCCGGAAGACGGCCAGGGCAAGCGGCCCTATGACGGATGCCCGAGCACGCAGGAGGACACGGATGGCGATGGCGTTGTCGACGTGAAGGACCAGTGCCCGGACGAGCCCGAGGATAAGGACGGCTTCAAAGACAGCGACGGTTGCCCGGATCCCGACAACGACGAGGACGGCATCCCGGACATGTACGACTCGTGCACCAATGATCCCGAGGATAGCGATGGCTTCGAGGACAACGATGGTTGCCCGGACATCGACAACGACAAGGACGGGATCCTCGACAAGCAGGACAAGTGCCCGAATGAGCCCGAGACCCTGAACGGCAACAAGGATGACGACGGTTGTCCCGACCCTGGTGATGCCATCGTGGTGCTTCGCGAGGACAAGATCGACGTGCTCGAGCGGATGACCTTCGTGGCGGGCCAGACCGACCTGAGCGCGGGGAGCCAGTCGATGGTCAAGCTGGTGGCCATGGTGCTGCGTGGGCATCCTGAGCTGGCACGCGTGCGTATCGATGTGCGAGCCGAGGGCGTGAGCGAGGCCACCATGAAAGGTCGCGCGCAGGCGGTCATCAAGGCCCTGGGGGCCTTGCGTGTTGACAGCAAGCGGCTGAAGCCGGGCCGGGTCATCAGCGGCGGCAGCCGGGTCCAGTTCATCATCGAGAGCCGTGCCGCCCCCAAGGGCAGCGCGCCTTCGATGACGGTGGGCCTTTCGGTCGAGCAGGCGGCTCCGGCGGCGGCTCCGGCAGCGCCACCGGCAGTACTACCGGAGGCGGTTCCGGCAGCGCCACCGGCAGTACTACCGGAGGCGGTTCCGGCAGCGCCACCGGCGGCGCCTCCGCCCGAATCGCCTGCCCAGGCGAAATAACGCAACTCAGGTTAAACTGACTTACTCGACATGAAACCCCGAGGCTGGGCCGTGACAGATGTGGGCCGCAAACGCGACCACAACGAGGACAGCTACCTGTGCAGCGATGAGCTGCAGCTCTATGCGGTGGCTGATGGCATGGGTGGGCACCTGGGCGGCGAGCGCGCCAGTCGCATGGCCGCGGAGATCCTCGAACGCGAAATGACCTTGCGCCTGGACGCGCGTACGCGGGACGACCTCAGCGACGAGGCCATGGCGCAGGCGCTACGCGAATCCGTGGCCGTCGCGTCACGTTCCATTTACGACAGCGCCCGCGACGAACCCGAGTTTGCCGGCATGGGCACCACCCTGACCGGCGTGTGTTTTCACGGGGGGCGCCTGACCGTCTGCCATGTGGGTGATTCACGAGCCTATCTGTTTCGCGATGGGCGCGCGCGTCAACTGACCGAGGACCACTCGTGGGTCCAGGAGCAGATTCGCGCTGGCCTGGTGTCGGCGGACGATGCCCTGGTTTCGCGTTTTCGCAACATCATCACGCGATCGGTGGGTTTCGAAGCCGCGGT
>CAZHUY010000418.1:0-3569 GCA_964535465.1 uncultured Myxococcales bacterium
ATGCGCCCGCCGTCCTGCGGCCCCCACTCGCCGTTGTAGACGGCGCGCCCTTGGGTCTTCTGATAATTCGTGAGATACGCCATCTGCGCCGTGATGGTGGCCGGCCCCGACGGGTTGCTCTCGGCGGGCAGCGTGTTGTAGTTGTCGAACCACTGCTTGGCCCACGAGGCCGAGGTGGCGGCCGCCACCGGAGTCACCGGTGACGAGGGAGGCCCCGGGAAGATCACCCCCGTGGTCATATACTCCGGCCCCATCCATTCCTTGCCCTGCATGCTGAAGAGCTTCGGCTCGTAGAGATGGACCGCCACCAGGATGTTGGCATCGTTGGGAAGCGTGAGCGACGCGAGCTTGCTCGGGTCGGCCCAAAACACGGTGTCCACCACCAGAAGCCGGCGCGGGTTGGTGATGCGCACCGTCGCGATGGCGGCGGCCACGATGTCGTTCCAGGAGTTGTCGAGCTGCGAGTACGGCTCGTTCAGCAGCTCGAAGGCGACGGTCTCGGGACGGTCCTTGTATCGGGTGGCGATCTGCGACCAGAGACCAAGGAAACGCTCGCGATGAGCGCTAGGGTTGGCGGACAGATCGTCGTAGTGGTGCATGTCGACGATGACCGCCAGCTTCGCGGCGAGCGCCTGGTCGATGACGGTGTCGATGCGCGAGAAGAAGGCGGCGTCGATGGTGTAGGGCGCGCTGGCCTGCGCGTGTCCGCTGAATCTGATGGGGATGCGCACGTGGTCGAAGCCACGCTTGGCAATGAAGGGGAAGTCGCTGGCCAGCACCTTGCCGCCCCACTCGCCTTCGGTGGGGGCGTCCAGGCGATTCCCCAGGTTGATGCCCTTCTTGAAGTACTTCGCCGCGGCTGGCGGCTGCCCGGGGACGAATGGCTCGGGACCGCTCGATGAGGTGTTGCTCGAGGCGCCGGCGTCAGGCGCCCCGCCGGATGCGCTGGCGCTGCTCGAGCCACTGCCGCCGCTGCCAGCGGCGCCGCCTTGCGAGCCGCCGCCTGTGCTGGTCCCGCCCGTGCTTTGTCCGCCACGGGAGCTGGAGGCCCCGGCGCTCCCGCCCGCGCTGGCGCCGCCCGAGCCACCGCCACCTCCGGTCGTGCCACCCGCGCCGCCCGAGCCTCCCTTCGCGCCACCCGAATTGACCGCACTTCCGGCCGCCCCCCCGGATGCCACCGAGCTTGCGCTGGCGCCGCCCTTGCTCGAAGAGGCCAGCGAGCTTCCGCCTGAACTCGCGCTGGTCTTGCCGCCGCTGTTCTGACTTCCGCCGCTGCTCTTCCCGCCACTCGACGTCGTGGCGCCGCCCGAAGAAGACGAGCCCTGCGCCGTGTTGCCGCCCGCGCTGGATGAGCTACGACCCTCGCCTGAGGACGAGCACGCGCCAAGGAGCGACAACGCGAGAGAGGTTGCCAACGAGACGACGAGTGACCGGTGTTTCATGTGAGCGAAATTACACATGCGGCTTTGGCCCATCTTTGCATTTTGTGCGACTTCTGGGCCCTCGGCCGCCCGCAAATGCCCCCAGGCGCTCACCTTCACCTCGGCCCCTGTCAATCCCCTGACGCACACGAGCCCGCACGAGCCCAGGGCCCGAGATGGGTCACCTGGCCATGGTCCAGGCGCAGCATACGGTCAATGCTGGCGGGCAACTCACCGGGATCGTGGGTGACGTAGATCATGGCGGCGCCAAGCGCGGTCACCGCGGCGCTGATGGCGGCGACCAGGGTGAGCCGGTCAGGGGCGTCCAGACCTTGGCAAGGTTCGTCCAGGAGCAAGAGCGGAGGCCGATGCACGACCGCGCGCGCGAGCAGAACCAACCGGCGGTCGAGCAAGGGAAGTCGGCCCATCAACGCCGAGAAGAAGAGCACCCGCTCGCCGCCCGAGGGCCCGAGCACGGCCCATCGCTCGCCCGGCTGCAGCGAAATCGTGGTGTGGGCAAACACGGGCCCCACAGGTCCACGAAACGTGGCGTCCTCGGTTTCCACGAAGGAGCGAGCGGTCTCGTGGTCCATCAGGACGCTCAAGCCACCTTTCTACTTCAGCACACCGGCGATCTCGGCCTCGCCCACCTCGCCCTGGAGCAGTTCGAGGACCGTGCCCTTGCCGTCCACGAAGTAGATCGCGGGCAAGGCCATCATCGGCTTCTGCTGGCGGAAGGGCGTAACCTTGTCCCCCTGCGTGTCGACCTGCAGCCGCTCGACCGGCAACTTGGCCGGTGTGCCGAGCGCCTTCTGCAGTGCGGCCCAGCCGGCCTCCACGCTCTTCCTCGTGCAATCGCAGGCGTGTTCCTTGCCCACGAAGACGATGCGGCTCGGCCTGGCCTTGGCCGGCGCCTGCGTGGCAGGGGCGGCGACCGCGGCGCTGATAGCCGCTGCCGAGGTTGGCTCTTTCGACTTGCAGGCCATCGCGGCGAACAGGCTGGACAACGCCAGCAATACCAGTCGGCTGTATCCATTCATCGGCATTCTCCTTTGCATGTCTTCCTCGTCGCGCAACTAGCCAACACCCCTATACGCGAAATACGCGCCCACCAACACGATGACCGCCCCGGCCATGCGACGAAGCAGGCCCAAGGTTCGTGTGGCCTTCTTGTTCTCGATCAACATGCGCGCTGCGCCCATCGAGGTGCCGGCGATGAGAATCAGCACGCTGTGGCCCAGCGCATAGGTGAGCAACAGGGTCCCGCCCCAGGCGACGGAAGCGCCCGAACCCGCCAGGTAGGTCAGCAGCACGATCAAGATAGGCGCCGCGCAGGGCGCCGAGACGATCCCGAAGAGCAGCCCCAGCACGAAGGCGCCGAGCATCCCCCTGGTCTTGGGTTGCAGTCTGCCACCGAGAGAGGGGATGGGGATGGTGAGCACCTCCATCAAGTGCAACCCCATGACCACGCACACGCCGGCGACAATCCAGTTCCAGGCCCCCGAGACCTCGCCGTACATCTTGCCGGCCAACGCGGCGATCATCCCAAGAACGGTGAAGGTCACCGCGAGCCCGAGGATGAAGACCAGCGAGAAGAGAAAGGCGCGCAGCACGCCGGATTGTTCATCCTTGCGCCCGGCCACGAAGCTCATCATCAAGGGGATCATCGCCAGCACGCACGGGTTCGAGGCGGTGAGGATGCCGCCCACGAACACCGCCACCAGCGCCAGCCAGGGGCTGGTGTGGATGTACTGGTTGGCGTTGGCGACCAAGCCGTCGATCATGCACCACTTTTCGCGGCGGCCGTCGTGATCCAGGTGGCGATCTCCGCCGCGGGCGCGATGCGACCGCTCGACTTGACCTCCTCGTCGATGACCAGCGCGGGGGTCATCATCACGCCGTACTTCATGATGTCGTCGATCTTCTCGACCTTCTCGAGCTCGGCGGCGACCCCCGACGAGGCCAGCGCCTTCTCGGCCTCGGCATAGAGCCTCTTGCACTTTGCGCAACCGGTACCCAGGACCTTGATCTTCATGTGTCTCCTCCGTCATGCGCCCCAGCCATGGGGCCGTCTGTCTTGTCCATCATGGCTCTTCTAAATCACCGTTCATGATTCCGGATCAGAAAAAAGGTTGAAAAGCACGGGAC
>CAZHUY010000419.1:0-983 GCA_964535465.1 uncultured Myxococcales bacterium
GATCGCTCTTCATCTTAACACTGCTGCTCTGAGTCAAGAACCCTACGGCTACGGGCTTGGGAGCTACGGCTATTACGATGACCAATTGCACTTTACAGCCTTCCTCCCAAATGCCGTGTACCGTCGCAACTTCGTGCCGAGTCTGTATTTTGGCTGTGCAGCTCGTGCCCGGCAGATGGCGTCGATTCTAGCGGGCGACGATTGGACTGAGGAGCAGAAAGGTGGAGAGCGCAAGCGAGCACAAACTGCGCTCAGACAACTACTGAAGCAACTCAACGCTTGAGCGGTGCTTGCGGGTCAGCTTCGGTTTTCTTCGGCCCGATGATGATTGTGGGTATGAGAATCACGTTTGATCTTGAGCTTGACGGTTACGAGGCCCTTAAAAGTAGGGGTGTGCTGGACTGTCCCGTTTGCGGGCCTTTGGGTCTTCTGCAAACGCTCGAAACCCGGTTGGGCCTCAAGGCGAAGGGCACGACAGCAGCCCGGCGGGTGGTTCAGTTCCAGGGGGTGCTCGAAAGCCTGGCAAGGCAGCGCCCGGTCTTCTACCTGGAGTCGTTCAAGAAGGACCCGTATTCCGTGGCTGAGACCCTGCTTCGGTGGCGAGATGAACTGGTCGAGGCCGGCTGGGATGGCCAGGCGGATGCCGCCTGCACGCAACGAATCAGCGACATGGCGGCGGTGGACACGGCTGCGGCCGGACGTCTATCCCCTGGCTTGGCGGACCGCCTTCGCACGGTCTTCTTGGAACTGGATCATCGGTCGCCCGGGATCGAGTCCCTGACCGTGCGGACACCTAAACGCCATCTCCCCAAGTTGTGGCGGCAGGTTTGCGACAAGCTGAAAGCGCGGTTTGAAGCACTCCCGTTTGCGGCATCGGCGATAACCAGCGCGTCCGATCTTGGGCGGATTCAGTCGTCGCTGGTCGACGGCCCGGGCAAACAACGACTGAAGCTCAAGATAGATCAGTCGATTCTGTGCCTGAC
>CAZHUY010000419.1:993-1408 GCA_964535465.1 uncultured Myxococcales bacterium
GACCGCGCTCTCGGAGGTGACGCTGGCGCTTGGCGTTGGCCAAATGCTGGGGGCCATCCGACGCCAGCCGGGCGCGACCGCCACTCTCCTGGCCACCGATCAGGCGCGGCTCCTGGAGAACGCGCTGGTGTCACTCGACGAACCCGCCGTTGGGTTTGAGCCGAGTTCACCGGCACGGCCCATTCCGCAAATGCTCCTGCTTGCCCTGCGCCTGTTCTGGAAGCCCATCGATCCTCGCGCGTTGCTGGAATTTCTGACTCACCCGGTGTGTCCGGTTAGCGGCCTATTGCGTCGCCGACTGGCAGATGCCGTCGCGGAAAGTCCCGGCATCGGAGGCCCGCGGTGGCAAGCCGCTGTTGCCGAGACCGAAGAGAGCACCCGGAAAGACAAGCGGCTCACTGCGGCGGAGCGGCAA
>CAZHUY010000419.1:1418-3568 GCA_964535465.1 uncultured Myxococcales bacterium
GAGTCGAACGGGACTTGAAGGATTGGGTGGTTGTTGCGCAGTTCGACGCTGCGTCGGCAGCCGGTTCCACGCTCTCGGAGTGCTGCGCCCGTGTCGCCCGCTGGGCAGTCGCCCGGGCCGGCACAGCCGAGGTCGAACCGTCCGAACGAAGCCAGTTCCTGGCCCTGGCTGCGCTGAGTTCGGAGATGGCGGATTTGCTCCGCGCACAGAACACCGTCAGCCGCAGCCAGGTGGAACGGCTCCTCCATCAGGTCACCGCCTCCGGTTGGCCGGGAGATTCGTCCCCGGCTGAACTTGGCCACGTGCATCGTGTCGTCCATCCGGGGGCTGTAAGCGAGCCCGCGGATCTGGTGGTTTGGTCGGATTTCAGCGAACCGCCTGCTCCACCGAGGCCGCCCTGGACCCTGCGCGAACTGGAGCAATTCCGCGTTCACGGCGCCTCATTCCCGAGTGCGGAGACAGTGGCGGAAAGGGAGAGCGCAGCGTGGCTTCGTCCCGTTCTGTCGGCCAGAAAGCAGGTTGTGTTGGTGCTTCCCCGCAAACGCGCGGGCGAACCGGTGGCACGTCACCCTTTGCACGCCCGGCTCCTTTCACTCATCGACTCGGAGGAGGCGTCGCTGCCCGTGGTCGATTTGGACAGAGCGCTGGCGGCAGGCCAGGTGGCCGAACCGTTCCAGTTCAGTCAGGTCGAGCACCGTCCGCTCCCGCCGCTTCAGCGGTGGTGGCGGCTCGGTAGCCCAGGGCTTCTGGGTCCGCGGACCGAGGAGTCGTATTCGAGCGCAGAGAAGTTCATCTACAGCCCGTACGCCTGGGTGTTGCGCTACAAAGCTGGTCTGCGGGCAGGACCGGTTGCCAGCCTCCGCCTGCAAGATGACCGCCGCCAGAAGGGGACTTTGCTGCACCGGTTGCTCGACCTGCTGCTGGCGGCCGCGCCGGACGAGAACGATTGGCGTAGTGCTTCCCAACCTGCGCTGGAACTGTGGATCGAACGGCAGTGGCCAGTTCTCCTCGAACAAGAAGCGGCGAACCTTCTCCTTCCCGGCAAGCGTGCGGACAGCGTCGAACTGCTCGAACTGGGAAAACTGGCCATGTGCGACCTGCTTCGTCATCTGCGTAGCGCAAAGGTGGTTGAGGCAAACTCGAACAAAGAGTTGCCCTCGGCACCGTTCGTTGGCGGTCGCATCGGCGGTATCATCGACCTGCTGGTCCGAAATCAGGGTGGGAGCCATGCGGTCGTCGATCTCAAGTTCGGCGGAGGCAGCGTGCGCGAGAAGGAACTTCAGGAGAACCGGCCACTGCAACTTGCCGTCTATGGCTACCTCTTGAGCCGCCACGCCAAGGAGGAATGGCCGGCAGCCGCGTTCTATCTTCTCCGTGCTCATCGCTTGGTGGCGCAGGCCAGTTCCTTTTTCCCGGACGCTCGGGTTGTGCCTGTGAAGTTCGCGCCTGGGGGGATCGAGCAATGCTGGGCGGATTTCGTGGCGGTGTGGAAATGGCGACGACGCCTGCTCGACGAGGGGTGGATCGAAGTGACCGTGGATGACGTCGAGGAACCTCCGACGGCGGATGGGGCGCCGGACTCCACTCCGCCGGCAGCCCACTGGCTGGCGACCGAGGACAACGCCCGCTTCAACGAGTTCGACGCCTTGACGGGCTGGAGGACGGACCGATGAAAGCGAACATCACTTTCATCAGTGCGAGCGCGGGCAGCGGCAAGACCTACCGGATCACGGAAATCGTTGAGGAGCGCCTGGCCCAGGGTGCCTGCCGGCCTGGCGGTCTGCTCGCGACCACCTTTACCGTCAAAGCGGCGCAGGAATTGCGGGAGCGGGTTCGCCGCCGGCTGTACGACTCCGGACATCTGGCGCTGGCGGAGCGGTTGCACGAAGGCTTGCTCGGAACGGTTGACAGTGTGTGCGGCCAGTTGCTGCAGCGGTTCGCCTTCGAAGCAGGTATTTCGCCCAGCATCGAGATACTCGCCGAGGAAGAGGCGGCCATGTTACTTGCTCAGGCCGTCGAGACCGTCGTCGATTTCGACACCCTCAGGCGGCTGCACCGCCTAGCGGACCTGCTGGGGCAGAGGGACGCGAAGAAGTCTGAGTACCACTGGAAGTCCCAGGTGCGCCAGGTGCTTACTGCCGCGCGCGCGA
>CAZHUY010000420.1:0-3559 GCA_964535465.1 uncultured Myxococcales bacterium
CTTCTCCCTGCGTGGCGTGCTCGTCGATTTCGCCAGCAGCGCGACCATCATGATGGTGTCCAGCGCGGTGGCCGCTTGGGTGCTGGGCAAACTCTCGCCGCCCTTGGGGGTGCGCCCCGAGGTTACGGCGCCGTCCGACCGGCATTCAGCACCAGCTCGTTGGCAGCCCGATCGCAAGCCAGCAGGCGCGTCCCATCGGGCGTGACGGCCAAGCCTCGGGCGACCAGGCCGACGGCGAAGCGCCACGAGACCCTTCCGGATGCCACCAGGATCTCCGCCACCGTGCCGTTGCTGCCTTCGGCGACCAGGACGGTCTGGGCGTCCTTCCACAACAGGTGGCTTGGGTCGCCCAGGAGCTTGACCTCACGGTCGATGCTGCCATCGCTGGAATTGATGAGCACCAGGCCCGGCCAGGTGCGATCCGCAACCGCCAAGAGCGAGCCGTCGGGTGAGTAGGCGACATCGCTGGGCGAGCGATAGGCCGGGCTGGAAAGGGGCTGAGCTTGCGTCGCACCGGCGAACAGCAAGATCGTCAGGCCGAGCCGGAATCCCATTCGAAAGCGAGCCACGCGCTGGCGGTGCCTTCCAGGTACCGTCGCACGATGGCGGGTTTGGTTACGACGGACAGGATCTCCATGCGTCCTTTGCACTTGGGGCATTCCAGGACGTCCATCCACCAGGAACACCCGTTTCAGCAGAACCGCCCAGGGCAGGCGGTTCAGCCGCGGGCTTACGTCCATTTGGTGGGCTGCCTCTTAAAACAACTACGGTCCGATGGCATCGTCGATATTGACCAGAGGGACTTCAACGATTGGCAACACATCTCGCACAAGCTCCCATGCATACTCACTCGCTGCCCGACGCTCAAGCAATGACAAAGGCCCTGGTTCTGGCTCTTGCTCTGGCGGTCGCAGCCGGTGCCTGCAAGAAGAGCCCTTCGACCGGCCAGGGCGGGGCCGGCGGTCAAGGGGGTGCCGAGGATTCGGGTAGCACCGGCGGCAATACGACCACCTCGTCTTCAAGCCGGTCGCCAGACGCGGCGGTCAAGACGGGGTTTTCGAGGTGTATCGAGGACTGGCCGACTTCGGGCGGGCCGCATCCCATAAAGCCTTCGCTGGAAGTGGAGGCGCCGAAGCTGTTGTGGAAGGCCGCCGTGGACGGGTACACGCCTGGCGACGTTCCCGAAGCGGGGCCGGTTTTGTCCAAGGACCGCTTGGTCTTTCAAGCGGGCAAGTGGGTCTATTTTCTCAACAAGGATGGGACCAAGCCGCAGTGGCGATATGTCGAAGGCTGCCCATCTGGGCTGGTTGCCGACGAGCAAGGGAACGTCTACTACACATCCGACGATGCGGTCGTCTCGCTGGATGCCAAAGGCGAATCTCGCTGGCACGTACCTGTTACGCTGGCGCCCGGCCAGACACCCAGCGGTCCCGGCGAGGGATGCCGCCGTGGCGCCCCCCCGGTCCTGGCGCCAGATGGGGTTCTGTACTCGGCGACCTACGACTACATGATTCGCGCCATTCGAGCCAGCGACGGCAAGGTGCTGTGGTCGCAACCCACCGGGCGATCCTCCCGGGTGATGGGGGGAGGTGGCAAGGCGGTGTTCGTGGCCTACGGACAGCTACACACCGATGCCTTGGACACACGGGATGGCAGCACTCTTGGATCCTTCATTGATCCCTACGATGGCAAGAGCTTCGTGTGGGGTTGGGGAACCTGGTTAGAGGGTTGGGAGTTTGGTGTCAGCGATGGTCGGCTTCTTTCGTTCGATCCTTGCGGTCGCTCGCGGTGGGATACCAGGCTTCCTCTTGGATCCGGCGTGGTGACCGTAGGGGAGAGGCTGGTCACCCTCAAGGAAGGGAGTCTCATCCTCTATGGGGCTGATGGGAACGCGCTTTCTGATCCTGCTCCGTCTCCGGGAGAAGAAGGTTGGCCCATCGCCGCCGGCGCTGACGGAACGATCTACTGGTACAGAAGCCAGCGTGGAACGATGCCAACCGTCAATCGGTTGCTGGCCTATTCCCCTGATCTAAAGGAGCTCTGGCGAATCGAGCTGACGGCTGAATCCTCGTTTGGCTTCAACGGCAACGTCGTGCTCGATGACGATGGGGTGCTGTATCTCAGCAGGCCTTTGAAAGGCAGCATCACCGAGATCCTCGCCATCCAGACCCGCAGCCCTGGCCTGGCCGATTCGTCCTGGCCATCGTTTCGCCACGACAACCGCGGCACCGCCTGGCTGGTGCCCGGCACCCCTGCCAACAGCACCCCATCCGACGCCGCCACCAGCGACGCCATCGACGCTCCGGTGGAGCTCGGCACCCGAGACTAAGACTAAGGAAACCGCAAGCGCGGAAGGTCTCTGGCACCTGCAAGCACACTGCGCCCTTCGGGGTAGGGAAGCCTCGCCCGGCCCACAGGGCCCAGTTTTGCAGAATCTCTCCTATCAGACTCCTGCGTGTAGCGCCCAAGTAGAAATGTCCCCATTCTTCCGAGACCGCGTTACGATGGCAGCTATCGAAAACGGCGCTTAAAACAACTACGGTCCGGGGCCCTGCGCGACTTCCGCGTGCAATTCAAGATGCAAGTGAAGGGCTTCACGCCCGAGCTGCCGCCCAACGATCCCCGCTGCATCCCGCAGTAAGCGGTCCCTGTTTGCGAGCGCACCGAGTGTCCGTCGCGCTTGGCATGTGACCTCTCATGCGACGTTGGCGCGCGGCGCCGACGGGTGTACATTGCGCCACGTCTTAATGGAGGTTCCCATGCGCGTTGGAAATTCGGTTCTTTGGTTCGTTCGGTTCTGCCTGTTGCCCTGGCCTCGATGTTCGGGCTGGCGCTCGCGTCTTGCTCCGGTTCGGAGACTCAACTGGGAAATGCAGTGAGTGGCCCAGGGCCCAGTGTCCCAGAAGAAAGCACCCCTGACCCAACGCCGGCAGCTCCGGTCAGCGATTCACTGGAAGAGACCGCCTCGGTCTCCATGGCTTTGATCAACGTGCCGAGCGATGCCCTATGCCTGGAATTCGCGATCACCCCGACCGGCGGCACCTGGGGTGCAAAGACCCAGCTCTTCACCATCACGCCCGGCGCCGGATCCGCCACCCTGACCATGAATGCCCTGCCCTCCGGTAGCGCCAACGTGGCCGCGCGCACCTTCGGCGTGGCCTGCGCCCAGGTCGTGGCCAGCACCAGTCCCACCTGGGTCTCGGCCGGTCCTGTATCTGTGACGCTGGTGGCCGGCCAGACCATCAGCGCGTCCATCGTTCTGCGAAAACCCGGCGCCATCCAAATCACGGCGAGTTTCGATGATGCCACCGTGACCATCACGCCTGCGGCAAAGGACTTCGGCCTGCTTCAGGTTGGTGGCACGTTTGTCACTATCTTCACCGTGACCAATCTTGGCACTGCGGCGGTCCCCTTGACCCCTCCCGCCGTCGGCGGCACGGACGCCTCACAGTTCGCTATCGCCCTAACCAACTGTGACACTTCGTTGCCCGCAGGAAGCAATTGCGGCTCTCCTATAGTTCCTGTGGGTGTAGCGGCGTGAGCTTGAAGACCGGGGACA
>CAZHUY010000421.1:0-3535 GCA_964535465.1 uncultured Myxococcales bacterium
CCGGCCGCGCGCATCCTCAGCCTGCAGAGCCAGGACATTCCGTGGCAGGCGACCGATTCGTTCGTCATCGCCCACAGTGGCCCAGCCGACCAGCCTGGCCGCCGCGTGTCCATCCCGCCGGATCTGGCCACCTGCGCTGAGTGTCGGGCGGAGATCGCCGATCCAACCCAACGCCGTTTTGGCTACGCGCTCACCAACTGCACCCAGTGCGGGCCGCGCTACTCCATTGCCACCGAGATCCCCTACGACCGCGTTCATACCACCATGGCCGGCTTCCCCATGTGCGCGGACTGCCAGCGTGAATACCAGGATCCGGCGGACCGGCGATTCCACGCCCAGCCCATCGCCTGTCCGGTGTGCGGACCCAAGGTAGAGCTGCTGGATGCCCGGGGCCAGACCCTCGACTCGACGGATCCCATCGGCGCGGCGGGGCGCCTGTTGGGGCAGGGGCGCATCGTGGCGATCAAGGGCATCGGTGGCTTTCACCTGGCCTGTGACGCCTGCGACTCGCGGGTTGTGAGCCTGCTGCGCGAGCGCAAACGACGTGAGCAGAAGCCGTTCGCCGTGATGGTGAGCGATGAGACGGCGGCCCAGGAGATCTCGATTCTCGACGACGCGGAACGCGAGCTGCTGGCGTCGATCGAGCGCCCCATCGTGCTGGCACGGCGCAAGCCCGGGGCGCGCCTGGCCGCCGAGGTGGCACCCGATAACCCCATGGTCGGCATCATGCTGGCCTACTCGCCGTTGCACCACCTGTTGCTGGCGAAGACCGGCCCGCTGGTCATGACCTCGGGCAACCGCTCCGACGAGCCCATGGCCTATGTCGACGCCGAGGCACGCACCCGCCTGGCCGGCATCGCGGATGCCTTCCTGGTCCACGACCGTCCCATCGAGAACCCCTGCGACGATTCGGTGGGCCGGGTCATCGCGGGGCGGCCCGTCTTCTTCCGACGCTCGCGCGGGCACGTGCCCAAGGCCATCAGGCTATCCACCCCGGTGGCCCCCATCCTGGCTTGCGGGGCCCACCTGAAGAACACCTTTTGCCTGGCCCAGGGGCTTGACGCCTACCTGGGGCCCCACATCGGTGATCTGGACAACCTGGAGACGCTGCAGGCTTTCGAGCATGCGGTGGCGCGCCTGCAACGCTTCGTGGGCATCCAGCCCGAGGTCATCGCTCATGACCTGCACCCCGACTACGCCTCGACCCGCTATGCCCTGGCGCGGCCCGAAACGCCGAAGGTGGCGGTCCAGCATCATCACGCCCATGTGGCCGCGTGCATGGCCGAGCATGGCCTTTCCGGGCCCGTGATCGGCGTCACTTACGACGGCACCGGCCTTGGGACCGACGGCGTGGCTTGGGGCGGCGAGATCTTGGTGGCCGACCTGGCCAAATTCCAGCGCATCGTCACCCTGCGTCCCATGGCCTTGGCCGGGGGTGACCTGGCGATTCGACAAGTCTGGCGCTTGGCGCTGGTCCTGCTCGACGATGCCTTCGAGGGGCAACCGCCGCTCGATGACTTGCCGCTCTTCCGCTCCGTGCCCGAATCCCAGACGGCACTGGTCCGTCGCATGGTGGCCGAGAAGCTGAACACGCCCCTGGCCCACGGGGCCGGCCGCTACTTCGATGCCCTGGGCGCGCTGGCTCTGGCGACCGGGCAATCCGCCTTCGAGGGTCAGGTCGCGATGCGCTGCAATTTCGTCGCTGATCCTGCGGAAACCGGGGTCTACGATTTCGCGCTGGAGACATCGTCGTCACCGTGGTCCATCGACCTGCGCCCCATGGTTCGGCAGGCGACGTTCGACCTGGTGGCCGGGCAGGCGCCGGCCGTTGTCTGTGCCCGCTTCCACAATACCCTGGCGACCGCCACGGCACAGGCCGTCCGCACAGTGCGCCAGCAGTTTGGCAAGCTGCCGGTGGTGTTGACTGGCGGATGCTTCCAGAACCAGAGACTGGCTGAATCGCTGTTGGCGCTCCTGTCACCCGAGTCTTCGGTGTACCTGCATGGCGCGATTCCGCCCGGCGATGGTGGTCTCGCCCTTGGGCAAGCGCTGGTTGCCCACACCATTCTCGCTGCGGGTTAACCCAATGGTTTTCCTGTGCCGCGTGGAGAGCGGGCGCTAGACTCTTGAAATAGACTGCGTTGATTATCCCATCAGGACCGTTGTCGCCCCGGACGAAGCTTCGTACCCCCAAGGAGGTCAGAATGACCAAACCACTCAGCACGAGTCGACCGAGCCAGGCCTGGCTGGCTGCCATGGCGACCGGCTCCCTCCTGACTCTCATGGCTTGTAGCGGTCCTATTCCCGTGGGGAGCAACGGGGAAGGGGGTTCCGGCGGTCCGGGCGGCCCCGGCGGGGGCGGCACCGGGGGGAGCATCCTCGGCTCGGTTCCGCAGGGTTCCGGCAGCACCGGCCCGGATGGCACCGATTGCAACAAGATTCAGGTCGTGTTCCGCGACTTCCGTGGCTGGGCCGACTCGAGCGGGGCCAGGCACCCGGACTTCGAGCAGGGCAACAACGTGTCCGACGTCGGAATCCCTGGACCCATGGGCAGCACGTTGGACGAGGACCGCAAGCCCGTATACGGCCATGGCGACGAACCGACCAAGACCGTCAAGAACACGGACACCTTCCATCAGTGGTACCGCAATGTCGACGGCGTCAACAAGCGCATCGAGTCCACCCTGCCCCTGACCTCCTCCGAGGGCAATCTGAAGGTTTTCGACAGCTCGGCCTTCTTTCCACTGGACGGCCAAGGTTGGGGCAATCAGAGCCAGTCGCACAATTTCTCGTTCACCACCGAGATCCACACGAAGTTCACCTACAAGGGTGGAGAGAGCTTCACCTTCAAGGGTGATGACGACGTGTTCGTGTACCTGGACGGCAAGCTGGTCATCGACCTGGGCGGCATCCACACCGTTCAGACCGGCACCCTGAACATGGACGATCAGGGCCTGGAGGAGGGCACCACGTACAACTTCGACATCTTCCATGCCGAACGGCACGTGACCAAGTCGAATTTCCGCATGGAGACTCGCTTCGAGTGCCTGACCTCCGAGATCATTCCGTAGCCCGCGACAATACCGATCTTTCGTCTGCGCCCGGCGCATGAACCGGGCTCTCGGGTGACCTTCGCGGCTTGCGAAAAAAGCCGGCGTTGGTGGCACCAAGAGAGAGCCCCATGTCCATCATCGCTCATCTGGCTCGGAGTGGCCGCTACCGATGGCTCGTCTGTGTGTTGCTCTTTCTGGCGACGACCGTCAACTACATCGATCGCCAGATCCTGGCGCTGCTCAAGCCGATGCTCGATGACCAACTAGGGTGGACCAACCAACAGTTCGGGCTCATCAACTCGGCTTTTCAGGCCGCCTACGCCGTCGGGCTCCTGCTCTTCGGCGTGCTCATCGATCGATACGGAGCGCGCGTGGGCTATGCCGTGTCCATCGCGGCCTGGAGTCTGGCGGCCGTGGGCCATTCGCTGCCTCCTCACCAGAATCTGTGGGTTGAGTAGTGGGGCTCGGGGAGGGCTCCGAGC
>CAZHUY010000422.1:0-3532 GCA_964535465.1 uncultured Myxococcales bacterium
CCGGCCGAGCTGCAACTGGTGATGGATCCCGCGGCCCCCGAGCCTTGGACCCTGCGAACACGGTCGGGCCAGCCGGTGGCCCCCCAGCCCTTGCATCGCGTGCGCTCGACCACGACCCCTGCGGGGCTGTATCGACTCTTGGCCGGCTGGTCTTTCGCTCGTCAGCATGCGCCTTGGGCGTTTTCCTGGGGGCCGTTCGCGAATCTCGCCTTTCTGCCGCGCGTGCGGCTGGCTGGTTTCGTGGTGGCGCCCGCCAGTTGGCGAGTCCCTGCGCAGACGGTCTTGGCCCGTCCAGGGGCGCTGACCGGTTGGCGACGAGAGCAGCGTGTGCCCGCGGCGGTTCAGGCAGGAGAGGGCGACGAGTTGCTCCACCTGGATCTTCGGGCGCGCGGCGCCGACAAGGAGCTGGCGCGTTTCGCCGGGCGCCGGGTCTATGAAATCTGGCCGCCGCTTGACCGCCTGCCCGACCGCTCTGGACGTCGTGTCGAGGTCGTGGCGGCCGTGGTCGATGTCCCTGATGGTGGCGAGGCGGAGTACCGTCAAGGAGTCGCCGATTCGTCCCGGCAAGCCGGAGTCGTCAAATCGCCCCGCCAGACTCCGCCCGACAGCAACTGGCTCAGCTTCCGCCTTTATGGCGCCGCCGATCAGCAAGCCTCGGTCTTGTTCGAGGCCGTGGGGCCCGCGGTCAGGGCGGCCTTGCGGGCTGGCGAGGTCGATGCTTGGTTCTTTCTCCCCTACCTGGAGCAACCCGGGGCGCGCCACCACTTACGGGTCAGGGCTCACGCCACCTCGGCCAAGCAAGCCGACGCTTTTGCCCGTCGCCTGCGTCGCGCCCTGGAGCCTGCTTGGGGCCGTGGAGACATCGTCGATCTCGCGACCAGCGGATATTTCCCCGAATGCGCGCGCTATGGCGGGACTTCGCTGATGCCCGACGTCGAGCGGGTCTTTCAGGCCGGAAGCGAACTGGTGCTCGACGTCTTGGCGGAGGAGAGCCAGGGCTTGCTGGAGGATGAACGTATGCGCGTCGCGGTCCTGGCCGCTGATGCGCTGGCCGACGCTCTGGGCTTGCCTCTGCCCGAGAGATTGGTGCTCTCGGGGACCTGTCGCAGTGCCTGCGCGAACGTCGGTTGGCTCGACGGGGATCAGGCCAAGCTCGCGTTCCGCACTGTCTCCAAGCGACTCCTGGCGGACTTGTCAGCCCCGACCGGAGACATCGCGGCCGTGACTTCGTTCCGTCGCGCCCTGACCACGGCCAAACCGAACCGCGCGCTGGCGGCCAAGATTCGCATCTTGCTGCACATCCAGGCGGTTCGACTCTTCGGCCCGGATCCGCAAGCGGAAGCCCTGTCCTACTACCTGTGGCAGCGCACCCTCGACAGCTTGGCTGCGCGCAAAGCCCGAGCCTAAGCCTAATTCGGCCGACTTTCGTGCTGCGTGATCATCGAGCGCACGACATCCATATCCAGCTCTTTGACTCTGGCGGCCAGGATGCTCAGGGCCTCCTCGGACATGGCGCCCGCCTGCGCGTACACCAGGATGCCGTCGCGAAAGATCATGAGCGTCGGGATTGACTGAATTCCGAAGGACAAGGCCAGGTCAGGATGCTCGTCCGCATTGACCTTGGCGAACACCGCCTCCGGGTTCTTTTCCGCCACACGATCGAACACCGGTCCGAACACTCGACAAGGCGCGCACCAGGGCGCCCACCAATCCACGAAAACGATTCCGCTCTTCAGCAGTGTCGTGAAACTCTTTTCGTCAGCAACTTGCATGGCATCCCTTGGTTTACGATGCCTCCTTGCCGACGAGGTTACCCCTGGGGGTTGCGCGTCCTCGACCCACCGCCCGGTGCGACTACTTGTCCTCTTCTGCGGATTCCCTTCGCAGGATTTCGTGCAACAGGGAGCGCTCGATGCAGGACTTGACCGGCACGGTCTCCTCGTCGGGGACGACCTCGGCAGGTGCTGCACCTGGTTTCTCGTTCGAGGGGGCTTCGCTGCCCTCGGGCACGGCGGGGATCTCACGCGTGCGTTCCACATCCTCGATGGGAATCGGGATCGAAGCGCACTGAATCGCGCACCTCTCGGCACGGCCCATGTTTTCGCTCATCGGCCCTCCCGCGCGCGGCTTGAACGCGGGCTTGCCCAGGAGAGGTGGTCATCGCGGTGAGCGGGGAACAACAACACCCCAAGGATAGATCATTTGTTGGCAAAGCCGTTAGGGCTAAGCAGCCTTTGGCCACGCACACATCTCGGCATACCGGCCGGCAAATGGTATGAAGGCCCCCATGAAGTCACCGCAGGATGAAGATTTCGCCGCACTCCTCAAGGAGTTCGACAGCAAAGGCGCCAAACGAGGCGCGCGCGTGGGTGATGCCGTGCGCGGAAAGATTGTCTCCTTCGGCCGCGAGGCGGCTTTCGTGGAGCTCTCCGATGGCCTGGGCGATGGCATGATCGATCTTGCCCAACTGCGTGACCGCGAGGGTGCCTTGACCGTCAAGGTGGGGGACGAGATCGAAGCCCGCGTGGTGGAGAGCATGGGAAAGTCGGGCTGCGTGGTCCTGCGCAAGAGCGCCGTGGCGCGCGGTCCCGAGGCCAAGGCCGAGCTGCAGCAGGCGTTCGAACTTGGTCTGGAGGTGGAGGGAAGCGTGACCGGGGTCAACAAGGGCGGCGTGGAGGTGCTGGTGGCGGGCGTGCGCGGCTTCTGTCCCATTTCGCAGCTCGAGATGCGCCACGTCGAGGACGCCGCTGTCTATGTGGGGCGCAAGTTGCAGTTCCGTATCACGCGCTACGAGGTCGACAAGCGCGGGGACAACCTGGTGGTTTCGCGTCGGGCCCTGCTCGAGGCCGAGGCGAGGTCGCGCGCCGACAAAATTCGCAGCAAGCTGGTGGCTGGCGCGGTTCTGCCTGGGGTTGTGGTGGGTTTGAAAGACTTCGGTGCCTTCATCGATCTCGGTGGAATCGAGGGCATGCTCCCGGCCTCCGAGTTGGGCTTCTCTCGGGGCATTCGGCCGGCGGACAAGCTGTCGCTGGGGCAGCACCTGGAAGTCCAGATTCTGCGTATCGAGAAGACGGATGATCCCAAGCGACCGGAGCGCATTTCGTTGTCCCTCAAGGCGCTCGAACGCGATCCGTGGGAGGACGTCGCCGCTCGTTTCCCGGCGGGGACGAAGGCGTCGGGCCGGATCACGCGGGTCGAGGCCTTTGGCGCTTTCGTGGAGCTGGCGCCGGGCATCGAAGGCTTGGTGCACATCGGCGAGCTGTCGGGGGGCAAGCAGGTTCGCAACGCGCGCGAATTGGCCAAGGTGGGCGGGACTCTGGAGGTGACGGTGTTGGCGCTGGACCGCGAGCGTCGCCGCATCTCCCTGGGGATCGGCGATCGCGCCGACGTGGTCTCCCAGGAAGACCTGGACGCCGCGCGCGGCCCCGCCCGCCTGGGAACGCTGGGCGATCTCTTCAAGAAGAAGCTCTAACCGCCTCTAAATCACCGTTCGTGATTCCGGATCAGAAAAAAGGTTGAAAAGCACGGGACC
>CAZHUY010000423.1:0-3497 GCA_964535465.1 uncultured Myxococcales bacterium
CCGCGAGTTCGTGGCTCTGATTCCGCCGGACGGCCAGTTGTTGGTGTGCGCGGCTTCGCCCGGCGCCCTCGAGGTGTCGAGGGTCGCGCGTTGTTCGGTGACCACCTACGGCCGCCCTGGCACCGACGCCGATTGGACATTCGAGGTCACCGGCCGCAAGTTGGGGGGACGCACCATCCTGCGCCTCGCCCGCGCCGGCAAGGTGATGGCCACACTGGACACGGGGCTGGCCGGCATATTCAACCTGGAGAACCTGACCGGAGTCATCGCGGCCGCCACCAGCTTGGGTCTCGAGCAGACCGATATTTCCTTCGCCATCCGCAAGTTCCTGGGGGTCAAGCGCCGCCAGGAGATCTCAGGGGTGGCAGCGGGCGTCACCGTGGTCGACGATTTCGCCCATCACCCCACCGCCATCCGAGAAACCTTGGGGGCGCTCAAAGGCCGCTACGGGCCTGGCAAGCTCATCGTCGCTTTCGAACCGCGCTCGGCGACCAGCCGGCGTTCGGTCTTCCAGCATGACTTCGTGGACGCCCTGGCCATCGCCGACGAAGTGGTGCTGGCGCCCCTCTACTCACCCGAGAAGGTCCCGGCTGGCGAGCGTCTCGATGTGGAACGTCTGGCCGCGGACCTGCGCAGCCGGGAAGCTCCGGCCCGCCTGATCGCGGACGTGCCGGCGACCGTCGAGCACCTGGCGGGGCGAGCAGCTCCTGGGGACACCGTGGTCATCATGAGTTCGGGCGACTACGGCGGCCTGCACGACAAGCTGTTGGTCCGGCTCGGCGACCCCGTTCGCTGCGCCCGGGCGGAGGACCAGCCCTTCATCGATCAAATCCTCAACCGCGCGGGCATCACCCATACCGATCTCGAGTCCTCGTGGCCGTATTTCCTGGTCATTCCCTCAGACGGTGAAGGCATAGACGGCTGTCTTGCCATCGACCACGTGGCCGACGACGCTCTGCTTCGCCTGCTCGCGGTCCTTCCCGAACGCCGCGGAGAAGGCCTGGCTTACCTGTTGGTCGAGAACGCGGTTCGCAAGGCCAGGGCCGAAGGGGCGCTGCACCTCTACCTGGTCACGGATGCCGCTCAGGCCCCGGTGGGCGAGAAATTGGGCTTCGACTTCATCGATCGCAAAGACGTGACGCCGGCCATCGCTTCGAGCCCGGAATACCAGCGGGCCCGTTCGAAGACCGCGATGTGGATGCGCAAGGAACTCTGATTCCTGTCATCCACCGAGCACGATGCGTCGCAAGTGTTTCTTGCCCGCATGAAGCAGCGTGCCCTCGGCAGCTATCTCGGCCTCGACCAGTTGATCGTCGACCGAAGTCACCTTGCGCTCGCCAAGACGGACCCCGCCCTGCTCGACCAAGCGGCGAGCAGCGCTCTTGGACGCCGCCAACCCGGAGAGGTGCAACAGATCGACGATCTTGAGCCCGGCTGAGGCCGTCGACTTCGCCACGGAATAGGTGGGAACCAAGTCCCCGCCGCCCCCGCCACCAAAGGCAGCCTGCGCGGCGCCCTGGGCTTTCTCGGCGGCCTCTCTGCCGTGCACGATCTCGGTGAGGGCAAAGGCCAAGGCCTGCTTGGCCGAGCGCAACTCGGCGCCTTCCAGCGTCGCATAGCGGGCAATCTCGTCCATGGGCATGAAGGTCAGCAGCTTGAGGAAGCGCACCACGTCCCGGTCGTCGACGTTGACGAAGTACTGATAAAAGTCGAACGGACTGGTCCGCTCCGCGGACAGCCAAACCGCGCCCGCCGCCGTCTTGCCCATCTTGGCCCCCGAAGCCGTCGTGATGAGCGGGAAGGTGAGCGCGTAGGTCTCCGCCTGGTGGAACCTGCGAATCAGGTCGGTACCCGCCAGGATGTTGCCCCACTGATCGTCCCCGCCCACCTGCAACACGCAGCCGTGCCGCCGGAAGAGCACCAGAAAGTCGTAAGCCTGCAGGATCTGGTAGTTGAACTCGATGAACGAGAGCCCCTTCTCCATGCGCTGACGATAGGCCTCGGCCGTCAGCATGCGGTTGACGCTGAAATGCCGTCCCACGTCGCGCAGAAACTCCAGGTAGTTGAGCGGAACCAGCCATTCCGCGTTATCCACGACCAGGGCCGACGCGGAATCCCCAAGGAAACGCCGCACCTGCGGCTCGATCTGACGGCGATTGTCCTGAATCGTCTCGACCGTCATCATCTGCCGCAACTCGGTTCTTCCGCTGGGGTCGCCCACCATGGCCGTCCCGCCCCCCAGCAAGGCAATCGGCTTGTGCCCCGCGCGCGTCAGGTGGGCCAGCGCCATGAGCGGAATCATGCTGCCAACGTGCAGGCTGGACGCGGTGGGATCGAAACCGCAATAAAAGGAAATCGGCCCCTTGCGCAGCAAGGCGATCAGCCCGGCTTCGTCACTGATCTGCTGTACGAAGCCGCGTTCGCGCAGGACATTGAGAATTTCGGATTGAGACGCGGACATGGCGGCAGAGTATAGTCTGCCGTGAGTTTCTGGAACACCTACCTTGCCGAATGAGTCCCACCCCGTGACTGACGCGCGCCACGCGAAACGCGATTGCCCCTGCGCCAAATGCCCCGACTGGTTCCGCCTGGAAGACGACAACATCTTGCGCTGGCCGGTCGTCGAATCTGCCGAGTGGGAGGAACTTCGTGAGTGCCCTGGCTGCGGAGACGCTTGGGTCGCGATATGGCCTGAGGGAATCGAATCCACTCCCATCATGTGCCGGCCACACCCTGCCGACGCGCGCAGGCTGAAAGATCTCGATCGCGCCACGACCATGCGCGCCTACTGCTTGGCTCGACTCGCCGAACACCTGGGCGAGCTCAAGGAGGGCAAACAGACCTGCCGCAAGGTCTTGTGCGAAAGGCGACGCCTCAAAGGCTCGACCTACTGCATCGAGCACCTCATCGCCCAGCACTTCGGCCGAGAAATGGCTCGCCTCAAGCCGGTCCAGCCTTAGCCCGGCGCTCTGACAGATCGCCGACCGATCGGACGGGCCGCAGGCAAAAAAAATGGGCAGGAAGGACTTGCCTTCCTGCCCTCAAAATAATCCCGGCGGCGACCTACTCTTCCACAGAGTTCCCCCTGCAGTACCATCGGCCCTGGAGGACTTAACTTCCGAGTTCGAGATGGGATCGGGTGTGGCCCCTCCGGTATGACCGCCGGAAACCTTTTGGTGTCTTGAGCATACGAGCTCGTTTTGAATCCGAGTCGTGCTCGTTCACCGAGCTTCGACCTCGAAATCACAAGCGGCAGTCCGCGCTGTCCCAGCCAGTGACTGGACCTGGGAACAGTAAAAATAATGGTGATCAAGCCGCACGGCCGATTAGTACCGGTCAGCTCCGCGCCTTGCAGCGCTTCCACCCCCGGCCTATCAACGTTGTAATCTTCAACGGGCCTTTAGGAGGCTTGCGCCTCGGGATTCCTGATCTAGAGGTCAGCTTCCCACTTAGATGCTTTCAGCGGTTATCTGTTCCGGACATAGCTACCCGGCGAT
>CAZHUY010000424.1:0-3482 GCA_964535465.1 uncultured Myxococcales bacterium
TTCAGCGAAGCGGTCGCGGGGCCGGTGCAGGCCGACTTGCAGTCGCGAATGGTCTGACAGAGTTTCTGGTAGCGTGCCTCGATCGGACGATCGTAGGTGCGCGGTCGCTTCCCGGGATCGATCACGGTCAAGCGCGTGTTGGTGACCTCGGTGGTGTCGGCGTTCAGGGTGCGCGCGAGCGCGTAGTAGAGGACGCCGATGCGATGGGGATAGTGACGGGCGGAGCCGTGATCGATGTAGCGTGGCCCGTGATTGTAGTGAGCCCAGTAGGCGTGTGTCTTGTGAAGGCAGGGAACGGTCTTCTGTCGCGTCTCGAGCTTGCCTTGGCTGTTGCGCGTACGCACCGTCGTGGATGTGCTACCGCCACCATCGCGATAGTGAGCGAGAATGCGCGCTCCCAACTCGATGTTGGATGCGGGTTCCATGACTTGCTTCCAGTGCATCCCGCGCACGTGGGCATTGGTGCATCGCCCTTGTTTGTCGACGATGCAGCGGATCCCCATCAGCCCGCCATCCTTCGCGTAGATGGCGCCGTTGCGGACGGTGGCGCGGAAGGTGTTCTCGTTCATGTCGCTCTCGTTGATCATGACGGCCAGAATGAGAGCGGGTGGGATCTGATGACGCTCGGACGATTGCAGAACCGCGTGCGCGATCTTCTGACAGAACTGCGGCTTCCACGCCGCCGATCGCCAACGCACGCGATCCTTGATCTCGCATATCGTGCTGGCCAGACACTCTTCGTTGGGCACGGAAGATGGGGCAGCGGGGGAGACTATGGTGGAGGCCGATTTGCCGTCCGCATGCGGAGCTTGGGGAGCCGACGCGGCTGCAGGCAGGGCCAGCGCGCCGGCGAAGACGGCGGCGACACCGCGGGTTTTCTTATGACCGATTCGAAGCGACAAGGCGGAAGTCCTCGCGACTTGTGGATTTGTGGAGCGACCTGGGCAATCCGGCCGCGTTCACCAGCATGCCAGCAGCGTGCCAGGAACGAATTGTGTGGTCGAAGCGGAGATGTTTATTGGGCGAGGGGCCCGTAGTCAAGAAAGAAATCCTTGAACATGGAAAGAGCATGTGTTCTCCCGTAACGTGAAATGATTCGTTCGATGAAAACATGAGTGAGATCGTCGACATATTCGTTCCACTGGAAGCGCGAGACGCAGGTCTTCAGGGACTAGTGGCGCGCGCTTTGGGCTGGCCGGAAAAGCGTGTGGGCGTGATGCGGGTGCTGCGGCGATCGTTGGACGCGCGCAAGGATCGACACATTGGCTTTCGTATGCGTGTCGAAGTCGCGCAGGTGGGCGAGCGCCTCATGGTGGCTCCACGACGTGCGCACGCGCTGTGGCCGACAGGTCGCACGCTTCCTCGCGTGGTGATAGTGGGCTCGGGGCCTGCGGGAAGTTGGGCAGCGTTGCGCCTGGCGGAAGCTGGAGTGATGTCGACGGTGATTGAGCGGGGGAAACAGGTGCAACCCCGTCGACGAGATTTGGCTGAATTGAATCGAGGACGTTTGAACCCGCAATCCAACTACTGCTTTGGCGAGGGTGGAGCGGGCACTTACTCCGACGGAAAACTCTACACGCGCAGCAAGGATCGTGAGGGCGTCGCCGAAATCCTGGCCGACCTGGTGATGCTGGGGGCGCCGAAGGAGATCGAGTTCGAATCGCGACCCCATATCGGATCCAATCGCTTGCCCAAGCTCCTGGAAAAGCTGCGGATGCATCTGCAGTCCTTGGGCGTGCACTATCAGTTCGAGTGTCAGTTCCTCGGTGTGCACAGCGAGCACGGGCGCGTGCGCGCGAGCAAGACGAGTGCAGGCGAGATTCCTGCTGATGTGCTCGTGTTGGCTCCGGGACACTCGGCGCGCGACGTGTACGCGTGGGCCGCGAGCGCCGAGCTTGCTCTCGAACGCAAGGACATCGCGGTGGGAGTTCGATTGGAACACCCACAAGCCGCGATCGACCGCATTCAATACGGTCGTGCGGCTGGGCATCCGAAGCTGCCGCCGGCCTTCTATGAGGTTCGCGCGAACGGGGCGGGTCGCAGCGTGTACAGCTTCTGCATGTGCCCAGGTGGTTGGATTGTGCCGGCCGCGACCGAGGTGAATGGGCAGGTCGTCAACGGAATGAGCCTGGCGAAACGGAATTCTCCCTACGCCAACGCGGCCATGGTGGTTCCGGTTCTGTCGGCTGATTTTGGTCCCCAGGCGCAGGGGCCGTTGGCGGGAATCGATTTTCAGAGGCGAATAGAGGAGGCTGCCTTCGGGTGTGGTGGGGGCGGCTTTCGTGCGCCGGCGCAACGCCTGGTCGATTTTCTGAATGGCCGCGCTGGGGGAAGTCTGCCGCCTTCCAGCTATCACCCCGGCCTTCAACATGCTGGCTTTGATGACATCTTTCCCGCCTTCATTACGGCGGCCCTGCGTGAGGGATTGGCCGTCATAGGGCGCAACATGCCGGGCTTCATTCACGATCAAGCGGTGATGATCGCGGCGGAAACGCGCACCAGTTCACCCGTGCGGATCCTGCGCGACCCCGTGAGCCTGCAATCTACGACCGTGGCTGGCTTGTATCCAGCGGGTGAGGGCGCAGGCTATGCGGGCGGCATCGTCAGTTCGGCCCTCGACGGCGCGCGCGTGGCAGACGCCATCATCGCGCAAGCTGGCTGAGGCTTACGATCTCCGAAAGGGATCGTCTTTGATCTCGGGCGCGGGTTCGCGCGCAGAGGATTCCGCGTCCATGGATTCCATTTCGGTGCCGGCCGGCAAGATGGTGCCATCCAGGTAGCGCAAGAACATCTCCAAGAAGGACTGCTCCTTCTTGCTGAGCTTTTCGAACATGGCCCCGATTTGGAAGGCCTGCGAAATGGGCGTGCACCAAACGACCCGCGCGCGCAAGGGCAGGGGTTCGGAGGCGGAGGAGGGACCGATGAGGAGAATGAGATCGATGAGAAGCTCGTCGCGCGGAGCGAGCGGGTGGGTGGTGATGAGGCATATGCCGGAGCGAGAGAGATCGCGCGTGCGTGCGGGTAGCTTGGCTTCGTTGGTGCGAACGTTGGCTTGCACATCGACCGTGAATCGAGGGTGGCGGCGCACGTTGTCGCTCATGAGTCTCCTTGTCCGATGGTTCTTCCGGCCGTGCACTGGGAGAAGCCACCATCCGAGAGGGCGTCCAACTCAGCCTCGATCTCACGCAGGCGCAGTTCACGTTTGAGGGTGCGTTCACCCGCGCTGGCTGAGACAGCGTCGAGGCGAAGACGCCGGCGCTCGAAGTAGAGCCGACTCACCGTGAGCTCGATGTCGCGTCTCATCTCGGCCATGTGCATCGATTGTGATTGGGCGGCGAGTTCATCGTGGCTGAAGACCAGTCGGGCCAAATCCCATGTGAGGCGTGCCTCGTAGCGGACGTCATCCACGGTATCCAGCCCAAGGGGGGATGTCAGGGTCGTGCTGATCGATGGTACATCAAGGGACTCCCTGCGTCCAAAGC
>CAZHUY010000425.1:0-3453 GCA_964535465.1 uncultured Myxococcales bacterium
CGGCCGCGCCGCCAACGGCTTCGCCGCCCGCACCGCCGCCGGCGCCGCCTGCCGCGCCGCCGCCGGCCGCCGGGGCCCCGCCGCCGCCTCCGCCGCCTCCTGCGGCCGTGGTGCCGCCGGCAGCCGCGCCTCCGCCGCCTCCTGCGGCACCTCCGCCGCCGTCGGCCTTGCCGGCGCCGCCGCCTCCGCCGCCTCCGCCGGCGTCGCCACCGGTTTCGGTGCCGCCCGCGGCCGCGCCTCCGCCCGTCGCGGCGCCTCCGCCTCCACCTCCGCCGCCGGCCCCGCCGCCCGCCCAACCGCCGCCCGACATCTACATTCCCTAGCCGGAACGTAGCCGACTGACCAAGACGAGGGGTCCCATCGACCCCTCGTTTTTTTTTGTGCCCTGGAAACGCCGAGAGCGGCGCTGACCGGCAGGCCCACGCCCACCTGGCCAGACCCACGCCCGCGCTCGCACGTGTCTGTGCCGGGTGCGACCACGGTCCACAGCGCGAACCCGCTCCCGCTCCGAGCCCACAACGGATTACCTTTTCCCCTTGATGATTTGAGAGCCCCAATACACTTTTTACCTTGCAAAAAGTTGCAATCGGTGGCTACCATCAAGGCAGACTTGTGTTCAGAACGCCCCTCGCGGGCCGATGTGGTTCCTCCGGAGGCCTCATGGCAAAGGTGAGTTTTGGTTCGGTTGGTTCGTACGTGGTCGCGGTGCTGGCCCTCGGAGCCATGGGCTGCAGCGATGATCTAGGCGACGCGCCCGTGTCCGGCGTGTCCGGCGGGAGCATCGACATGGGCGTGGATGGGGGCGGGGGCGCGCGCGCCGGCAGCAGCACGGAGATCGTGAGGGTTCCCGAGCCCAGGAACAGCGACGGGGGCAGCGGGCGGTGCGGAGACTTGCTCTGCACCACCTCCAACGCCCGCTATTGCGGCACGCTCCGCGATGCGTGCGGCAACACCTTGGCCTGTGGTGACTGTCCCGCGGGGCAAGAGTGCAGGAACAATCTCTGCGTCGGCAACAACTGCCTGACCGAGTGCAACCTGGCGGGCGGCGGCGCCTACTGCGGCACCATCGGCAACGGCTGCGGCGACAAGCTGGACTGTCCCGCCACGTGCCCGACCCCGGGATGGACGTGCGGCGACGACCACATCTGCAAGGGCGATTCCACGGTGTGCGCGGCGACCACCTGCCAGGCGCCCACGGGCGACAAGTACTGCGGTTCCATAGGGGACGGCTGCGGCCACACGCTCGATTGCGGCGCCTGCCAACCCGGCTGGGATTGCATCGGCAGTCTGTGCGTGGGCAGCGCCTCGGTGTGCCCGGCCCTGGCTTGCGTGACGGCCAGCGGGGATCACTACTGCGGCACCATCGGCAACGGCTGCGGCGGCACCTTGGAGTGTGGCAACAGCTGCCCGGAGGGCTGGGCCTGCGTCGACAACGTGTGCAAGGGCGACGCCTCGGTGTGCGCGCCCAAGACCTGCACCACCGCCAGCGGCGACCGCTACTGCGGGACCATCGGGAACGGCTGCGGCGACACGCTCGATTGCGGCGCCGACTGCCCCGCGGGCTGGGCCTGCGTCGACAACGTGTGCGTGGGCGCGCCGCCTGCCTGCATCCCCGCCACCTGCCAGACCGCCACGGGGGGCGAGTACTGCGGCCCCATTGGCGACGGCTGTGGCGGCACGCTGGATTGTCCGGCCACCTGCTCGAAGCCGGGCTGGGTCTGCGAGGACCACCTGTGCAAGGGCCCGCCCGAGGTGTGCAGCAAGCTGACCTGCACCACCGCCAGCGGCGACCACTACTGCGGCGTCGTGGGCGATGGCTGCGGCGGCTCTCTGGAATGTGGCGACTCGTGCCCGCCGGGTTGGACGTGCGGCGCCGACCATGTCTGCAAAGGGGAACCACCGGCGTGCACGCTCCTGACCTGTGCCGCGGCCAGCGGCGACCACTACTGCGGCACCGTGGGCGATGGCTGCGGCGGCACCCTGGAATGCGGCGACTCGTGCCCCGCGGGCTGGACCTGCGGCGCCGACCACATCTGCAAGGGCGGCCCTGAGATGTGCACGGCCGCGACGTGCACCACCGCCATCGGCGACCAGTACTGCGGCACCATCGGCGATGGCTGCGGCGGCAGCCTCAATTGCGGAACCACCTGCACGAAACCCGGCTGGGTGTGCAGCGAGAACATGTGCAAGGGACCGCCCGCTTGCGTGCGGATGACGTGCGACACCAGCAGCGGCGACAGGTACTGCGGCACCATCGGCGACGGCTGCGGCGGCCAGCTCGAGTGCGGCGCCACCTGCCCCAGGGCCGGTTGGCAATGCGAGGAGGGCCTGTGCAGGGCTGGCCCCAGCGCCAGCTGCACACCCCACGCCTGCACCACGGCCAGCGGCGATCAGTACTGCGGCACCATCGGCGACGGCTGCGGTCGATCGGTCGCGTGCGGCGCCACCTGCGCCAAGCCGGGCTGGCTTTGCCAGAACGGTTTGTGCAAGGCCGGCCCCAGCGCCCTCTGCACGCCGCTCGCCTGCACCACGGCCAACGGAGATCAATACTGCGGCACCATCGGCGATGGCTGCGGCGGCACCGTGCAGTGCGGGAGCACCTGCGCCAAGCCGGGCTGGACCTGCCAGGACGGGTTGTGCAAGGCCGGCCCCGCCGCCAACTGCACGCCGCTCACCTGCACACCAGCAGGGGGACGCTACTGCGGGACCGTCGGCGATGGTTGCGGAGGCTCGCTCGACTGCGGGACCGACTGCTCGGCGGCGGGCAACGGCTGGGTGTGCGGCTCCCACAACGTCTGCGTGGGCGGAGCAAGCTGCGTGAAGACCGCGTGCCAGACGGACGCCGGCGTTCAGCAATACTGTGGCGCCATCGGCGACAACTGCGGCGGCACGCAGAACTGCTCGGCCACATGTTCGTCCGGGATCGTCTGCGGCGCCGTGTCCCCCAACGTCTGCGATCCCTGCACCGGCCTGTGCCTCATGCGCGCCACGTGCGACGGCGGCGCCACCACCAGCATCAGCGGCACGGTCTACGATCCGGCGGGCAAGAACCCTCTCTACAACGTCATCGTATCCATCCCAAACGCCGAGCTGAGCCCCATCCTGTCAGGCGCCCCGTCCTGCACGTCATGCGACGCGGACGTCTCGGGCCAACCCATCGCCACGGCGCTGACCAACGCGGACGGGCATTTCATTCTCGACGACGTCCCGGTGGGCACCGACTTCCCCTTGGTCATGCAACTGGGCAAGTGGCGACGACAGATCACCATTTCCGCCTCGCTGGTGACCCCGTGCACGGACAACCCCATTCCCAACACCTGGGCCAGCGAGCCGACCAGCACGCCCGAGCGGCCGTCACTACGACTACCCAGGAGTGCCAGCGACGGTGACCACGAGGGTCGATGGACCAGCATGCCCAAGATCGCCATCACCACAGGCCAGCTCGACACGCTC
>CAZHUY010000426.1:0-3425 GCA_964535465.1 uncultured Myxococcales bacterium
CGTGGCCACCACCGAGGCGCCAGCCAGCCGCGATCCGAAGAGCCGGGCCCCCGCCGCCACGCCGGGCAGCACCAGCGATGACATGGTGGCCGCCAGCATGATGCCGGCGGCGATACTCTGCAGCACGTCCTGCGCCCGCAGCGAGACGCGGCTGATCGACAAGACCGGCAAGGCGCCGAGCCCGGTTCCCACGCTGGCCGCCAGACTGGCACCAGAGCCAAGAACGAACACCGGAAGGGTGGAGAGAAAAGCCTGCAGAGACACGGGCGGTGGCAGGAGCTTGCCAGGAATCGGCGGGGAGGCAAAGCCCACCCCAATATTCCGGCGCAGCCAACCAGCGCGGCTCTCGCGGGTTTTAAAGCCCTTCTTATCGGCCCGGAAGGGATCGATAGACGCTTGCCGAGCTTGTGAGATACTGCCGCCTCTCTGCGTCGCGGAGCCATTGTGGAAAAGGAAACCTGCACATGACCATCACTCGGAAGATGAAGAGAATCGTGTCCCCGGTGTCAGCCCTGGCGGTGCTGGGGGCGGGTGCCTTGCTCGGCTGTGTCGATGGCGACCGTGCCGTCGGGGGTGCGCCGACGGACGAGGTGCGGCAAGCCTTCACGCTGCCGGATGAAATCCTCGCCATGACCCTCGCGTCCCCGCGGCAGCTCAAGACGCCCGGGCTGGTGTATTTCACCTCGATCCAGGAGACCTTTCCCGGCACGGGCACGTTCGCTCATGCGGTGCATGTGTACCAGCCCGACACCACCGGTGAGCCGATCTCCTTCGAGCTCCGGGCGACGAACTCGGGCGGCACGGTCGAGCCGAGTCATCTGTTCACGGCGGTGCGGTTGACCACCCATCCTGGCGAAGCCGACGAGAGCTCGACCAACTGGTCGAACAGCTCCGGCCAGCATGTGTACACCTTGGACTCGTCGCAAGCGGGCTGGTATCGGCTGGATTTCGAGTATGACGCGCCAAACGCGGGTCGCACGCTCTCGATCCGGGCTTTCGACAGCGCCACGAATCCCCTGAAGATGTCTTGGTGCGACCCGTCCGGAGCCAATGTTCAGGTGAGCGCGAACCTCGCGGTGGAGGCCGCCTCCCCTGCCTTTTTCAAAGGTGGCGCCTACCGCCGCGCGCAGAGCGGCGAGTACGCGTACATCGACAACGTGACCCTCGATAACCACCTGCTCTATAGGCGCGGCTTCGATCAGGGCCCCTTCAACTACCCACTGGGTCGGCTCTCGGCTGGTTCGCACACGCTCCAGTTTTCGTTCACCGCCAGCGGCGCGGATCCTTCCTACCTGTGGTTCGGCGCAAACGAGGACAGCTTCGACACCCTCACCGGCAAGACCGAGTGGGCGCCAACCCAGATCTTGTACCGTGGCAGCATGCACACCGGCGACTACGATGCCTGGAACGAGGGGGTCGCGCTGGCACAAGGGTCCTCTCTGGTCGTCGGGGTTCGTCCACCGCCCATCCGTCGCGGCACCGTCTTTGCCGTCGCGCTGGAGGACCCGGGCCTGAACGGCCCCTGGTTGAACGCGACCCTGCAGATCCATGCTCTCGGCAGCGGCACCACGCTCACTTGGCCCGCGTGGCGTAGCACGGCGGGTGAATACCTGGGCGGCATCATGACCGCCGCGGGTTTTTCGGCGCGCCACCGTGAACACTGGATCGTGGCCGTGCCGGCGGACGCGCCGGTCGGCCGATACGTCTTGCACGTGACCGCGCCCAACGGCAGCCCCATCGGGGCGGATGTGCTTTTTTATGTCATCCACAATCCCTATCCGCTGGTTGGGTACGGTCTCAGCAAGCAAGAGGTCGAGACCTACGCCTACGACGAAGACGAGGACGGTATGACGTTTGGTGGAGACTACGGCGCGGACCAGGACAACGCGCGCGATCACTTCACGGCACTGTACGAGGGTTACGCCGACTCCGGCTACTCCATCGACATGAAGCTGACGGCTGCGTTCCGCAGGACCCAAACAACGGACGGTTTCTCGATGCTCGATTACGCTATTGCGGCCGCCGATGGAACCGCCTCCGAGTTCGAGTCGATGCGGCGGCTCTACCGCCTCGTGAGCCAGCGTTTGCGCTATACCCATCGCGGTATGTTCTCTGATTCGTCGGAAGGCTTCTTCGGGCCAGGAGGTATTCCGGACTTCACCGCCGACGAAGCGCGTGCCGCGGGCCAGCCCGGCGGGGTGATCCCCGGTCATATGGGGGCCGAATGCTATGACTACGCCACGATCTTGACCGCCCTGGCGCGCGCCGGTGGCATCGTTTCGCGGCCTATCTCTGCCTTCTCTTCGGGGCTGGGAGGGTGGAGCCCTCACTACTTCATGGAGGCCTATGTCCCCGATCTCCCGCACCACGGGGGACGAACGGAGTCGGGAGGCCCGATCGCAAGCGATTCGGATCACTGGTATGTCTTCGATGCGACGGATCCCAAAGGTTTCTCCACCGAATCAGATTTCACGTCACGCTGGGAGATCTATGGCGAAGCCATCGCGCCGCGCTCGATGTACGGCAGGGCCACGCTTTTGATCAACAATCCTGTGGATCCTGGTGACGTGATCACGACCCGCCTCGACTGGGACCCGCTCTTTACCGGGACCCTCTCTTCGGCGGAGGTCTTGTCGGTGACCGATGCTTACTTCTCCGGGGACGAGTACTGGCTGACCGAGAGCAGGGTCACCGGTTGGATTGGCTATGGTGAGAAGGACTTCTACCTCATCAACAAAGAGGCGACGGGCGCCAGCGCGGTCCGTGTCAAGGCCCTGCCGTCGGGCGGGGCAGGACTGTCTCCGGCGCTTTGTCTCGCGTCGCCGGACGACCCCTTGCCCATCATCCCCGTGCGCTGCCCCGATCCAGGGACCGTGGTGGATCTTCCGTCGGGCACGTCCTACGTGGTGGTCTTCAACACCCAACCCGATCCCCCAGTCCATGACCCGAACTTCCCCGATCCTCTGGTCAGCCGAGTCCTCCGAGGGGACACGCTCCAATACGAGCTGGAGCTGGTCAAGCCGTCCTCGTGTAGCGAGGCGACGGCCATGGACATGGGCGTCCCTGGCACAACCATCACCGTCCCCAACGACGGCTGCCTCAAGGTCACCCAGTACCCGAGTTGGTGGGGCACCCGACAGATGCAGCTGCAGAACATGACCCCGGGCGCCTACCCGGCCCCCTTTATCACCACCAACTGCGGCGCGACCAAGGGCTCCGGGACCATCACGGCCGACTGGCAGAGCTTCTTCATCAACGGCATCAGCGCAGCCTGCCCCACGCTCATCGATCTCAAGGGCGCAGGGAATGGCAACGTAACCATCCGCTACTACGCGATGTAGCGTCCGCCATCGATTGCCCTAAGGAGGTGCCCCTAAGGAGGTGCCCCTAAGGAGGTGCCAGAGAGATCTTGGAAGGAGAGTTTT
>CAZHUY010000427.1:0-3421 GCA_964535465.1 uncultured Myxococcales bacterium
TTCGAGCCGCCGCTTGAGCCCGGGTGTTCCAGAATCATGAACGATGATTTAGCCGGAGCGATCCGAACCGAGGTCACTTGAACGTGATGGAGGTCAGGCAGAGCTTGTTGAGCGTAATGCGCGACGGGCCGGACGGCACCTGGATCCCGATGCGGTCGACCTTGCTTACGTCGCTGGCCATGAGGCGGGTGCCGCTGTCGTCCCAACAGGCGGTGTTGAGCGAGGAGAACGACACGAAAGTGCCCGAGGTGATCAACGCACAATAACCGGTGGAGGTCGAATCGCCTCGCCGGTGGACGACCAGGCGCAGCCCGGTCTTGGGTGTCACGCCCCACTCGGTGGCGAAGAGCGGCAGTCCGAGCGCCAGCACCTTCTGCACCTTCGCCCGCAGCGGCGCCTGATGACTGGCCTCTCCGGCGTAGAAGTGAATTGTGTATGCCAGGTTCGAACCGGCGACGGGATCCGCGGCCGCGATGTCCACGTCCTGGTCCCATCTGGGTGTGGGCACGACGATGAGGTTGTCCGGATCGTACTGACGAATGCTCGCCACCACGGAGGTCGCATAGGACTTGATGGTCGTCCAATCATAGGTGGGCAGGGGTTCGTTGAAGATCTCGTAGATGACGTTTGGGTATGCGCCGCAGAGCTGGGCCATGCTGGCGAAGAAGCTCGTGGCCGCCTCCGGGTGCAAGGGGGCATTGTGGTCATGCCAATCGATGATGAGGTAGATGCCGTCGGCGATGGCCGCATCGACCACGGTCCGCAACAAGGCCAGGTTCGCGTCGGGTGCATCGAGATAGGCGGGCTGAAGGATATCGTCCACAGTGGTTTCCACTCCCATGGGGGCGCGCACGACGGTCACGTCCTCGCGATTCCAGTACTGGCCCCTCCACTGGCTCCAGAAAAGGCTCATGCCTCGCAGCTGCAGGGAGCGCCGCCGGCTCCGCCGGTGGCTGGGGGCGTGGTCGGGAAAAGGCGAAGCTGGTCTGGTAGCCCGTGCTACCGGCCGGCACACTCACGAACAGCGCTCCCTGAATACAGTTGCCGGTACCGAGCCCCAGTTTCGCACCGCCGTCGAGCACGAAGGAATATGTGCCATCGATGTTCTTCAGCAGGACGAGCGGCGTACCGTCGGTCGCGCTGGTGCCGGCCTCAAAGGTATCGTTGCTGCGCTTCCTCAAGGCCAGCTGATTGACCTGATTGATCAGCAGTCCGGTGGAGGAGTCGTGCTGGAGCAAGTGCTTTCGGAACTCCCGCGACATGCGAGGCAGCGGCACCCGCCCGGCATTGCTCCCGATCGTCATGAAGCGCATCATCCGATGATGATTGCACGGCACGCTGTCTGGCTACTCATTGCACTGGCTGGTTGCAGCTCGAAAGCATTATCAAAACCGACGGATGCGATGCCGGCGAACGGCGGGCCAGGTGCTGGCGGCGGTATCACGTTGCCGGACGGAGGTTTACCCGGCACCGGTGGTGTGTCGAGCCATACCGCGGCTATAGGTGGAGGCGGGGCGCCGGCTTCGGGCGGCGCCTGGCTGACGGCCGAAGGCGGCACATGGTCGGCGGCTGGTGGCGCGACGGGCGGCACCACGCCGATGGGAGGGACGCTGTCGACTGGTGCTGCTGCTGGATTGACAGCCGTTGCCGGAAGCTCCTTGGGAAGCAGCATCAGATCGTCCACCGGGGGCGGAGTCAGCGCGGGTTCCGTCACAACCTCCGTAGACGCAGCTGTCGTCGCAGGCTCGACCGGGAATGATGCTGGTACCGCGCCTCAGTGGAGCGACGTGGCCCCGGTGCGGACGCGCGTGGGACCGCAGAAAGTGCCGCGCCAGTTGTTCATCTCGGAATTGCAGTTTGGCAGCTATTGGGAGACTCCGAGCGGCGACGTGCTCACCACATTCCGAACCAGCATCACCTATCCAGACCCGGGCGTGGCGATCTACGACTACAACTACAACATGCAGACGGTGGTCGGAGGCGACATCAAACCGGTACCCGATCTCCCGGTGGGCACCTGCCGCTATCAGGATCCGCCCTATTACTCATGCAGCATTGGCCCCGATCCGGATGGACCTTCGCCACGTTCGTTGGTCACAGACGACGGCAAGATTCTGGTAGTCAGGGAGAAGGCCATGCCCAGCTCGATGATGCATCCTATTGTCGAGCAGCTTGATCCGGCGACAGGGACCCTCTCGCCCCTGGTCGAGCTTTCGGATGTGTCAATGCATGCAAGCTCGCTTGCATACACCTCGACCCTGAACTTGCGTCAGCTGGGTGACCATACGGTTGCTCTCGCCATGGCCATGCAGGGTGATCCGGCGCGCACTGCCGTGTTCGACACCGCGGGTACCAGCGTCCGAATGCGAGCGGGCTTTGCCTTTGGCGAGCGCTGGCAGCGTTTTGCCCTCTTTCTCGGCGAAAACTCTGGGGCCTACAACCAGCGCTTCGACTGGTGGGATCCTCGTACCGACACTTCGGCGCGCGGCTTTGGCTTTCCTGCCGTCACCCCCGCTCCTGGTTTTCGCACCTTCGTCACAACGGTCGGCGACGTCATCTTCCCAGGCTTCACCTATACCGATCGGGTGGTGCACATCGACCAAGACGGCAACGTCGTCGAAGATCGGGCTTTGTCCAGTTGGGGATTCCTGGCAGCGACCCCCGATGGCCGCTACCTCGCCTATGAGAAAGATGCGACCCAAGATGGCGGGCTCAACTACGTGCTCCGCGTCTACGATCGCAAGGGTGTCGGCACCGTTATCTATGACGATCCTACCCTCATGCGAGATGCCAAATGGCCGGCCCTAGGCAGCGACGGGTACTACCCTGTCCTGGATCGATTGGATAACGCAGCCCTGGTTGACGATGCTGGAAACGCCTACGTCGGTTTCGTGCTGCAGAGAGGGGGAAACACGTTGACCGAAACCTATCTTGTGGCCTTCGCCCCCGATGGCCACAAGCTCTGGGGTCTGAACCTCAAGACGACAAACAATGGGACCTGTCACGCCAAACAGGTCTTGTCCGGGCATCGTCTGGTCGTGACGTGCTGGGGGCGGTACGTCCGAAGATTCCTGATTCTCGGAGAGTAAGCGAGGTCGTGTTACGTCTGTCCAAGCGCGATCCAGAAGGGACATCGCCTTCAGGGGGGAACCGTATTAATGCACGCGGGTGTTCCCGCAAAGGAAGATGAGGCGCGCGTCTCTGCGATGATCGGCTGGATTCTCCTCTAGCGTATTTCGCTCCAGGGCCAATGACTCACACGAGGATTTGTGCCTTCTCGGTACCGAGGGGTCGGCAGAACGCTCCTCGCGCCCGTCTGGGATCATGGAGAAATTCCCAGACGGGCGCGGGGAACTCGGTACCCACTGCGCAGACAGGCGGCGGAGTGTCCTTTTCGCGTCCGCATGGGTGGAAAGAAAGG
>CAZHUY010000428.1:0-3417 GCA_964535465.1 uncultured Myxococcales bacterium
CTATGCCGAGGATCGCGCGGCCATAGCGCGGCTGCGTGACTCCGTCGATCCTGGATCGCTCCCGCCCTTGTCGGGTCGACTGGATGTGGCCGCAGGGTATACCAGCAACGCGCTGGCCGGCTCGCCGGTGGATCCCGTGGCGCAGGGGAGCGGCGCGCCCAGCCCGGTGCTCGCCACCTCGGCCTTCATGCGCCTTGCACCGCCCATGCGCTCTTGGATCAGACCGGCGCTGGATGTCGAAGCCCATGGCCTGGGGTTCTCCGCCGAGGAAGGGAAAGACCTGAGCTTCCTCATGCTCGACGTGCGACCGGTGGTCATCCTGGGGCGATCGGGTCCGCGTGCCAGCTTGGCCTATCGCTATGAATCGCTCCTGCTGGCCGGCGGCGACCGCTACGGACAGGGGCCCATCTGGTTCTTCGATGCCCACCGCGGCGAGTGGGAGCTGGAGCTCCTGCGCCAGCTCACGGTGTTTGGAGGCGCCGGCCGGCGGACCTTCCGCGAATACGGTCGAGGCCGCTTCGAGCTGGATGGCGGTGTGGGGGCGACGCTTCCGCTGGGCGCACGCGTTCACCTCGTGACCGCCCTCTCCGGTCGTTATCACCATGCCAGAAACGAAGCCTGGAGCCTCTATGGCGGATCCCTGTTGGCCTCGGCCGAGGTGCGTCTGCCGCGCCGCTGGTCGGTGCGCGCGGGGCTCCTGGCCAGCGCCGACCGCTACCCGGACTCGAAAGGGTACTTCGATCCCAACACCACCTCAGCCCGTCGCGACCTGCTGTTCAAGGTGTCAGCCAGCGCCTTCGCACCTCCGTTGGCCAATGGGGTCAAGCTGGGAGTGACCTACGAATTCTCCAAGCGCGACAGCAGCGCCGCCCCGTACAGCTACGAAGACCATCGCATTCTGGCCAAGCTTATCTGGAACTTCGCCTTTGATCCTTGGCTGCCGCGTGCGGCGACCCCGGCCCGGCACGTCCCCCTCGATTACCGCTTGGGTGAGGCCGAGACAGGCGAGCGCGTGCAGGACTTGCTCCGCCAGGATGAGGGAGCGCAAAGGAGCTCGTCCTGCCGAGAGTAGCGGAGAGCGGCTCATGGTGGGCGAGCACGCCGCGCGTGGTGGTTCGCGACGCCGGCATCACGCTGTTGGCTTGCGCGATCGTCGGCTTACTGGTGAACTTCGCCAGGCCCAGCGAGGGCATTCCGCTGGTTCAGAAGAGCGAGTACCAGATCCTGGTGCCCTGCGCCGAGAGCACGGGTGAGGCTCCCGCCCTCGCGGCGAAGGCTCCGGAGATTCACGACACACGCACCCTGCTGGTGGACGCGCGCACGCCCGCGGACCACGCCAAGGGCTCCTTGCCGGGAGCCATGAACCTGCCGTTCGACTATCTGGATCCAGTGCCGCCCGCCCAGGTGAAGAAGATTGCCTCGTCAGGCGCAGCCCGCGTCGTGGTGTTCGGCGACGGGGGCGATCCCGATTCCGGCGAACAACTGGCGCGCGAGTTGGCCGGCGCCGGCATCCGTAACATCTTCTTCGTGGCGGGCGGTGCCCCAGCGCTCGACAAGACCGCCGGCGGAGATCCACGATGAGGCGGCTCACCCACTGGCGTGGACACGCCGTGCTCGCGCTGGCCGCGCGCCTGTACCTCGGGACGATCTTTCTGCTCGCCTGTTGGCACAAGCTGATCGCGCCTGGGGCCTTCGCCATCGACATCGCGACCTACCAGATCATGCCGCTCGTGCTCATCAATCCCATGGCCATCATTCTGCCGTGGGTCGAGCTGGCCGCGGGAATCATGCTGGTCATTGGATTCCGCACGCGGGCGGCGGCCCTGTTGGTGTGCGGGATGATGGCCATGTTCCTCGCCGCCATCAGCATCGCCCTCTTCAAGGGATTGAACATGTCCTGCGGTTGCTTCGCCTCGCAAGGAGCGGCGGAGGATCCGATATCGTGGCGGACCGTGGTACGCGACGTGGGCTGGCTGCTCTTGGCCCTGTATGTGCTAGTCCTCGATCGACGACCGCTCGGTCTGGACAGGTGGTGGCCGCGCCCCGACGCTTCCACTTCGGAGTAGGGAAGACCATGAAAACACGAACCATCCTCGGCCTCATGTCGTTCGTTCTCCTCGCTGGTCCTGCCGTCGCATGGGCCCAGACGCCCATGTGCGATGCCCTACCCGCGGATCGCAAGGCCGTAGCCCGTGAGATCTTCGCGTCCCTGCACCCCTACGACGGCTGCGATGAGACCTTCGCCCGTTGTCTGGCCGCCAAGCCTGCCAAGCCCGTCGTGCTTCGCCTGGCCTCGGACATCTGCAGGCAAGTCAAGGCCGGCAACGACCGCAAGCAGGTGGAGCGTAGCCTGACCAGGCGTGCCCAGACCATGCTGGCCAGCGGACCACGTGCCACCATCGCGCTCGACGAGGCCATGCGCGCGGGGGCGGCGCAAGCGCCCGTCGAGGTGGTGGTCTATGTTTGCCCGCGCTGCCCCTTCTGCAAGGCCATGGTGCCCCCGCTCTACCAGGCCGTCACCGAAGGCCCTCTGTCCGGGAAGGCACGTCTTTATCTCAGACCCTATCCGTTGAAGTCGCACGCGAATTCGACCGAGGGCGGCCTGGCCATGGTCAGCGCGGCCAAGCTCGGGCGCTTCTGGCCCTTCACGCTCGCTCTCTACAAGAACTTCGACAAGTACTGCCCGAAGCTACTGGCGGAGTGGGCTGTGGCCGCGGGAATGGATCGCGCCGCCTTCGAAGGCGCGACCGCGGATCCCAAGACCCGAGAGGCCCTGGTGGCCGCCAAACAAGAAGGGGCACGCAACAAGATCAATGCCACGCCCACCATCTTCATCGACGGACGGCTGTACCACTATGACCTGTCCGCCGAGTCCGTCATCGACGTGGTGGAAGAGGCGCATGAGGCCAAGACGGAGAAGAAGTGACCATCCACCGGCACCCCGAGGTGCTGCGATGGCTGTGCCGTTGCCTTGTGGCGGAGCGCGCATTTCTCGTCTATGAGGACGCAGAGGAGTCTCGATGGATAGCACCAAGCTCGTTGCCATTGCCTGTGACAGTGCCGCCGGATTGTCTGGAGACGTGAACGGCCATTTCGGACGCACCCCCTATTTCGTCGTCGCCGAAATCGCCGACGGGAAGGTCGTGACGTCACGGACGGTGGCCTCGCCCGAACACGGTGAGGGCTGCAGCATGCCTGGCTTCGTTCACAGCCTCGGTGTCTCGGTCGTCATTGTGGGTGGCATCGGAGGCGGCGCCCTGCACGGACTGGCCCGATGCGGGATTGCGGTCATCGCGGGAGCTTCTGGCAATGCCGGAGCCGCCCTCCAATCCTTCGCGGCTGGCACTCTGGTCTCCAGCGCGCCTGGCTGTGGCGGGCACGGCGGTCACGGCCACGGCTGCGGCCATCACAACTAGT
>CAZHUY010000429.1:0-3395 GCA_964535465.1 uncultured Myxococcales bacterium
CCTGCTGGCCGAGCGCGAGCCCGCGGCGGCGTGGCGTCTGCTGCGCCGCCGGCTGCCCAAGCTGCTGGTCCCCATCGCCCACGGCTCGTTCCCCCTCGGCTACGAGCCGCTCGACGAGCCCCTGCGCTGGCTGCGCCAGATCTGCGAGGAGCGTGGTCTTGGCCAACAGCTCGCGGTTCTGGGCCACGGCGAAACCTGCCTGGTGCGCTCGGCCTAGCACGGCCACGACCACGGCCACCGCGTGCTGGTCTCGGGTGGCGGGCGCGGGGCCTGCGACTTCCGTGGTCAATCCCCGCATTGGCCTTTATTCGGGCGCGCTGCTAGAGTGCGCCGGCTGCCTCGGCAGCCCTCAAAAGCCATGAAATTCATTGAAAAACTGCGCCGAATTCCCCCCATCTGGTGGGTTGCGTTTTTCGCCATCGTGCTCATCTTGCCGGGCCTGGGCTCGTTCGGATTCTGGGATCCCTGGGAGCTCAAGCTGGCCGAGCGTGCCCGCGACATGGCCCGCTCCGACGCGCTCTTCGACGTGACCCTGAACAAGCGCTTCTCCGCCGAGCCGCCCCTCGACCTGGGGTTGAACGCCTTGGGCATGCGCATCTTCGGCGTGAGCGAGCTGGGCGGTCGCATGTCCAATGCCCTGTTCGGGATCGCGACCATGCTGGCGGTTTATTGGGCCGGTGCCGGTCTGTTCCGCCGCCGGGCCGCGGTCCTGGCCGCCCTGGCTCTCGCCAGCATGCCGCTCTTCGTGCTCGAGTCGCGCCAGCTCACCTCGGACATGCCGCTCATGGCGGGTTTGGCCTTGGCCTTGGGCGGTTTTGGCCGCCTGGCTTGGCCGGGCAACGGCGTGCGCCGCCTGCGTGATCTGATCATCGCGGCCGTCGGCTTGCTGCTGGGCCTGCTCTCGGGCGGGGCCCTCATGGGGCTGGTGTTGCCCACGCTCTCCATCGTCATGGCGGTGATGGTCGGGTGGGGGTTGCGGCCTCGCGCGGTCGACGATCCCGCGGCCAGCAAGCTGAGCCTGCCTGGCCAGGGTGAGCATGTGCCCGCCGACAAGACCTTGGGGGCAAGCCTGTTCGCGCCCCATCCGCTCGGTGGTTTCGCCCTCATCGGGGCTGCGTTGGTGGGCTTGGTTTTCCTCATCCTCACCCTGACCACGGCCAACGTGGCGGGACAGTACTCGATCCTGCTGGGCGGCATCCCACGCGCGGGCACGCCCAGCGTGACCTTCGACTACATCGTGCGCCAACTTGGCTTTGGCCTGTTCCCGTGGAGCGCCCTGGCCATCTTCGCCCTGGGCCGTCCCCTGATTCGGCTGGGCGGCGGTGACGATCCGGACGGGGGGCGTCTGACCTTCGCCCAGCTCTACCTTCTGGTCTTCGCCGGCTTCGGGTTCGCCCTGTCCACGGTCTTCGTGTTCATGACCGGCGAGGGTCGCTTCTGCGCCCTGGCCCCCATCGCGCTGGCCGTCGGCGTGCTGCTGGACGAGGCCCTGGAGGGCGATCGGGCCGAGCCCGTGCTGGGCCTGCTGGTGGCCACCGGCACCATGGTGTTGGCGCGCGATCTGGTCCTCACCCCCGAGGAGCTGGTCGCGGTGCACACCCTGAACAAGGTGCAGTGGCCGACCAAGCTGAAGTTGGGCTGGATGTTCTTGACCACAGGTTTGCTGGTGGGCGCGGGGCTCTACACCGGGTTCGCCACGCGCGGCCGGGCCCTGGGGCGGGTGGCCTTGCGTGATATCGGCAACGCCAAGCCCTGGCGCCGCTGGCTGGAGAAGCTGGTGGTCGAGGTGGGGCGCTATGGCATCCAGGTGGCGGTGGCCATGGCGGTGATCTTCGCCCTGGTGCTGAGTCACATGATCGTTCCCAAGCTGTCGGGGGACTTCTCCTTCAAGCCGACCCTGGAATCGTACATGCGCCTGGCCCGCTCGGGCGAGCCCATCGGTCGCTACAAGGTCGAAGGCGAGGGTGCGAAGTTCTACAGCCGCAGCGACATGACCGACCTGCCCAGCCAGGGCCGCGTCATCGAGTTCCTGCAGCAGGGTCGGCGAGCCTTCGCGCTGGTTCCGACCGCCGAGCTGGCGTCGCTGGATGCCGCCCTCAAGACGGCGCGCGTGCCCTATGCGGTCGTCGATGCGCGCTCGTCGCGTTTCCTGTTGCTCAGCAACCGCCTGGGTGAGGGCGAGCGCGACAACAACCCGCTGAAGCAGGACGTGTGGATGGCGCCACGGCCGCCTGAGCCGGTGACGGAACCCGGCGCCAACCAGCCTTCGCGCTACGAGTGGTTCAACCCGCAGCCGCCCTGGCAGCCCCGCATCGTCACCAGCTCGACCTTTGCCGACGCCATCGAGTTGGTGGGCGCGGATTTCCCGCAGGTCATTCGTCGCCCTGGGGTCATTCCCCTGACCCTGTATTTCCGCGTGAACAAGAAGCCGCCGGCGGGGTTCAAGATCTTCGCGCACTTCGATATCCCGGCCGAGCCGCGCCTCATCGGCGACCACTCGCCCCTCAACGGGGCGTTCCCCACCGAGCACTGGTTGCCCGGCGAGTACATCCGCGATACTTATGAAGTGGAGGTTCCTCTCATGACCACACCTGCTGGGACCTATACCGTGTTCATCGGATTCTGGCCTGGAGGCGAGGGCAAGCGCTTGAGGATCACAGCCGGTCAGAACGACGGCGCGGATCGTGCTCGCCTGGGCACGCTCGAGATCAAATAGCCATGCACGGCAAGGAGCGGCGCAGGCGCGTGGAGCCGGTTCGCCACGATCGGAGGCGGGGGGCCGAGCGACGCGAACACCGTCGGGTCATGGTGTCCATGGAAGTGGACTACCGTTGCGACGACAACTTCCTGTTCGCGTACATCACGGATCTGTCGGCCATGGGCATCTTCATCCAGACCGAGAATCCCCATCCCCCGGGGACCGTGTTGAACCTGCGATTCCGTCCGCAGGGGCATCCGCAGATCGACGTCGAGGGCCGTGTGATCTGGATCAACCCCCCGCGCAAGCACGACAGCATCAATCCGGGCATGGGCGTGCAGTTCATCGACCTGAGCCCGGCCCTGCGCGACCAAATCCAAGAGTTGGTGCGCACCTTCGCCTATCTGAGCGACGACGACGAGGATCAGGTTCGCGGCAACAGCTGACGACCAGCCCAACCTACTGAGCAGGGTTGCGGGCTGACGGCGCCGTGGCCGTGACGCTCACGCGCGCCCGGCGGGTGATCTCGGCGTTGGTGCGGCGGCGGTGCTCGGTGATCTCGCGGTCCAGCTTGGCGATGTCCTGCTGTGCCCGTATGGCGATCTGATTGCGCTGCATCTGTCCCTGGATCTCGCCGGCCACCTAGGAGCCTGTTGCGCATAGGGCATTTGGCGCTCCTCGCTTCGCTCGGATCGCC
>CAZHUY010000430.1:0-3374 GCA_964535465.1 uncultured Myxococcales bacterium
CGCCCAACATCGCGAACTGGATACTCGGTCACTACCAGTTGGTGGCCCGTTTCGAATCACCGCCAAACCAGATGATGATGCGCCTTGGGGTCTTGCGGCACCAGCCTGCACCCAGCCCGTCTTGACCACGACCGTAGCGGTGGCGAGCCGATGAAGTCGGACGCGAAGCAGTTATACTGGCCGGCCTGTTGATGGAACGCACCCGCGCCAAGTCCAGTTCGATTTCACGGCCCGCAATCCGGCTGGGTTCTGCCCAGGTTTGGGTCGTCGGCATTTTGGTTGTGGGGCTTGGGTTACGGATATTCGGGGCATGGTCCTATTGGAATTGGTTCGATCAGGAGCATCCCGAAACCTGGAGAGCGTCCAAGCTCGCGCTCAGCCAGGATGGCAGCCAATACATCCAGCAGGCAGATCCCAAGACCTGGGCGTCAGAGCGACATCGCGGCTGGTCAGACCGGGCGTACTTCCGCCCCCCGTTGCCTTCCTACTACCTCGTTGGGCTGGCCAAGACCGTTGGTTTCAATCGGATCGCCATATCGGCGGTGCAATCCCTGCTGGCCATGATCGCGTATTGGCTGGTGTACCTCGTCGCCGCGCGGAGGATGGGCAAACAGGTGGCCGTGATCTCCCTCGCGGTTCTCTGCCTCCACCCGGTGCTCATGTTCTTCGACTCGTCCCTCGAAGACTCATCGGTGGCGCTCTTGTGTTCCGCGATGGCCATCTTCCTGGCTGATCGCGCCGTGTTTGAGCGTAGAGCGGGGGAGGGCCGCGGCACGACTATCCGATGGCTCGCCGTGGGCGCCGCCGCTGGCCTCGCGATCCTCGCCCGACCTCAGTTCGTCCTGCTTGCTGCCGGGCTTGCTGTTCTGGCCTGGCGCGGAGCTGTTCAAGGCAAGGCCAAGGCGATGCTGGCCCTGTTGCTGCCCGTCGTCTGCCTGGTGACCCCCGTGATCCTGCACAACCATCGCGCCAACGGAAGCTGGTCGCTCGTCAGCGATACCTTCGGGCAGAACATGTACTGGGGGAATGGTCCGCATCCCGAGTACCGGACCAGCCTGCTCGGCTTCCTGGACATCTGGGAGGTCGACAATGGCAGCCCCTCGTCGTTGCTGGCCGAGGGGCTCAAAGCACGCACCGGGAAGGCGACGGCGGACGCGGCCTTCCTTGCCGAGACTCTGCGCCATATGAAGGACCATCCAGGGGCTGCCTTGGCGGAGGTGGGCAGAAAGGCTTGGCGGCATCTGTCGAACTACGAGATCCCACGGACGTGCAACTTCTCATCCGTGCGGCAGCACGTGCCTGTTTGGGAGCTGCCCTACGTGCCGTACTCGCTCATGTTGGGGCTTGCGGTATTCGGGTTGGCCGGCGTGGACCGAAGGTTCATCTATCTTCTGCTTCTGCCTGTCGCTGCGGCCCTGGTTACCGAGGTGATCTTCTTCAACGCCGCCCGCTACCGCGCCCTGGGGGTGCCCTTCTTGGTTCCCCTCAGCGTGCGCGGGGCCATCCTGCTTGTGGGCAAAGCTAGGGAACGCGCGTGGCGCAGCCTGGCCATAGGCGCCGTGTTCCTATCCGTCCTTTTCCTTGTTGGCCATTTTGCGGTCCCCAATTCCGAGCATCGCCGGCATCTGGCCGTCCAGCACTACCTGCAGGCGATGCTCGAGAGCTATTCCGACGAGGACGGTGCATGGCTGCGCTTCTCGGAAGAGCGTTTTCAGCATCACCTCACGCTGGCCCGCACTCTCGACCCGAGTAACCTCGACGCGTTCTCGGTCGAGCAGAAGATGCTGATCCGCTCTGTGCGAAATGGCGAGGCACAAGCGAACGTCAGAAACCGCCGGGCTGCTTGTGGGGCGGACGAATGGCTCTGCCAGGCCGTGTGCGACCGAATCGACGGCCTCGCGCGCATGTAGCGCGGTCTCTCCAGAAATGGGCGCTGGGCCACCCCTCGCCTACGGCGAATGCCGAACGCACCGAACGAAACCGCTATCGTCTGGGTCACATGGTCCGAGAGTGCCATTGGAGAACCCCGCTTGACGATACCGGTACCTCTCCCGGTCGGCATCGAAGTAGGCCGAGGAAGACCAGTACATGCTGCAGGGGCCCTGGATGCCGCTGGGCCAGTAGCAGCCATTGGTGCCCGACCCCAAACCGGAATCGCAGGCGGCGCATTCGAGGTCACAGGTTGTCCCGAGGCAGGTATCGGTGACACCGCAAGTGCCTCCGGTTACGGTGGCCGGGCAATCCCGGATCAGCGTACGTAACTCGCTGATCGTCGGAACCTTCCAGTCGCTGAAGCCGCAAAGGGTCAGCGCCTCGCAAACGTCGTCGGGCGTATTCCCGGGATCGTTGTACTTGTGGTAGGCGGGCTCGTAGGGGCCGCCAGCCGGATCGTTGGGTTCCTTCGGATTCACCTGCCAGAGCAGGGAGGAAGCCGCAGTCCCGTCGGTGGAATGCCAACACTGCGAGTTGACCATGCAGGTGCCGCTGGCTCCGCAGAAGGTCGAATGATCGCTGACACAATCAGCATTCACCGTGCACGAGGTCTTGCATCCCGTTCCGTTGGCGCACGCAAACGGGTAGCATTCCTTGTTCGTGCTTGCTCCGCACGAGCCCGTGCTATTGCAGGTTGGCCCTGACTGGGTACTGCCCGTACAGGTGATGGTTCCGCAAGGTGTCCCAGCGGGTTTCGGCGTGGAGGATGGACAACTCGCTGAGGTACCGGAACAGGACGCAGCATTCATACAACCGGTGGCGGCACGGCACTGGGTCCCGGTCTTGAACGAGCACACCCCGCCCGTAGCTGCCGTGCATTCTTCGCATTCGCCGCTGCATTCTCTGTTGCAGCAGATGTGCCCCACGCACACCCCGTCTGCGCAGTCGCTTCCCTCCTGGCACGCAGAGCCGTGGGGCTTGAGGACTGGAGTGTCGGGGCTGAGATCTGGAGACGTATCAGGTCTGCGGTCCGGAGCCGAATCAAGGCCAGGACTCGAGGCCGTATCGGGGCCAGGAATCGGAGTTGTGTCTTTCCCGAGATCAGGATTCAGAGCGGGACTGGTATCTGGCGCTCTTTCGGACGCGAGATCTGCTGTCAGCTGCGGGCCGTCGAGAGCGGCTTCCGGTTCTGATGGTGCAAGGTCAGGGGTGGGCGCGGAACCGAGATCCGAGGAGACTGGGCTATCCACCGACAGCTTGAACGTGTCGAATGAGTAAGCCTGGTCCACCGAGGGCTGCCTTGCATCTTCGGGCAACACCCTGGAGTCTTTGTTCTTGATGGCCTCATCGGCGGTTTTGGCGTCTTGGGCGCGCAGGCTGTCCAACCCGTCACCAGACGCATCCTTCCTTTCCGGGCGCGAAGGGGTTGCCGAAAAGCAACC
>CAZHUY010000431.1:0-3347 GCA_964535465.1 uncultured Myxococcales bacterium
CGACGCCATCCGACCCGGCACCGTTTCCCACGGGCGACTTCGCGACCCTGTGTCCCGTGAGCACGGGCACCGGCGGCACGGGCGGCGGGGGAGGGACGACAGCTAGCACAGGAGCGAGCGTTTGCACACCTGGCGCGCCGGCGTGTCTTGACAGCAGTGTTTCACCGTCTCGATACGGCTCGGAATGCTCGGCAAAGGACGCCTCAGGCAATTCCCAGTGCATGCCCGTGGTTTGCAAAGATGATGGTGCTCAATGGAGCTACGGAACCCGGTGCTCCAAAGACGCCCCTTTTTGCAAGGCAGGCAAGTGCGTGGAGTGTCTCACCGACGGGGAATTCTGTGACGGACTGTTCTGGAGAATGAGCTGCAAGAACGGCGTGTCGACGGGGATTCAGAACTGCGACCTTCTTAGCCCGAGTGGCGTTTGCGAGAAGAGCGGCACCACCACAAGGTGCCGATAGCGCGAACCGATAGCCTGGAGGTGTTTCCCATGTCGAGCGTCGCGAAGGCCGTGAGGGCCAGTTTGATGATGGCGCTGTTCTGCCTGGGGGCTGCTTGTGGGGGCGGCGGGAGCAAGTGCAAGCCGGGGGTGGCTGGGTGTGCCTGTGCCGAGAAGGGCGTGTGCTCGGATGGGCTGAGCTGTCAGGACGGCAAGTGCGTGCGGGGGGCGAGCGGAAGGAGCGGGGGAACGACGATGGCCTCGACCATATCCAAGGCCAGCGGCGGCGCGAGCAGTGCCGGCGTCAGGAGCAGCTCGGGGGGCACGATTGCCATCGGCGGCTCGACGAGCATCGGCGGCTCGACGAGCATGGGGGGAGCAGGCGGCGCAGGGGGCGTGAGCAGCACCAGCAGTGGCACGGGCGCTGGGGGGATGGTGGTCGATGCGGGAGTCGACGCGAGCCCGTACGCCGCGGACGTTCCGGCCGGCAGCGATGCGGCCAGTGACGCGCCGATGGTTTCGCCGGACACGCGGGATGTCGCCGCGGGGGATCTGGTGGTCGACACGGCCGCCATCGACCTCCCGCCTTTCGTGCCGCCCGAGCAGTGGCTGCTCGATCCCAGCTTCGAGGAGCCGGGCACCTCGGCGTGGACCTGGGCCACCAAGGTCACGCCGGGCGACACCACCGCGCACGCGGCGTTCATGGACAGCGCCGATTCGAACATCAGCAAATACGTGTCGCAGATCGTGGACCTGCGCGGCTACGACGCGGCCCAGGCCACCCTCTCGGTCAGCATCAAAACCGAGAACGTGGTGCCGGGCCCGAACTCATGGGAGTGCCCCAGCATCGAGTTTCAGATGCAGGACGCCGCGGGCAAGGTGGTCGATTCCGCGGGTAACTTAATGAAGGACAACAAGGTCTTCCTGTTCTGCACCACAGGAACGCAGCCGTTCACCCGCCACACCCGTACGATGACCGTTCCGCTTGGGACCGCGAAGATCATGGTGGCTATGAGCATGCTTAGCCCTGCCACGGGCAAGGCCTGGTTCGACGACATCGAGTTGCGCCTGACCCCGCCCTCGACCGATGACAACGTGACCGTGCCCGTGTGGACCGCGCCCACGGCCGCCTGGTGCGCCCGGCCCGGCCATGGTCTCGGCACAAGCATGGATGCCCTGCAAAATGTGGAATCCGAGCTCTATCCGCACGACCCCGATGTGGCCAAGGCCAAGCGCCTGGTGCGTGCGTTGTTCACGAAGGTTCGCGTGTCGAGCAGCAGCCACTGGTCAAACCGCGTGATGTACAAGAGCGCGGAGAACGCCCAGCTCGCCCTGCGGGCGCTGGAGGGCAGCGGGGTCCTGACGAGAAATTGCTTTGGCGTTTGGCACTGGAACATGCCTTCGGTGGGCGGGGGCTGGACGTCGCCCGACGACATCTCGCGGGTGATGCTGGACGCCGGCTTCGGCATCAGGCAGCCCTGGGGAGCCCAGGGGATGGTGATCTGCAACCAGCCGTTCGCCGCGCCACCATCGAGCGCGACCCACGCGGCGATTCGCGACCGCGTGCTCGGCCACATCGGCTCCGTCGTGGCCGAATTTGGCAGCATGCCCATGTGGGAGGTGGTCAACGAGATCGCCAGCGCCACCAACCAGTGTTTCCCCTCGGCCTTTGCCGAGCCGGGCGACACCGAGGTGGCCGCGGGCTCGCGCTTGCTGGCCGCGGCGCTGGACCAGGCGGAGAAGGTCAGCCCGGACACCATCGGCCTGTACAACGACTTTGGCGTGATCGACCACGTGACCACCGAGACCATCGATTGGAACCGGGCCAGAGCGCTCGAGCTGGTCAAGGCCACGCTCGCCCGGCGCAAGCACATGGACGGCATCGGCAGCCAATCGCACCTGGTTTGCCAACCGGACTGGGCCACCGTGAATGTCGCCGACTGCAAGATCGACGTGCCGGCCATGACGGCGTCCATCGATGCTTTCAACGCCGCGGGGGTCCCGGTCTACTTCACCGAGTTTGATTTCTACGCGTACTTCCACGAATCAGGAGAAATGGAGAGCGCCGACGTCGGTTCGCTCGATCCCAATCAGCAGGCGACCATGTACGCGGACTTCATCGGCACGGCGCTCAGGCATCCGGGCGTGCTGGGTATGACCCTGTGGGGGCACAAGCAGGATCTCGTCTTTCCCAAGAAGAAGCGCGCCCCCGGCATGACCGACGCCCAGTACTGGCCGACGGGCGGGGGCCTCTACGACGATCTCTACCAGCCCAAGCCCGCGTACACCGCCGTGGTCAAGGTGCTCGAGGACTACTACGCGGCCGCGGGCTGCGACTACGTGCCCGGCAGCCGCGTGGCGGCCGTGCGTGGGGCCGCGGTCGAGCAGACCCGCTTCGCCACCACTGGCGTGGCGAATCTGGTGAGCGAGGGCGACTCGGTCCAGTACCTGTTCAACACGCCCCACGGCGGCACCTGGCAGCTCGAATTGCAGCTCGAAGCCGATGCCCCGGGCCCCAACATCTTCAACGTGACCATCGACGGCGCCAACCAGGCCACCGTCACCCTCGACGCCACGGTGGCCGACGGCACCGTGGTCGAGAAGGCGGCCTACGCCACGCCCTTCGCCCTTGGTCGCGGCACCCACCGCGTGCGCATCGAGATGGGCCAGGACGCCGACACCTGCACCGGCACGTCCACCGACGCCTGCGACGGCTGGGGCATCATCCGCGGCCTGCGCTTGAAGCGCGTGGGACCGTAGCCCTCCGCGGATCGGTCGGGTCGGGGACCGGCGCGGTGGTGTGCAGGGCGCCCCTTGGCTGTTTCCGCCGTTTCCAGCTTCGTGCCCGTTTAGGGGTTCCATCACTCCGTCTCCGGCCCCCGCCACATCGAACCGGACAGGCGGATTT
>CAZHUY010000432.1:0-3347 GCA_964535465.1 uncultured Myxococcales bacterium
GCCGTAGAACGGTGTTTGGCTCCGGTTGACTAAGCTCCGGGAAGTGCGGTAGATCGGGATCATGGTCTGGTAGGCTGTCCGGCCCTCGGCGGGCGGGGGCCGAATTGTTGTGGAGGAGGTGCATGCCGTCTGCCAGCCGAGTCGCCAAGGACGACCGGCAACTCGATTTCTTCTCATTCAATACGTGGAGGTTCCCAGCCAATGAAGCCGCTGACCCAATACGGCCGAATGGCCGAGAGACACTGGAGAACATTCCTGCCTCGGATGACCGCGGAGCTCGACGCGCGGGGCCAACTGTACTTGCTGCTCCTGGAGGCGGAGGAGAGGACCGAGGCGGAACTGGATTCCTTGCGCCGTCACTTCATCCAGCAGGGCCTGACACCCCAGCAGGCCCACAACCGAGCCTGGGAGATCGTGAGGGAGAGGTACATCTTCCTGCGGCCGGAGGCGAACTAGCTGGCGACGACGAGTGGGTTGTCTTCGGGCCAGCGGACGCCGAACCGGAACCGCTCCGCAACCAGCGCAATTACCGGATCACGGACGCGGACCGCCTCGGGGCCGGTTCGCTCAAGCGGAAGTTCCAGGATAACCTCGCCGTGATCGAGTTGCTCAAGCGCCTCGAGACCGAGGGCCGCACAGCGACCGACCGGGAAAAGCGTGTTTTGGTGCGCTACGTCGGCTGGGGTGGCCTGCCACAGGTCTTCAACGTGTGGAACCACGAGTGGACGGAGCAGCGAGAACGGCTCGAACAACTGCTCACGCCCCAAGAACTCGAATCGGCACGGGCCTCCACCCTCAACGCCCATTACACCGCCCCTGTTGTTGTCCGGGCGATGTACGCTGCCTTGCAGCGGCTCGGCTTCACCCACGGGCGCATCCTGGAACCGGCCCTCGGCTTGGGCCACTTCATTGGCCTGATGCCGGACGAAATGCACGCCCAGTCGCTCATCACCGGCATCGAGATCGATTCGGTCACCGCCCGGCTCGCCAAACACCTCTACCCCGACGCCGACATCCGCTATCAACCGTTCGAGGAATCCAAACTCGCCGACGGTTTCTACGACGTGGCGATCGGGAACGTGCCTTTCGGGGATCATTGTCCGTACGACCCGCGGTTCAAGGCCTGGAGGTTCCTCATCCACGATTACTTCTTCGCCGCCGCTCTCCACAAGGTCCGTCCCGGCGGTCTGATCCTCTTCATCACGTCCAAGGGCACCCTCGACAAACACGACGCCGCCTTGCGCGAGTATGCCGCCCACCAGGCCGACCTGCTCGGCGCCATCCGTCTGCCCAACGACGCTTTCAAGAAAAATGCCAACACCGAGGTCACCGCCGACATCGTCATTCTCCGCAAACGCCTGCCAGGCGAACTCCCCTCCGGCCCGGCGTGGAAGGCCGGTGCCGAGGAGATCACCAACTCCCAGGGCGAGGTCATCGCCATCAATCAGTATTTCGCCGCTCATCCGGAGATGATGCTGGGTGAGATGCGGCTCGAAGGGAAGATGTACGGTCGGGGCGAGCCCACCCTTGTCAGCAACGGCCGCGACCTGGCCGAACAGCTCGCCGAAGCCATCGCGCTCCTGCCACGGGATGTCTTCAAGCCAGAGAACCGCCGCGTCGTCCCGCCGACGCTCGCCCAGTCGTTCCCCGCCCCTGAACACATCAAGCCCAACGCCTACGCCCTCGTAAACGAGCAAATCGCCATCCGCGAGGGCGATTCGCTCCAGGTCTTGACCGGCCTGTCCAGCCAGGTCGGCAAACGGATTCGGGGCCTTATTCGGCTGCGCGATGCCGTTCGCCGATGCCTGCGCTCCCAACTGGACGGTACCCCCGACGAAGACGTCGTCGCCGCCCGTGAAGACCTCAACCGGGTTTACGACAGTTTTGTCGCCCGCCTCGGCCCCATCTCGACGCGAGCCAACACCTCTGCCTTCCGCGGCGATCCCGACCTGCCCCTGCTCCTGTCCCTGGAGCAGTACGACGAGCAGACGAGCCGCGCTACCAAGGCCGCCATCTTCCGGGAGAGGACCATCCAGAAGCAGCGGCCGGTCCCCCAGGTCAACACGGCCCAGGAAGCGCTGCTGGTGACGCTGAACGAACGCGGCTGCGTCGACCTGGACTTCATCGCCGGCCTGCTGCATCGCAAACCCTCCGAGTTCATCCCCGACCTCAAAGGCACCATCTTCCTTAACCCCCAGTCCAAACGCTGGGAAACCGAGGACGAATACCTCTCCGGCAACGTGCGCGCCAAACTGGTCGCGGCGGAGGCCGCCGCCCTGGTCGACGCGCAGTTCCGTGGGAATGTCGAGGCGTTGCGCCAGGTGCAGCCCGAGGACCTTTCCGCCGCGGAGATCGACGCCCGGCTGGGCAGCACGTGGATTCCGGCGGAGGACATCCAGCGGTTCGCCGAAGAAACACTCGGCGAGTCCGGTATCACAGTCAGCCATGCCCCGCAACTGGGCCTCTGGGTGGTACGCGGCGGTTATGGCGCCCGGTTCTGCGTCGCCAACACCACGGAGTGGGGTACGGACCGACGCAGCGCCCTGGAACTCATCGAAGACGCCCTCAACCTGCGCGTTCCGACCATCTACGACCACGACCCGGACACCGACCGCGAGGTCGTCAACGGCCCGGCCACCGAAGCCGCCCGCGACAAGCAGGAGAAGTTCAAGGAACGGTTCAGGCAATGGGTCTGGCAGGACGATGAACGCCGTGAACGACTGGTCCGCAAGTATAACGACGAGTTCAATCACACCCGGCTCCGGAGCTTCAATGGCGATCACTTGACCTTACCCGGCGCCAATCCCGCCATCGTTCTGCGCCCCCACCAGAAGGCCAGCGTGTGGCGCATTCTCCAGACGCCTAATTGCCTCCTCGCACAGGTGGTTGGATCTGGAAAAACATACGCGTGCGCGGCCGCGGCGATGGAAAAGCGGCGCTTGGGTCTCGCCCGCAAGCCGCTGATTGTCGTTCCCAACCACATGTTGGGCCAGTTCGCTTCCGAGTTCCTGGCCCTGTATCCGGGCGCCAACATCCTCGTCGCCACGAAGGACGATTTCGAGAAGCAGCGGCGCAAAACACTGATGAGCCGCATTGCCACCGGCAACTGGGACGCCGTGATCGTCACCCACTCGGGGTTCGAGAAGATTCCGGTTGCGCGCGAGACACAGGAAGAGTTCTTCAAGGAGCAGTTGCGGGAGCTGGCCCTGGCCATCGAGCAGCAGCGCAAAGAGGGTGACTCTCGGATCGTCAAGGCCCTCGAGCGTGCGAAGAAGCAACTAGAGTCGAAGTTGAAGGAGTTGGCCGCCGAGGAAAAGAAAGACAACGGCCTCACGTTCGAGGAGTTG
>CAZHUY010000433.1:0-3333 GCA_964535465.1 uncultured Myxococcales bacterium
GTCGACATGAAACGAGCTCTTCGTATTGCCCTTTGGACGTTGATTTCGCTGCTGGGGGCCGTGGCCTACGCGGTGGTGGCCAGCCGTCGCGGCGAGACCCTGAACGCGGCCTGGATGGTGGTGGCGGCCCTGTGCACCTATGCCATCGGCATCCGCTTCTACTCCAAGTGGATGGCGGCCAAGGTGCTGGCGCTCAACGATCTGCGCGCCACGCCCGCCGAGGTGCACGACGACGGCCGGGATTTCGTTCGCACCAACAAGTATGTGCTCTTCGGTCACCACTTCGCCTCCATCAGCGGGCCTGGTCCCTTGGTCGGGCCGGTGCTGGCGGCGCAGTTCGGCTACCTGCCGGGCACGTTGTGGATCCTCATCGGCGTGTTGCTGGGCGGGGCGGTACAGGACTTCATCATTCTCTTCGGCTCGGTCCGACGTGACGGCAAGTCGTTGGCGGAAATGGTGCGCGACGAGGTCAGCGGCGCGGCGGGGGTCATCGCCATGCTGGCGGTGCTGGGCATCTTGATCATCCTGGTGGCCAGCCTGGGTCTGGTGGTGACCAACGCTCTGGCCGAGAGCCCGTGGGGCATCGTGACCACGGCCCTGACCATCCCCTTCGCCATGATCATGGGCGTCTACGTGCGTTTCTTGCGTATTGGCAAGGTCATGGAGATGACCGTGATCGGCGCGGGGTTCTTGCTGGTGTCGCTGCTGGCCGGCTACTGGGTGAACCAGAGCCCGACCTGGGCACCGGTCTTCACCTGGAGCAAGACCAGCCTGGCCCTGTGCCTCATCGTCTACGGCTTTTCCGCCAGCGTGTTGCCGGTGTGGTTGCTGTTGGCGCCGCGCGATTACCTGGTCACCTTCCTGAAGATTGGGGTGGTGCTGTTGCTGGCGTTGGGCATCCTGCTGGTGCTGCCGCCCATCCAGATGCCCTGGCTGACCGACCCCGGCCGCTTCACCGGCGCCATGCGGCCGGTGGTGGCGGGTAGCCTGTTCTCCTTCTGTTTCATCACCATCGCCTGTGGCTCCATCAGCGGCTTTCACGCCCTGGTGTCGAGCGGCACCACTCCCAAGATGATCATGCGGGAGAGCCATGTGCGCACCATCGGCTACGGGGCCATGTGCCTGGAGAGCTTCGTCGGCATCATGGCCATGATCGCCGCCTGCGTGCTGGATCCGGGGCTGTACTTCGCGGTGAATTCGCCCGCGGGTTTGGTGGGCAGCACGCCCGAGGCGGTGGCGGCGACGGTGTCGGCCTGGAATTTCCCGGTGACGGCCGGTCAGATCACCGATTTGGCCAACGCCATCGGCGAGAAGACCGTGTTGGCGCGCACCGGCGGCGCGCCCACGCTGGCCATCGGCATGGCCCACATCTTCGACAAGCTGATCGGCGGCGCGACGGCCATGAAGCTTTGGTACCACTTCGCCCTCATGTTCGAGGCGCTCTTCATCCTGACCACGCTGGACGTGGCCACGCGCATCGGGCGTTTTCTGCTGCACGAGCTGGGTGGTCGGGTGTGGAAGCCCTTTGGCAACACCAAGTCCTATCCCATCAACATCGCGGCCAGCGTGATGTTCGCGGGCGCCTGGGGTTATTTCCTTTATGCGGGGGTGAAGGACCCGCTGGGCGGGGTGAATTCGCTGTGGCCGCTCTTCGGCATCGCCAACCAACTGTTGGCCTGCGTGGCCCTGTGCCTGGCCACCACCATCGTCATCAAGATGGGCAAGGTCCGTCACGTCTGGGTCACGCTGCTGCCGCTCGGCTGGCTGTGCTGCGTGACCTTCACCGCCGCCATCCAGAAGATCTTCCATCCCAACCCGCGCGTGGGCTTCGTGGCCATGGCCCGCAAGCTATCGGCGGATCTGGCGGCCGGCAGCGTGCCCGCGGGCAAGCGCGCGGCCATCGAGGCCCTGGTCTTCAACAACTACCTGGACGCGGTGGCGGCCGGGCTGTTCTTGGTGTTGGTGGTGGCGATTCTGTTGGTCTCGATGCGCGAGTGGGTGCTCATCCTCTCCAAGCGCAAGCCCGCGATCTTGCACGAGACCGAGCCGGTCTGGCTGTCCCCACCGGTGGCGTCCGCCGAGGGCAAGCGTCCCTGGTGGCGCCTGGGCACCGCCGTGGTCATCCTGGGCTCGCTGGTCAAGGAGCTGTCGGGCGAGGCCGCAGCCAGTCGCACGAATCTGCCTGCCGACGAGGCGCTGACCGAGGTGCTGGCCCACCGGTACGAGGGGAAGACCCCGCACCGGTGTTGCTAGTAGAGCGTGTCGGGAAATTGCGTGCCGCGCGCAGGGCCGGCTCGCGGGTCGCGGCTAGCGTGGGCGAGTGCGTGAGCGGTTTCCACCCGTAATGTGGCGTAGCCACGTGGCAGCCGGCGTGGCAGGGCCTCGCCGAGACGGAGGGATGGGGCTCGGCGTGAGCCTACGTGTGGACAATCGACGAGGACACGTGGGTGTCTTGTTGATATATGAACTGGCCATGCAGGCCAAGTTCATCACCATAGGCAATTTCACCGTCCCTTCCCGTAACCTGTTCGTGGTCGTGGGGGATGTGATCGAGGGCGATTTGAAACCAGGCGCGACGGTCAGCGTGGAAGCGGAGAGCGTCACTCCCGAGCCCGCCATCCCCGGGGTCGAGCTGGTGGAGGCCAGCTTTCGCAGCCAGCCTTGCCTGGCCCTGGTCTTCGCCGCCGACAAGCTGATTTCGTTGGCGCAAGCCCAAGCGTTGAGCGCGGCCAACGAGACCTTGCTGTTGTCAGCCGGGTGCGCCTGAAACGCTCGTCTCTACTCGCCGCTACTTCGGGACGCCCTTGAAGACGCCGGCGTTGCGCTGCGGGATGCGGGCCTGCGGCTGCACCTTGGCGATGCGCCCCGTGCGACGGCGCTCGCGTACGATGGGGGTGACGATGAGGCTCTTGCCGTCGCTCTTGATGTCCAGCTCGGTCTCTTGCGTGATGCCCAGCAGGTCGAGCAGGGGCTGATCGATGATGAGCCCCTTGCCGTTGCCTATGGCCTGCAGGCGCCTGGACATGCGCTGGCCATCCTAGCGCTTGAGCTGCGAGAGATCGCGAACCGCGCCTTTGGCCGCGCTGGTGGTCATGAGGGCGTAGGCCTGCAACGCGCGCGACACCGTGCGGTCGCGCTTGGGCTGGAAGGCCTGGGCCCCGCGGGCCTGCATGGTGGCGCGGCGTTTGGCCAGGGTGGCGTCGTCCACCACCACGTCGATGCGGCGGCCCGGGATGTCGATGCGGATGGCATCGCCTTCCTCGACCAAGCCGATGGTGCCGCCCTCGGCGGCTTCGGGCGAGACGTGGCCGATGCTGAGGCCGGAGGTGCCGC
>CAZHUY010000434.1:0-3284 GCA_964535465.1 uncultured Myxococcales bacterium
GGTCCCGTGCTTTTCAACCTTTTTTCTGATCCGGAATCATGAACGGTGATTTAGGGTGGCGTGGTTGATCTCCCACTGGTCGTGCAGGAACGTCTTGAGTCGCGACAGGAGGCTCTCGATGGCGAGCCCGTTCATGTCTTGGGGGACGGTCACGTGCGCAGTGAGCAGACGTTGCTTGGGTCCAAGTTCCCAAACGTGGACGTGGTGAAGGCAGGCGGGGGCGAAGGCCCGGTGCACACGATCCGCCAAATCCACGATGTCGACATCGCTCGGGACGCCTTCGAGGATTGTGGAAAGGGTTTGCCACGCCAGCGACAGCGCGCTTCGCAAGACGACGAGCCCCACGAGGAGCGCCGCGAGAGGGTCGACATAAGGGCCCAGGGCGGTGCGCGCGAGCAGCGCGGCGACGACCACGGCGAAGGAAGCGACTGCATCCTGAGCCATGTGGAGGAAGGCACTACGCACGTTCACGTCGCCTTTGTCATGCTGGCGCAGCAGCAGGGCGGAGCCGATGTTGGCGGCCAAAGCCACCAGGGCGACCACCAGCATGATCCCTTGCGTAACCGGCTCGGGATGAAGCAGGTGGAGCGCGGCCTGGCGGCCGATGAGCGCGGTGATCCCGATGAGTGTCACGGCGTTGACCAGCGCGGCCACCACCTCGACCCGCTTGAGGCCATAGCTGTGTCGAGCGGTCGGGGGAAGACGTCCGAGCCGTCTCGCTATCAGGGCTAGAACGATGGCGACGACATCGCTGAGATTGTGTGCCGCGTCCGAGAGCAGCGCCAAGCTACCAGACAATATGCCGCCGACGAACTCAGCCAGCGTGATGGCGACGTTGAGAGTGGCACTCGCCCAAAGCCTCCTGTCCAACCCTTCGTGGCTGGCGTGGAATTCATGATGGTGAGTCTCACAATGGCAACTCATGGGGATCTTTCAGCAGCGAGACGCTCGTGAATGCATCGCTTCGTCGTACTCCTTTTCAAGAATGTCCACCAGCCTTTCAAGCGTTGTCACCTCGGCCCGATGACGATAGTTTGCCCATATCAAGATGGACGCGAGAGAGAGAGCTGTCGGCTATTTCAAACAGGGCTACAACTGCGCGCAGGCCACTGCGGCGGCTTTCGCGGACGACCTGGGTTTGGACGAGGAGATCGTCCTGAAAATGATGGCCGGTTTTGGTGCCGGCATGGGAGGCCTTCGAGAAACCTGCGGGGCAGTCAGCGCCATGGTATTCGCCGCAGGCGCTTTCACGGGCCGCTATCAGCCGACCGACAAGGCCGCGAAGAAGGCGCTCTACGACAAGGTGAAACAGATGACTCACGAGTTTGTCGAACGCCACGGAACCACCAATTGCCGTGAGCTCCTTCGGTCTGCATCGTGCGCCGCCGCGCCGGATCCGTCGGAGAGGACTGACGAGTACTACGCCAAACGGCCGTGTGCACGCTTCGTGGCAACAGCGGCAGACATCATCGCGAGAACCCTCCGCTGAACGCAGCGAAGCCTGCTGCCCCCGCCACTCACCTCAGCCACAACCAGACCGCGAAGCGCGAGGCAGGGCCGTGCCGTCACTCAAGCGGCTCGTTCGAGCGGGCGGCCTGTTCGCTCCCAGGCGGAGAGGCCGCCGGACAGGTTGAAGACATTGGGATACCCGAGGGTGCGCAGGTACACCACGGCCAAGGCCGATTGGAGCGAGCCGCCGTATACGCACACCACCTCGCGCTCGCGGGGCATTCGTGCGTCAAACCAGTCAGGAAGCTGGCGCAGGCTCAGGCAAGGCTGCCGCGGATGTGGCCCGCAAGGTAGGCGCTCTCCGCCCGCAGGTCGATGATGAGAGGCGCACGGCCGGACGTGATGGCCTCATCCAGCCAAACGGCATCTCGCATGAATGCGCTCGCGTCTGGGCCGCGCAGGACGTTCGCAACGCTGATCGTGCCCGGCATGCTTGCGTCCACCATGCGGCTATGCCCAGCGCGGCATGGGCTGCGCCGGTGGCGCGCCCACGTGGTAGCCGACCACGACCCCGTTGGCGATCTCGACGATGCTGGTGTGGCCGTCATGTTGAGGGCGCGTCCCAGCGGCAGATCGTCCGCCACATTCATCACGAACACCGCGTTCGGTCTCTTTCGCTGCAAATGCCTCGAGCGAGGGGTTAGGGTATTGCCCAGCAGCCCCGAGGCGTATCAGCGAGCTGGTTACGGCTCGTTCGAAACCCCGGCAAATGGGTCGCCCTCGCGTGGGCTGTCGGTTGGCCCCTGCTCGGGTGCGGGGCAGGCAGAGTTGTGGAGGAGCAGGGTAGGCGGGGTGGGCGGGGATTGTTCGGGTGCTGTTGCTGCCGCCGGAATCTTCGGGTCGGGATGCTCGGGCACCAGATGAAGTGGCAGGGGAGGTACTCCAGAGACAATCTGCTCCTCGTCGGCGGGCTGGATGAGTTTGCCGAGGCGGCTCTCCGCGGGCACGACCGCGCCCTCGTCTAGAGGCTCGGCGGTGCCCCAACCGGACCAGTTCAGCTCTTGCGGGATGGTGTCCAGGTCGTAGGTCGCGCGGAGTTCCGCTGGCCAATCGTACCAGGGCGTCGAGATAGGGAGGTCCGGGTACTTGCGCTGTAGCCAGAGCGGGCGAAGGAAGGAGATCGTGGCGGGGAGGGTGCGGTCGCCGTTTGAGGGCAGGACGATGGCGACGTTGTTTGGGAGCTGCTTCAGCTCGTCGATTTCGACGAAGGGTTTCTCCTCGGTCGCCACCGTTTTGGTGCTGGAGAGGCCGAGGCCCTGGTGGACGATGCCACCTTGTATATAGGACAGCTCGGAGGACGTCCCGCCTTCGGTGATGGCCAGACTGGTTTTCTGGACCAGTCTCTTGCCGCATTCCTCTTGGATGATCTTCATGGAATCGAGGTCCGCTTGGCGGAGGTAGATGTGGGTCATTGAGTTCTGGAAGTAGGTGGCGGCATGGGCTTGGTTGTTCGGGCCGAAGGCGCCTTTGATCGATCCGTGGGACTGGGTCAGCTCCCACATCGACGCCCGCTTGGAACGACACACCGCCTTGAACTCGGCGTCCTTGGGGGTGGCGCTCTGCTGGGCTTCGTCGGCCATCATGAAGGTTGGGCAGTATCCGATCCTCTCGCCGAACCTCGGGGGCATGAGCGGGGTCCCGTCCGAGCCGATTGCCTCGCGTCGTAGAACTGAATCCTGCCACTGGGATTTCAGCGCGACTTGGATGAAGACCGCCGCGTCGAAGTAGATCTGCTTGGGCATTTCCAGGCCCACGATGCGCCCGTAGTCCAGGGC
>CAZHUY010000435.1:0-3213 GCA_964535465.1 uncultured Myxococcales bacterium
CGAGAAGCTCTATTATGGTCGTCCGCTGAGCAACGAAGAGAGTGAGGTGGTCCAGCACCTGCCGGAGGTGACGGTGCAGTTGCTGGAAAACATCCCGCGACTGGAAGGCGTTCGCGCCATCCTGAAAGCCCAAGCCAGCAACTTTGACGGTACCGGCACGGCCGCGGGTGGTCCCAAAGGCGAGGCCATCCCGTTTGGCGCGCGCGTGCTGAAGATCGTGGGCGACTACGATGCGCTCGAATCCGCCGGCAATGAATCGGATATGGCAGCAGGCACCTTGCAGGCACGCCGGGGACGCTACGACCCCCATCTCCTCGACGCCTTCATTCGCCTGAAGACTAGCGGGCCAGCACGCGGCTTGGTCGAGCTTCCCCTGACAGGGATCCGGCCTGGCATGTTCCTGGCCCAAGGGGTGACCTCGACCTCCGGTCTGCTCCTGGTGGCGCGCGGGCAGGAGGTGACGATGGGACTCATGCAGCGTCTGCGCAACCTGCCGCATGGAACCGTGCGCGAGCCCATCACCGTGTTCGTCCCGTCGGCCGAAGGCGGCAAGGGATAAGGGGGAGCGACATGCTCACCGAGACATTCTTCTTCACCAAAGAGACAGGGTGGTCGGTGCCTGCGTTTCCCGACCTCGACTCGGATGCGACGCTGGTGCTCGCCTTCGGATGTTCGGGCGAGGAATCCTGTCCGGAGGCCCTGCGACAACTGGCCGAAGCCTATCCACGCGCGCAATTGCTCGGCTGCTCGACTTCAGGCGAGATCCTCGAACGGTCGGTTCGCGACCAGAGCATCGCCGTGGCGGTCTGCCGATTCGAAAAGACCGAGTTGCGAGCCGTGTGCGTACCCGTGGAAGGCGCCGCGGATTCCTTCCAGGCCGGGTTTTTCATCGCCGCGTCCCTAGACCGCGCTGATCTGCGCGGCATTCTCGTGATCTCGGATGGGCTCTCGGTCAATGGCAGCGACCTGTGCCGCGGACTCAACAGCAGGTTGCCCGCGACGGTGGCCGTGACCGGCGGTCTGGCCGGGGACGGGGATCGTTTTCGCCGGACCTGGATTATCGACAGCAACCGCCAGCGCCGCTCCGGCGTCATCACGGCCGTGGGCTTCTACGGTGAGCACATCAGCATAGGCCATGGCTCACGGGGCGGCTGGGATGTCTTCGGCATCGAGCGTGTGGCTACGCGTTCGCGGGGGAATCTTCTGTACGAGATCGACGGTGAGCCGGCGCTTGGACTCTACAGACGGTTCCTGGGCAAGCTGGCCAGCGGACTGCCCGCCAACGCCTTGCTGTTTCCGCTTGGGCTTCGTCGTGATCGCGAGCAGAAATGCACGATCGTCCGGACTATCTTGTCGATCGACGAGAACGAAGGTTCAATGACCTTCGCCGGAGACGTCCCCGAGGGCAGCCTGGTCCGCCTCATGCGGGCCAGCATGGACCGGCTGGTCGATGGAGCGGCCGAGGCGGCCGGCCAGGCCAAGCCGGATGCAGCGTCCGCGGTCCTGGCGATTGCGGTGAGCTGCGTGGGACGTCGCCTGGTCATGGGTGATCGGGTCGAGGAGGAGATAGACGCGGTTCACGAGTCTCTGCCCAACGGCAGCAAGCTCGTCGGCTTCTACTCGTACGGAGAGTTGTCGCCCCACGAAGGGCGCCCGGCCGAGCTGTTCAATCAAACCATGACCCTCACCACGCTGCTGGAGCGTTGATGGCGCTGCACAAGCACCTCGCCCGACAGTTGCGTCGTCTGAGTCTGGACGAGACCAGCCCACCGTCCGCGGCGGCATGGCGGCAGTTGTTGACCTCCATCAGCTCCATCTACGACGCGTGGGATCGCGAGCGTGGCATGGTCGAGGATTCGTTCAACCTGGCCACGGCCGAGATGGAAAACCTGACCGTCAAGCTTGCGGAAGAACGCGACAAGTTCGCCAGCGTTTTCCGCTCTGCGGCCGTCGGCATGGTGATAGCCGATGCCGAGGGAAGGATTCTGGAAGCGAACCCTGCCTTACAGAGCATGCTGGGCAGACGGCAAGACGAGCTCGTGGGAAAGAGTGCAGAGGACTTGGCGGACAAGGTCGACGCTGACGTTTGCCTATCCACCGTGCGCGACCTGGCCTCGGCCAAGGTTGCGGCCCATTGGGGACGCTGGCGGCTTGTTCGCAAGAACGGTGACCATATGCTGGCGGATGCCCAAAGCACCGTGGTGCTGGACAGCCAAGGCCGAACCAAGATGATCATATCCATCGTCGAGGATGCCACCGAAAGGAACCGGCTCGAGGTCGAGCTGCGTCACTCGCAGAAGCTGGAATCGGTCGGACGTTTGGCCGCCGGCATCGCCCACGAGATCAACACCCCGATTCAATTCGTGGGGGACAACGTCAACTTCCTGTCCGGATCGTTCGAGCAACTGCTCGCCCTATGTGATCTCTATCGCCAGCTGTGCGCCAAGGCCGCCAATGCCCCGCTCTCGGAAGCGGATCTGGCGCACCAGAAGCAGGAAGAGGAGGAGGCCGATCTGGACTACATTCGGAGCGCCATTCCCACGTCCATCGCGTCCACCATCGACGGGGTCGGCCGCGTCGCGCGGATCGTGCAATCGATGAAGGCCTTCGCCCATCCCGATCGAGGCGAGCGATCGACCGCGGACATCAATACGGCCCTGCGTAATACGTTGACCGTGGCCACGAATGAGCTCAAGTACGTGGCCCAGGTCGAGACCAAGTTTGGGGATGTCCCCGCGATCTCCTGCTTCTTGAGCGACCTCAACCAGGTGTTCTTGAACCTTCTGGTCAACGCAGCCCACGCCATCGGCGACGTCGTGGGCAAGTCAGGGCAGCGCGGAACCATCAGGGTGCGCACCTATGTCGAGAAAGACAATCTGGTTATCGCCATCAGCGACACGGGACCCGGGATTCCACCGGCCGTGCAGTCGCGCATATTCGAACCATTCTTCACCACCAAAGAGGTGGGCAAAGGCACCGGTCAGGGGCTCGCTCTGGCCCGTTCCGTGGTCACGGAACAGCACGGCGGCTCGATCACCTTCGAGACCGAAATGGGCAAGGGCACCACGTTCTTCATCCGGTTGCCCTTGAGCCCCAGTTGAGGCACGCCCGCGCCGCGAATTCACAAACCGAGGATCAGGCCAAAACCGAAGGAGTCCAGGCGGCAGCCGTTGGCCAGGTCCGAGCAGTGGCTGGAGGGCCACAGGCCGAGGA
>CAZHUY010000436.1:0-3203 GCA_964535465.1 uncultured Myxococcales bacterium
GATCGGGAGAAGAGCAAGCAGCGCCGGCCGTCGGAGATGCGGGGCAGGTGGCCGGTAGCTGCGGATCGAAGCACTTGGACGTGGACGGTAGCCCATTCACCTTCCAAGTGCCGTTCTCGCAGGTGGCTGCGGTTCGGCATGTCGGGTCGGGATGACTGCCGTAGCTGCAAACCACGGCGCCGGTGCAGGCGGTGCCATTGGTTGGCGGGCTGTCGGGACAGGCAACGGACTGGTCTGGACAACAATAGAAGCCTGAATCCATGCCGTATGACTTGCACGCATTGCTTGGTGGCTGTGCTGGGACCCCACAAGAAACCGCCAGCGGCGGGTAGTCCAGCGCGCGGCAGACGGAGTCATCCTCGGGCCTGCGCTGGCAGGTTGCGGCGGTCTTCCCGCCACTGCCCGACGCGCCTGCCGTGCCGGTTGTTCCGCCGGTGCCACCCTTCGAGCTGGTTCCCCCCACAATTCCCCCGGTCCCGCTGGATGCACACACCGTGCATCCGTAGGCGTCGGTGACGTAGTCTGGGCAGTACACGTCGGTCAACGGGGGGCAAACGTGCCCGTCGGCCGCGGCGTCGGCGCGCGTTCCGCCCGCACCGCCCTTGGCCGTCGTGCCTCCGCCTCCTCCGCCTCCCGTTCCCCCCGCGGCGCAAACGGTGCAACCGTAGGCGTCGGTAGTGTAGCCGTCAGGACAATAGATATTGGTGAGCGGACATTGATAGCGATCGACGCCCGCATCCATGGCGCTGCTGCCAGCGGCGCCACCCTTGCCGCCGCCACTGGCCCCCGCTTGACCCGAGACCGCTCCGCCTCCCTTGCCGGCCCCCGCGCTGACTCCGCCCGCGGGAGCCGTCGTCCCGCCCCCCACGGTTCCGGCGGCTCCGGATGCGGTGGCCCCGCCTGCGCGCAGGACACCGCCATCGCTCCCGGCGGGGCTGCCGACCGCGGAGCTCGATTCACCGATCTTGCCGACCGAATTCGAATGATCGCACGCGGCCAAGGGCAAGGCGCCGAACAGAAAAACCACAAGGCAGGTGCGATGAGTGATCGATGCAAACAGAAGCTGGCTCTTCATAAGAATTCCTCCGTGCGGAAGGGGAAACGCTCCTGGAACGATTCTCTGGTGACAGCAGGCCGGGCAACCTTTCAGGGGCAGCTCGCCAGGGCGCGAGCCGCACGCCTCCCCAGTTCGTCGCTCTTTGTGATCGACAGCACATGCTCCAGATCGGCGCGGGCTTCGCCGCAGCGTCCGCTCTGCGCGCGCAGCTCGCCCCGCAGGGTTGCAAGCTCGCGCGCGCGCGGCAGCGAGCCCAGGGTCAACGAATCCAGCACGGCGAGGGCGGCAGGCTTGCGCGCCAGTCCGAGGAGAATCTCGGCCCGCGCCACCTTGGATTCGATTCCCAGAGCCCCACGCGGGAAGCGGCGGTCATGTTCGGCGAGCAGGGCCAGGGCTTGCTCGGCCTTGCCGTCGCGTCGCCAGCGCGCGAGCGCATCAGCCAGGGAGCGCGCTTCCACGGACAGGGTGCCTTCGGGCGGGAGCGCCTCTTGGGGCGGCGTGGCCGGCGGCGGAGGTTCGACCCGCGCGATCCGGCGTGGCGCCGGTTCACGCGGCGAAGGCGAAGGGACGACCGCGACGGGGGGCTCGGTCACGGGCACCGTCGGGGCGGGCGCGGCCAGGGGCGTGATCTCGGGCCGGACCCGGGTCTTGGCGCGCGAGACCGACGGACGGCCAGACGAGGCGTCGCCGCTTTCGACCCTGGGCAGGAAGGGCCGCCAGCCCCCCATGACCGCCATCACCGTCCCGGTCACCAGCAACACCGCCAAGGCGACCAAGGCCGGAACCAGCACGGGCCGTGCGCGCCGCTTTCTCCCAATCTGTCGCTCGATAGTGCGGATCTCCGATTCGCGCAGGCCGCCGAGGGCGCGGGCGCCGCGCAGGAACGCGCCGGCTCTTGCTTCCAGTGAAGCCGGATGCTCGCCGCCTTCACCCAGACGCTGCAGTTCCATTGGATCAACCCGCATGGCCGCACCTCCCATCGGCGGACCCGCGTGCATCGGGATTCACGTCGACGATTTCGGGCTCGCACTCGCGAAAAACCTTCAAAAACCTGGCGCGCGCGCGATGCATGCGCAGCCACACATTGTTCACGCTGATGCCGAGCAAGACCGCGATCTCCGCGCCTGACAGCTCTTCCACCTCGAACAGGATCAGGATCTGGCGATCCCGTTCCGACAGACGATCGAGCACCTGGTAGACGCGCGCCTGGCGCTCCTTTTCCTCCAGACGCTCGTGCTGGCTTGGCCCCAGCGCGGGCAGGTGACGCGTCGGATCCTTGCTGGACGGCCACAGCCAATGGCGCAGACGATCCTTGCGCCGCCGGTGGCGCACCACCTTGTCGGTGATGCCCCAGAGCCAGGTCTTGAGACTCGAATCGCCGCGAAACGAAGGCAAACGGCGCTGCACGATCTCGAAGACCTCGGAGACGATGTCCGGCACGTCGAAGCCAGGACCCGCCATGCGCTCGGCCCAGCGCCCCACGTCCCGGACGTGGGCCCGGTAGATCTGGGCCAGGTCGGCGGCTGCGGGTTGGGCGGTCATGTTCGAATTCCCTGGTGACGGCAGCGGGCCAAACCTTTCAGGGACTGAAAGACACCCCCAGGGCCAGGTGCGCATCCCAGAGCGGCAACTGAGCCGTGTCAGGGGCGTCGTCGAGCGTGGCGCGTTGCCGGACAAACCAGGACACGGCACCCAAATCGAGGAAAGGCGAGAAGCGCTCGCCGGCGAGCAAGACGCGCGCGAACGCACCCGCGCCGAACGTTGCGCTGATTGTCTCGTGGACCGTGGCCAAGCCCTTGCCGCGCATGAGCAGCATCCCCACCTGCCCGCTCGCCCCCAACTGCCAGCGCACGCGAGCGCGACCGAGCGCGAGCACCGGCCCCACGGCGATGGCGGGACGCCTGTAACCGACACGGGCCGGGCCGATCGACTGTTCTCGTTCGCTGGCGGCGGAGAGGGCCAGCGCCATGTGCAGGGGACCATGCAGGCGGATGAATGTCTCGGCCGCCGCGCCAAAAGCGAAACCGTTACCGTCGACCGCCGTGAGAAATGAAAGCCCGAAGCTGGCGCGCGACGTGCGGTCCGGCTGCGCGGGCTCTTGCCGAGGTGGGGTCGGCACCGGCGCGGGCGCCTCGGGCCACACCCC
>CAZHUY010000437.1:0-3175 GCA_964535465.1 uncultured Myxococcales bacterium
GCCCCGGCCTTCTGGCAGAGCCCCGAAACACACGCGGCGATCCGTGCGCGTGTGCCGCCCTTCAGGCTGAGCAAGTTCCAGCGCGCCCTGCCGCCCAAGGCCGAGACAGAGTTCGTGGCGAACAGTTTCCTGGACTTCGAAGGGGCCGCGATGCTTTTGAGGTAAGCGCATCAAGAAATGGCCGAGGAAGACAAGATTCCCGAGAAGGGAGAGTCTGCGGCAGCCCCGGAATGTGCCGCCGCCGCAGACGCTCTCCGTGGACTCGATGAAACGCTTCCTCGACGAAATCGAGGCGCACTCGTCCGAGGACGTATTCCGTAGCTACCAGGCGATGCTGGCCTTGTGACCTAAGGCCTTGCTTCGCGAGCCCGGTGCCCACGCGTGGGTCGCTTGTGCAGCTTTCGGAGAGCCCGATTCGTGGCGGCCAGGTCGAATCTCTCGGGGTCGTATCGTCTGCCGGCCCAGCGCTTCAGGTCGGCGTGATCCTCGTGTTCAGGATCAGCAAGCGCCTCCAGGAGATGCTCGTACCCGGGAGTCCCGCCGCAGTCCTCGCGAGGGCACGCCCTCTCGCCGCCGGTACACAAGGGGTATCGCATGCCCGATTCTTGCACCATAGCCACGCTCTCGATCTCTACGGCGTGCTTCCAGCCATCGCCGAAGTCGTACTCATAGAGGATCGAGCTTGAGGTGAGCAGATCACGAAGCTGCACAGCCTGCTCATCGAGTCGTGGGGGCAGCAGATCATCATCGTACTCGGGGTCGGGCAGAGCGTAGAGCTTGCCGTCGACGAGGTACTGATGCAGATGGTAGTTCCACCACCCGAACGCGGCCTGAATCACCTCATGGAGCTGGTCCAGCGCCGTGTCCGCCGGGACCAGGACGCGTCGCCAGATGGCGGGTTCAATGTCGAGCAGGGTGATCTTCACCTGGAAGATGGCGGGTCCATCGGCCATTGGTTGTGGTCTACCGGTCGGAAGCGAAATTGCCTTTCGCGGGCTCTGTTCGGCATCGCGCCCGCCACCCAGCAGCCGCATCCTCGCGATCGTGTAACTCTCTGCGGTCTTGACCATCCGCGCGCGCACGAGCTTCTTGAAGTCACTATTCTTGGGCATCGGAATCCTCCAGTCTGGTCATGCGGCTCTACCCCCAGCAGCAGAAACAGCACGACGGACGAGGCTTCGACGACGCGATCCGGGAGTCTTCGTCCCTTTGTCCCCGTCGCGCTCCGCTGGGTGAGCTTCCGGGGCTTTGGCGCTGGATCAACGCCAGGCAGGAACGTAGCCAAAGCCCGATGTCATATCAAGCGAGAAAGTGCGGCCTGGCTGAGCCGCTCGCCCTCGGCGTTAGGTGGATGGTACAGGCTCGGTCCGCCTGTCTGCTAGGATGCCCGCGATGAGGCGAGCGCCAGCGATGAAACGGAAGAAGCCGTCGGCAACGAGTGCCGGGGAGGCGACGCTTTCTGAACCTCTGCCTCGGTGGGCGCCATCAGCGATCATCGCTGTCACGACGCTTCTCATGTTGGTCTGGACGTGGGAGCGTTGGCCGGATCTGCTCATCGATTTCTCGCGCGACCTCTATATTGCGTCGCAACTGGCCCATGGGAAGGTGCTCTACCGTGACATCGCGTTCTTCACGGGGCCGCTCTCGCCATACATCAACGCCGGCTGGCTGCGTGTCTTTGGCACGAACCTTCATGCGCTCGTCGGGTTGAACATCATCATCTTCGTTGGGTTCTTGTGGCTGCTCTTTGCGCTCCTTCGTGAAATTGGGAGCAGGCTCGCGGCCACCGTCGGCTCGGTGTTCTTCGTCACGACGTTCGGGCTCGCCCACTTGGTGCCGATGGGCAACTACAACTTCATCTGTCCGTACTCGCATGACATGGTCCACGGCATCGTCCTGGGATTCGGTGCCGTCTATGGCTTGGCCCGTTTCGCCCGATCACATAGCTGGAAGGCGGCGTGGGCGGCCGGAATGGCGCTTGGGCTGGTTCAGCTCACGCCGAAGTGTCGCTGCCTGTGGTCGCAGCCTGCGTCTGCGGCGTGATCGTGCTCGCCCTTCGCGATCCCGCGGTGCGCCCGCTACGACTGCGCTTGGCCCTCGCAGTGTTTGGCCCGGCCCTCCCGGCATTCGTCTTCTTCGTGCTCGCGGCGGCGATGCCATGGGGAACGGCGGCGCGCGGGGTGCTCGGGTCGTGGGCGTGGATCTTCGACTCCTCGGTCAGCGGGATGAGCTTCTATCAGGAAGGCATGGGGCTGGACGACTGGACGGGAAACCTGGGCCGGATGCTGGCGTGGTCCGCGCTCTATGCCGGGCTGCTCCTGCCGCTGGTTCTCTTCGCCCTTCGGACAAGGCCGGAGCAGCGTGTGCGCAATCGTGTTCTGCTCGCCACGTCCGCCCTTGCGTCGATCGTGCTCATCCTGGGTTGGCGCCACACCGCGCCCGCCGACCTGGCACGTCCGCTGCCGGTTCTCGTCGCCATTCTCGGTATCATCTTCCTCATCAAGATCCGGACATTCCCCCTCCAGGGCACGGGATCGCCTTTGCCGGTGGCGAACCTCATGTTCGCCGTCCTGGCATTCGGCTTTCTTGGCAAGATCCTCCTCAACGCGCGCTTCGTCCACTACGGCTTCGTCTTCGCCGTTCCCGCCGCCATGCTCGCGGTGGTCTCGTTCGTCGATTGGATCCCAGCGTGGATCTCGACCCGGTCGGGGAACGGAGCGACGTTCCGCTGGGCATGCGTTCCCTTACTGGTTGGTCTCATCGGTGTCTTCCTCCAGCTCAGCGGGACCTGCCTGGCCCGCAAGAACACGCCGGTAGGCGAGGGCGGCAATGCGTTCATCGCCGATGCCCGTGGTGAGCAAGTCAATGCCGTCCTGGGTTTCCTGGCGCGCGAGATCCCGGCGGGGCAGTCGCTGGCGGTGGTACCCGAAGGGGCCATGATCAACGTCCTATCCGGGCGGACGAACCCAGGCTACTGCTTGAATCTCATGCCGCCGGAGATTGCCACCCTCGGCGAGAGCCGCGTACTTTCCGACCTGGAGAAGTCACCGCCGGATGTCATCGTGGTCGACCTCGACCGCATCGGCCCGGATGGTCTCTGGTTCAGACGTGAGACCTACGCGCCCAACATCGCGAACTGGATACTCGGTCACTACCAGTTGGTGGCCCGTTTCGA
>CAZHUY010000438.1:0-3175 GCA_964535465.1 uncultured Myxococcales bacterium
CCGCCGCGCTGGCCTACGGCTTCGGCCGCGACGTGGAGGGCAAGGTGGCGGTCTTCGACCTGGGCGGCGGCACCTTCGACGTCTCGCTGCTGGAGATCAACAACGGCGTGTTCGAGGTGGTGGCCACCGCGGGAGACACCTTCCTGGGCGGCGAGGACTACGACAAGCGCCTGGTCGACTGGCTGGTGCAGGGCTTCGCCAAGGAGAACCGCGTCGACCTGCGCAGCGATTCCATGGCCCTGCAGCGCCTGAAGGACGCGGCCGAGAAGGCCAAGTGCGATCTGTCCTCGGTGCGTGAGACCGAGATCAACCTGCCCTTCATCATCTCCACCGGCAAGAACCAGGCGTATCACCTGCACCGCGTGGTCACGCGCAGCAAGCTGGAGGAGCTGACGCTCGATCTCACCGAGCGCACCATCCAGATCTGCCGACTGACCATGGAAGACGCGGGCATCAAGCCGCGCGATCTGGCCGAGGTGGTCCTGGTGGGCGGCATGACCCGCATGCCCAAGGTGCAGGAGCTGGTGGCCGAGTTCTTCGCGCGCGAGCCCTGCAAGGGCGTACACCCCGACGAGGTGGTGGCCATGGGCGCGTCCATCCAGGGCGCGGCCCTCATCGACGCGGCCGCGGCGCCCGACATGCTCCTGCTCGACGTCACCCCGCACTCGTTGGGCATCATGGTGGCGGGCGGCTATTTCCACCGCCTGATCGATCGCAACACCACCGTGCCCACCTCGAAGAGTCACGTCTTCACCACCGTGCGCGACGACCAGACCTCGGTGAAGATCGTGGTCTTCCAGGGCGAATCGGAGCGCGCCGAGGAGAACGAGCTGCTGGGCGAGTTCGTGCTCTCGGGTCTGCGCAAGGCGCCCAAGGGCGAGGTCGAGGTGGACGTCACCTTCGAGATCTCAGCCGACGGCATCGTGGGCGTTTCGGCGCAAGACATGGAGACCGGCACCGAGCAGCGCATCACCGTCGTCCCGACCAGCGGCCTGACCGAGGCCGAGATCGAGCGCATGACCAACGAGAGTCGGGAGTACATGGTGTCGAGCCGGGTGGAGGAGAGCGTGGAGAAGGAGCGACAGCGCATCGAGAAGCTGTTGCACGAGGCCGAGGCCTTGCTGCCCGAGGTGCGGGAGGTGCTCTCCGGAACGCCCTTTGGTCAGGACAGCATGGACAACGTGCGCCTCATCCTCGAGGACGCGCGCGCGGCGGTCGAGAAGCGCGACGCCGCGGCTTTGGAGCGGGTCTCGGAGCCTCTGGTCCGAACCCTGAACATGTTTCGCGGAGTCGTCGATAGCGCACGCCTGAGACCCACGTGAGGTATTCGTGCTTCATGATGTAGGACGAGAAGCACAGGAGCTGATCCAGCGCGGCCTGGATCACTTCGCCCACGGACGTTTGCGCGAGGCCGTGCAGGTTTGGGAGTGCGCGGCGCGCTCGCAGCCGCACGATCGACAGGCGGCGCGCCTGTTGGCCTTCGCGCGTCGTCGGCTGCGTGAGCGGGACACGCGACCCGCGCCGGTGCGCCACGACACGCTGGAGTCGCCCATTCCGGGCTACCTGGCCAGCTTGACCGCGGTCGACGACGAAGGCAGCGGCAAGCACGTCGAGCCCGAGCCCGACGACGAGTGGGCCAAGGTCGACACCCGCCGCGTGCTCGCCTGCATGGACGAGCTCAACGATTGCGAGCTGACCACTCCCGCGGCGAGCGATACCTGGAAGGAGCTGCCGGCGCAAGATGACAAGCTGCAGTCCGGCGCCCGCGGCTTGATAAACGAGTGCCAGAGCGCGCTCGACGAGGGGCGCACCGACAGCGCAGCCCTGGCGGCCGAGACGGCCCTGCAGATGGGCGAGCAGGGCCACGTGCACGAGGTGGACGAGATCATCAACCCCGTGCGGCTGCTCTTCGAACGAGCCTTCTCCAGCTTCATCGGCGACCTGACGTGCGCACCCATTCGCGCCATACCGGCCGAGGATCTCGCCGCGTTCGGGTTCGACCACCGCGCGGCCTTCCTGATGTCGCGCATGGACGGCGCCACCAGCGTGCAGGAGCTTCTCCACCTGGCCGGCATGCCGCACTTCGATGCTCTCCGCATGATCGCCGCCCTCAAGCGCGCCCAAGCCATCGACCTGGTCCCCGCCCTGGCCTGAACCAGGCCCGGGGCACATGTTGTTCGCGATCAGCCCTGGACGGACGCGATCGAGTTTGCGGCACAGGACGGGGTGTCATCATCGGGCGGGCGGCCTGGCCTTTTCGAGGCGCAGGACCCTCCAGCCGGAACCTGAAGCCGCCAGGCTTACTTGCCGCTCAGAGAGACGATCTGCAGCGGGGTCATCATGTCCGAGAGCGCGGCTACGCGCAGTTGGGTGTCGGTGAGGCCGTAGATCCAGTCGTCCATGAAGATGCTGCGTTTGACCAGCGACTTGGAATTCGTCCACCACTGGTTGCACTGGCCCGTGGCCTGGGCGGGCTCCACGAAAGGTAGGCGGCCGTGCTCGCTGATGCCTTTTTCCAGCGACACGTCGAAGGCCATCAGCCCGGCAAAGGTCAGCTTGTCACCGGACATGCCGTTGCCGCCGCCCTCACAGATGGCCAGGGGCAGGGCCAACAGCTTCTTGGGGGCGAAGTAGTTGAAAGCCAGGTGGTTGGTCAGGGCCTCGGAGTTCGAGCCGCGCGTGCCGATCGAGGTCTTCCACATGAGGGCGGGGTTGCTGAGGACGCTGACGTCGAAGATCTGGATCTGGATGCCGTTGAAGTAGGCATAGCTGCCCTTGTCGTCGGCGTCGAAACCGATGGCCAGCAGGTGGTCGCGATCCAGGGGGTGCATGTAGGTGGAGAATCCAGGGATCTTCAGCTCGCCCATCATCTTGGGGTTGGCAGGCTCCGATAGGTCGAAGACGAAGAGCGGGTCGGTCTTCTTGAAGGTGACCACGAAGGCGCGTGTGCCGTCGAAGCGCACGGAGCGGATGTCTTCGGTGGGCGCGATGCCGCCTAGCTGCCCCAGTTGGATCAGCTTGCCGTCGCCTTCTTGGAAGGTGGTCACGAAGCTCGCCACCCCAGGGTCAGGCACCCAGCCCTTGGTCGAAGCCACGCGCAAGATGCCCGCGTCCTCGTCCATGGCGAATTGGTTCAGGATGTGGCCGGGCAGAGTGGCGCTGCCCAGGTAGCGCG
>CAZHUY010000439.1:0-3133 GCA_964535465.1 uncultured Myxococcales bacterium
AGTGCTCCATCCCGGACAGGCCCATGCCGCGGCGGCGGGCGTAGTCCTCGACCTGGCTTGGTTGTTCGGGCCGAAGGCGCCTTTGATGGAGCCGTGGGACTGGGTCAGCTCCCACATCGACGCCCGCTTGGAACGGCACACCGCCTTGAACTCGGCGTCCTTGGGGGTCGCACTCTGCTGGGCCTCGTCGGCCATCAGGAAGGTTGGGCAGTACCCGATCTTCTCGCCGAACCTGGGAGGCATGAGCGGGGTGCCGTCCGGGCCGATGGCCTCGCGGCGCAGGACCGAATCCTGCCACTGGGATTTCAGCGCGACCTGGATGAAGACCGCCGCGTCGAAGTAGATCTGCTTGGGCATTTCCAGGCCGACGACGCGGCCGTAGTCCAGGGCCTGGTCGAAGCCGGTGAAGACGTTGGCGCGACAGACGCAGGACTTTTCGCGCGGGGTCCCGCTCGAAATACTCGTCCTTGGTGGGGCAGAAGGTGCGCCGCAGCTCGGGGAAGCGGAACATGTCGATGCCGGCGCGGGCGCAGGCTTCGAGCGCGCCACGGAGGTTGACCGACATCTCGTCGCGCCGTTTCATGATGGATTTCCAGCGCCGCTCGATTTCCTCCACCTTGAGAGAATCCCTGGCGAAGCGGCCCATGGCCTGCTCGTGCAGGGCATTCTGAAGTGAGTCGTCGACCAAGGTTTCCAGGTAATCGAACAGGGTGTAGTAGCCACGGGCGTCGTCGAGAAGTCCGAGGTAGTCCGTGACCAGCTCCTTGGGGGCGTTCTCCCAAAATGGGTCGCCGCCTGCGGCTCCCTTGTTGAAGTTCTTCAAGATCCACCCGAGCTGGTAGGCGACTGCCCACGTGGGCAGGTTCGGGTTGTAGATCACGTGCCTCCGACCAAGGTGCCCGCAGCGCGTTGCGACTTGCCGCAAGATCACGGGTTGACGCTCCTCGATGTCCTCTGGTAACCTCCTACATGTCTTTTCTTATCGAAAGCTGGTGACGGGAGGAAGTGACCTATGGGAATCGGCAAATGCATCAATGCTTCGGTCTTGGCCGGTATTCTTGCCAGTTTCTCTGCATGCACAGGGCGGCCCAGCGAGGGAACCATCGGAGAGCAAAACTTCGCACTGCGCAGTGAGGATGGCAGTTACTCGCTATACACCGGCAAGGATATTGCTGAACTCATCCAGAAGGGAGAAATCCCTGATGCAAATCACCCGGGGTCATACTACAAGCTGCGTGTTCCAGAAGCACTGATGCAGAGTGCTCTGAATAAGAAGGGGAAAAGGGTCTATTCCTTATCACTGGAGGATGTGCAGTTTTCCGATGTGGAGTTGACGGTCCATACAACGAAGCGACCCGGGCCAGGACAGGCCGCAACGGCTGAGATGGAGGACACTGTCGTGCATCCAGGAGATCCCTGGGTAACAGGAATAGCTCAGGTATACATTCCTGATGCAGGGCCATCACCGGACCCAAATGTCGCGGTGGGGCTGTTTGTGCTCACGGTATATGCGCCCTCTCGGATCTGGCCTGAAAGTCCATTGAAGGGCTTGTCAAATCTTACTTACGACAATGGAGTGACGGAGGATCCTGATGGGCTTCCAGTCCTAAACTACGCCAATTTGGATCCTCGTACTTGGCCGCCCTTGCCGGAGAACTGGAAATGAAACGTGTTGCGTTCCTGATTTTCACTGCTCTGAGTTGTGTCCTTGTTCCGGTTTCCCGTAGCTGGGGAGTCTGTGGAAGCCTAGCGAACGTTTATGTACCCGTCGGCGAGATGCGCTGTAACATGACTTCATGCTACGGAAATGCTTATCACGACGATGGCGAACAGTTGTCGTTGAGACAATACAAGCAGATTGGCTGGCTACCGTCTGGATCCGTTTTCGATGTAGTTGCGGGAAGCGTGATCGAGAATAGAGATGCTGGCGGCTGCAACACCCAGGCCTACAACGCCCTCCAGATGTGGTTCTATTCTGCAGACTTTTGCCAAGGAACCACAGGGTATGCTAGGTCTGAGGTGCTCGTCAACACATGCGCAGGCGGCTCTTTGCGCTACAACCAGACCTCCTTACTGCGTGTGCCATACTTGGGGTATACGGCTTCCTACGGCACGGGGATGTACACCAGTCTTAGCTCGGGTGCAGCGGACTCGGGTTGCTTCAAGGTATCCCAATCATGGGACGGGTGCATTGATTAGCGGGTTCGGTCATGGTGAGCAGCTAAACGCGGTTGCCGAAGAACCGTGAATCCCTTGCAGGCGGGGTCATGACGTGATCGGGGGGATCGCGGTACACGGTGGCCGGATGGAAACAAGCTCGCGAGACACCGGAAAGGACCCGCGCACCGACGTCGGCCGGGCAGCGTGCCCGGGTTTCGTGCCCGGGTTTGCGGACGACCAGCGAAGGGACGCACGGCCGACGCCAGACAATTTGCCGACGTCCGACGAGGCGGACCTCGGTATCCGTTCCTTCTGGCCCGTTGGTGACAGCAAGGGCCACGTGGGGTACGAGATGGTCCGAGAGGTAACGGACCATGCGGAGAAACCGAGCCGAGTGGAGCAAGCAGATCGCTCTCTGGGGCACGATAATCGGAAATGGCGGCCGTTCGTCATCAGGCGCGCACGCAGCGCAGGTTGTAGCTCAGCAGCTCCCTGAGTTTGTCCTTCTGGGCAGGGGTGAGATCCTCCGGGCGCTTGAGGAAGCACCAACGCGAATTCTTGATGGGCTCGAATCCATCTCGCGCAAGAGTACGACGTCCACAACTTCGACCGCGAGCCCCCGCGCCCAACCTCACCTCCTCGACGGAAGTCGCCTTCCAAGGCGTAGGTCATGCCTATCGACCTGCGGCCCGACGGTCATTTTTCAACGGAAGGCGGTTGCCGTCTACAGCCGGCGCAGCCGTGGAACGTGAGATGGTCTACGCCGCCGCTGGCTCCGTCGTTGTCCCAGTCATTATTCCTCTACCCACAGATTCGGGTGGGGAGCCAGGCACTGGTTGAGAATGGCGTTCTACAACAAGTCCGGACCACGTTCCGCCCACGGCGGCCGCTTACACCCCTGCCCCCTCTGGCGGCCGGGTGTCCGTAATCGATTTGAGCCGCCACGCATAGCAGCATAGGCAATTTTGTACAG
>CAZHUY010000440.1:0-3114 GCA_964535465.1 uncultured Myxococcales bacterium
TGTCCCCGGTCTTCAAGCTCACGCCGCTACACCCACAGGAACTATAGGAGAGCCCGTTTTTGTGGGCCATCGATTCCTTGCTGACAGGGCGCTGGCAGAGCGGCGGGGTGCGGGCGCTCTATCTCTCGCCGCTCAAGGCGCTCAACCGCGACGTGCAAATCAACTTGCTGGGACCGCTCGCGGAATTGCGGGCCCTGTTCGAGGGCGAGGGCGTGGCTTTTCCCAATATCCGCGTGCTGACCCGCTCGGGCGACACGCCCGACGATCAACGCCGAGCCATGCTGCGCCACCCGCCCGAGATCCTCATCACCACGCCCGAGAGCCTGAACCTGATGCTGACCGGGAGCCAGAGCCGCCAGCTCTTCGGCGCGTTGAAGACGGTCATCCTCGACGAAATTCATGCCCTGGCGGCCAGCAAGCGCGGCACGTACATGATGACCGCGGTGGAGCGGCTGGTGCTGGGCGCGGGCGAGTTTCAGCGCATCGCGCTTTCGGCCACGGTGCGCCCGGCGGAACGGATCGCGGCGTGGATGGCGGGATACCACTGCAGCAACCCCGGGCCGGACGCCCGCTACCAGGCGCGTCCCGTGACCGTCATCGAATCCCGGGACGAGCGCCGGATCGCGCTGGCCCTGCGCAGCCCGGAGATCGAGGTGGTCAAAGGCCCGGATGCGGCGGATCTGCGCTGGCAGGCCCTGGCCGACGAGCTGAAGGCCATCGTGCGGCGCAACCGCTCGACGCTGATCTTCGCCAACAGCCGCCGCTCGGTCGAGAAGGTCGCCCGCCTGCTCAACGCGGGCGAGAGCGAGCCCATGGCCTACGCCCACCACGGATCGCTGTCGCGCGAGATCCGCCTGGATGTGGAAGAGCGCATGAAGCAGGGCCGGCTGGCCGCGGTGGTGGCCACCGGCTCGCTGGAGCTGGGCATCGACATCGGCTCGGTGGATGAGGTGGTGCTCATGGGCACGCCGCCCTCGGTGGCCCAGGCGCTTCAGCGCATCGGCCGCGCCGATCACCGCGTGGGGGGGACCAGCCGCGCCACCCTGTTCCCCCTGCACGGCCTCGACGGCGCCGAGGCCGGCTCCCTGGCCGGGCTGCTGGGCCAGCGGGCCATCGAGGAGAGCCGGCCCATCGCCAACGCCCTGGACGTGCTGGCTCAGGTGCTGCTGTCCATGGGCTGCGGTGTGGTGTGGGATCTGGACGAGCTCTTCGCCTTCGTGTGCGGCATCGCCGCCTACCACGATCTGCCGCGACGGCACTTCGACTTGGTGATCGCCATGCTGGCCGGCCGCTACGCCGACAGTCCGGTGCGCGAGCTGAAGACGCGCGCGGTGGTCGACCGGGTGAAGAACACCTTCACCACACGCGCCGGCACAGAGTTCATCCTGTACCAATCGGGCGGCACCATCCCCGATCGCGGCTACTTTCACCTGCGCCTGGCGGACAGCAAGGCAGTCATCGGCGAGCTGGACGAAGAGTTCGTGTGGGAGCGACGCCTGGGCGACCAGTTCAGCATGGGCACCCAGACCTGGCGCATCCACGCCATCACCCACAACGACGTCATGGTGGGGCCCGCCGATCCCAGCCAACCCATGATCCCGTTCTGGAAGGCCGAGGAGCAGAGCCGGTCCACCGAGACCTCGTTCGCGATTCTGGATTTCTTCGATCAGTGCGAAGAGCACCTGGACGACGACAGCTTCGCCGACCAGCTGGTCCGCGAGCGCCACATGGACAAGCGCACCGCCGACAACACGCTGTCGTTCCTGCGCCGGCAGCGCCAAGAAACGGCCGCGCCCCTGCCGGGGCGACAACGGGTGCTGGTCGAATGCAACAAAGACGCCTCGGCGCCGTCGGAGAATCAGCAGGTCATCCTGCACACCTTCTGGGGCGGCAGGGTCAACCGGCCGCTGGCCATCGCCCTGGCCGAGGCCTGGGAACGCCGCAAGGGCGCCAGCTTGGAGGCCTTCGCCGGCAACGATCACATCCTGCTGGTGCTGCCCGAAGCCTTCGATCCGGCCAGCGTGTTCGATGTGCTGACCGGCACGAAGGTCGAAGAGCTGCTGCGCGCCGGCCTGGAGAAGACGCCGCTCTTTGGCGCGCGCTTTCGCGAGAACGCCAGCCGCGCGCTCCTGCTCCCGCGTGGGGACGCCCGCAAACGCTACCCCTTGTGGCTCAATCGTTTGCGTTCCAAGAAGCTGTTGGCCAGCGTGCTGCGTTTCCAGGACTTCCCTATCGTGCTGGAGACCTGGCGCGATCTGCTGGAAGACGAGTTCGACATGGCCACGCTGCACGCTGTGCTGGACGACATCGCGGCCAAGCGCACCACCCTGCACGTCACCCGGCCCAGCCACCCCACCCCGTTCTCCGACGGCATCGTGTATCGCCAGACCAACTACCACATGTACCTGGACGACACGCCCGGCGGCGACGTGCGCTCCAACCTGTCCGAGGATCTGTTCCGCGATGTGCTGCGCGGGGCCGCCGATCAGCCCCGCGTGCCGGCGGCGCTGGTGACCGCGTTCGCCGAGAAGCTGCTGCGTACCCACCCCGATTATCGGCCGGCCACGCGTGCCGAGGTCGTGCTGGCCGTGCGCGAGTTGCTGCTCGTTCCCCAGCGCGTGGTGGACGAGTGGATCGCGCACCTGCCGGAAGAGGCGCTCGACGACGACCCTCTGACTGCGTTGGCGACCTACCTGCTCCCCGGCGCCAGCCAGGCCTTGGTTTCCGACTTGGCCGATCTGCCGAGAATCATGGCCCTGCGGGGCGCCACCGAGCCGCAACTCGTGAACGAGCGCCCCGGCCTGCGCGCCACCCTGCACAAGCATCGCTACCAGGCTGACGAGGAGAGCGCCGCCGACCTGGTGGCCGAGATCCTGCGCGGCCGGGCCATGGCTTCGGCCGCCGAGCTCACCGCCGAGCTGGGCTTCTCCGCGGCCGAGCTGCAGCCCCTGCTCGACGAGCTGCTGGAGAGCGAGCGCATCGCGAGCGGGCCACTCGTGCAGAACCGCGCCGAACAGGTCTTCTGCGACGCCGAGAACGCCGAGCGCCTGTTGCGTCTGCAGCGCGCCTCGCGCCGCGCCCAGGCCGAGGCCAACCTGGCGCCGCGCCCCCTCT
>CAZHUY010000441.1:0-3109 GCA_964535465.1 uncultured Myxococcales bacterium
ACCACCAGTTGTGGCGGCCTGAACCAAGCTTGCTGCGTGTCCACCTATTCCAGCTCGACCAGCTACTACTACTGCGCGGGCTCGGGCACACGTTGCCTGGCGCCCACCACCGGCGCTACCTCCTACACGTGCACCGCATGCGGCGACAAGGGCCAGCGCTGCTGCAGCAACAACACCGGCACCTACTACTCCTCATACGAGGGTATGCCGTGCAAGTCGCCCTATGTCTGTTTGTACAATGGCACGGGTGAGTTCGCCTACACCTGCGGGACTGCGACGTCGCCGGCGATTGACGACTGACACGACCTATCTCGGGGAGCGGCGGTCCTGGGCTGTCCGCTCCCGCAGTGGGCACGGCGCACGAATGAATTGGCGTCCGACCTTGTATGCGGTCATAGTAGGCGCCAGTTGTCCTTGCCTTCGCCCTGCGAAGCGCGCCGGAACCGGTTAGCCTGTCTGAACGGTTTTATTGCACGGACGCCGTTCACACACCCGATTCCTCGACCATACGTCTCATCCGCAGACGGGCGCAACGAGGCCGGGATCGCCTACGAGGCTTACCTTCCGATGATCGCAACGTCTCCGACACCCTCACGCTCGACCCCTGTCCAGAATCCTTCCCCCTTCACATCTCACCACCCGCAGCCCGCAGCCCCTGTCAGCGGTTTCGCGGCCCTGGGCCTGCGGGATTCGATCCTGCGCACGGTGGCCAGCGAGGGCTACACCACGCCTACCCCGATTCAGGCGCAGGCCATACCATACGTGGCGCAGGGCCGCGATCTACTCGCTTGCGCCCAGACCGGCACGGGCAAGACCGCCGCGTTCGCGCTGCCTCTGCTGCATCGCCTGTCCGATCCCGCGCGGGCGCGGCGACCGGGTCCGAGCGTTCTCGTCCTGGCGCCCACCCGCGAGCTGGCGCTGCAGATCTCCGAGAGCTTCACCGTGTACGGCCGCAACCAGTCCAGCCGGGTCACCGCCATCTTCGGCGGGGTCTCGCAGGGCAACCAGGTGGCGGCCTTGCGCCGTGGCGTCGACGTCTTGGTGGCGACACCGGGGCGACTTCTCGATCTCATGAACCAGGGCTGCGTTCCCCTCGCCCACATCGAGACGCTGGTGCTCGACGAAGCCGACCGCATGCTGGACATGGGATTCATCGATCCCATCCGGCGCATCATCGCCAAGCTGCCGGGCAAGCGGCAGAACCTGCTCTTCTCGGCTACCATGCCCGAGCCCATCGCGAAGTTGGCCGACCAGATCCTGCGCAACCCGGCCAAGGTCGCGGTCGCACCGGTGGCCAGCACGGTGGACACCATCTCCCAGTGGGTGCTCTTCGTGCGGCAACCGGACAAGCGCGCCCTGCTGCGCGAGGTTCTGCGCGATCCGTCCATCACGCGCGCCATCGTGTTCACGCGCACCAAGGCGGGCGCCAACCGCGTGGCCCGCGATCTGGGTGGTGCGGGTGTCACGGCCGAGGCCATTCACGGCAACAAGAGCCAGAACGCTCGCCAGCGGGCGCTGGGTGCTTTTCGTGACGGACAGGTGCGCGTCCTGGTCGCCACCGACATCGCCGCGCGTGGCATCGACGTGGACGGCATCAGCCACGTCATCAACTTCGAGCTGCCCAACGAGCCCGAGAGCTACGTTCACCGCATCGGCCGCACGGCGCGCGCCGGCGCTCGGGGCGTGGCCCTCTCGTTCTGCGACGCCGCCGAGCGCACCTACCTGCGCGACATCGAGCGCCTGACCCGCGCCCGCATCTCGGTGGTCGAAAGCCATCCTTTCACGGCGGGGGCCAACGAGGTCAGTGACAAACCGGCCGCGCCCGCTCACCAGGGTCATCAGCACCGGCAGGGACGCCGCGGGGGCTTTCACTCGCGGCGCCGGTAGGCCAGGAAGTTCGTCTCAACCACACAGGGGACGCAGGAACGGAAGGGAAGGAGGGCGGCGCCTGAATCACCGTGCCTATGAGCGGTGACCTAGCCCCGCCCCGCTTGCCGCAGCACCCACAGTGCATCCACCGTCGCCAGCGGGTGACCTTTGCGTTTGCCGAGCAGGCCCCAGTCGGCGTAGGTGCCGCGGGATTGGATGTGGGCGGCGGTCTTTACGTTGGTCCACTCGACCGGGAACATGCCGTCGTCGAGGCGTTTGCCTTCGAGCAGGTCGAGGGCGTCGGCGCAGCGGGGATCGCGGACCAGGCCCATTTCCGCCATGACCAGCAGGGCGCTCAGCACATCGTAGAAGCGAATGGGATAGTGGATCCTGTCCACCGGGCCGCCCCAATCCGGCTGGATGAGGGCACCGTCGGCACGACGCCAGAGCAGGCGGCGCTCGAGGAGGAACTGGGCGGCGCACTTCGCGGCTTGGCCGGCGCGTGCGTCCCTCTGTTTGCGTGCCCAGCAGTCCAGTCCGCGCAAGGGCAAGAGCGTCTCTTGCACCGAAGAGGTTCGCGCCGACGGGCGTTTGTCGCAGTTCCAGCCGCCGTCGGGCCACTGCATGGCCAGCAGCCGGTCGACCAGCAGGGGCACGCGCTGCTCGTCGACGATGCCCAACACCTGCTGCGCCCAGATGGTGTTGCCCTCCTGCGAGGCGCAGCGGCGCGGGCGCTCGGCCTGACCCGGGAGCACGGCCGTGCTGGGCGGCTGCAAAAAGGCCGGCGCGAACATCCAGGTGAGCACACGCTCGCGCAAGGGCAGCAGCTTCTTGTCGCCCACGGGGTAGCCAATCTCGGCCAGGGAATAGAGCGACCAGTGCGGTCCCTGCCACTTGCGATAGGCATTGAAGCGCTCCATGCGCAGGCCCTTGAGCAACTGGCGGGCCATGACCGATTCGCCGATGGCGTGGCGTAGCCTGCGCATGGCCGGCGCGCGCTCCGACTCGCCCGCGAGCAAGCGGCGCGCCCTCCAGGCCACACAGGGGTCGTCATGGGCGCAGAGGGAATCGCTCACGTTCATCTCCCCTCGACCCTATCACCAGGCGGCCTGCAAAGCCGCGGCAAGCGTAGCGATGCCGCGGAACGCCTAATCGGAGGCCGTTTTCCACATCGAAGCTGCTCCCTCAGCAGGACGTTGAAGGGTGGTCGTGGTCGTAGACCTGGTCGTGGCCGTGGCCG
>CAZHUY010000442.1:0-3101 GCA_964535465.1 uncultured Myxococcales bacterium
CGTCCGTCAACCGTTAACCGCCCACCCCACCGGAGGCAAACGGGCGGACGGACACTGCAGCTGGAGCCAAGCAACGCACCAGCGGGTCACCTACTGGAGGGTTTGGGCCAAGCCTCACCATAGGACGCCACAATTCGAACGCGTCATATCCCGGACGCCTTCCGGTCACGGGGCGCCCAAAAGGGGGACTCAACTAGCGTCGGGCAAAGCCAAGCCAGCGTCTTCAACGCGGCTCAATGACGTGAATGGCACCTCAGCACTGGGTCCACATCTTGGTAGCTCTTCGAAGGGAACGGTCGAAACCAATTCCGTACCATCGGCCAGAAATGCGCGAACAGTACATGTGAAGGGGCCCGTTGGGCTCGGACCAGTGAGCTGGAGCAGCAATGGCATTTCACGATCGCCAGGGCTGAAGTTGGTTGTGCATGGACCCTCGGCCGTCACAGAAACTAACGGAGAAGAGCCGCCGCTCGGAAGAACAATTTCGATGTCCCTGAATATGGCAGGGCAAGCCGAAGCATTGTTATCCTTGCAGCCCGTAGCGGCATGGACCAACAGTAGCCCAGTCGATAGAGAAAGAAACACGGCACTCCGGATTCTCATGGACACACCGCCTTTCTTGCCTCGCACAGAAGTTAATTTTACTACTCTTGTGTTTCAGGTTCCAACGAATTTCTTAGGTTCGAGTTGCGAGTTTCGCAAAGATGGCGCGGTGAGCTGCGGCTGCCAATCCTATTGGTAGTTAATCCACCAGTAGGAGAAATCTGTTCCGTTGTTGCGCGACGGAAAACACAGCAGATTGGAACCGTTCATCATAGTCATAGAATAGGAGTGACTGTTGTCCAGGGTATAGACCCCGGGCGGGGCGCCCGGCACAGGACTTGACGCCCATGCGGAGGTCCCCCACATGCTGGCCGATCCAAAAGGCGATAGCAGCATTGTTGAGCCATTTGTCAGGCCGGTGGCCTCCACGATCCACTCTGCGGTGTTCCCAAGAAATGCAGCGTCAGACGGAAACCAAAAGGGGCGAATCTTTGAGCCGTAGTAGTAATAGTTGTTGGTGAGGTTTTGCAGGTAGAACCAAGCGTACCCACCATTCGGGTTGAGGTTCCCACTCGAATCGCCCATCCAGACTTGTACGTAGAAAGTGTCGCCCGGATCAGCATGCATATTCGATATGCTCTCCTGAACGTCGGGATACCATTCCCGCCACACGTAGTAGCTGTTTATCTGTGTGCCAAAGAAACTAAACGCATCCATCTCGGCGCCGGCCTGAACGACGTCATGGGATCTTCGGCCGTCGGCACTCCAGCTTCCATCTAGGCCGGCCCACAAACCTGCCCCGGTGTTGCACCCGGAACAGATCTGTGCCACCGAAGGAATCTGAAAGTATCCTTTGGCGAGAGAAAAGGTAGCGTTTGGCTGGTCAGCAACGTATCCACACCAGTTCCGCGAGGTGGCGGCGTAGGAGGGACGGCGTACGAGTCGTGATGAGACCATTTGGGCCGGAACGGACACGAGGTCCTTCCATTTTGCGTAGTCAGCAGGAGAGACGATCGGATCTGGCCGAAGAGGATAGCCAGCAACGAGAAGCTCAGCTTGGGAGTAGAGCATCGGATCTCCCAGAAGTGCTGGCCGAAGCGAGATAACTCTTCTTTCAGGGCCGGCTGACGATTTCCCGTCCGCGGATCTGGGAGAAGTCTTCGCGACGGCGGAACGCAAATCACCAAACTGCGTATCCAATGAACCTTGGTCGGCCACGCAGTCCAAAGCGTAGCGTACATCAAGATCTGTAGGGGCGTGCGGCGTTACGAAGAATTCGATTTCACCATCATCATCTGCATAGAGGGAAACCCCATCAGAGTCACCATTGGCACCGTGCAAGAGGCAAGTGGCCGCAGGGGCGGTCTGCAATCGTACTCGCTTCCCTTTCTGTTCTGGTGCGTGGTCCGGCTGCGTGTGACCCGGAGCGGGAACGCTTGTCGGAGTCTCACGGTCGGCTGAGCTATCTCCGAGCTTTGCGGGTCCAGCCTGCGCCAAGCCGGCAAAGACACAGACGCCAGGAACAACTACCAAGAGGTGCTCGCGAATCATGTCCATCCTCCTACACGACTAGGTCCAAAACAGTGACACGCGAGGACTATATGGGACAAGACGAAATGTCAAGTTGAAAAGGCGGCGTGTGGTGAGTGATGCAACCAGCGCGCGGAAGTGGCGGGCTGAGCCACAACGAACCGCTCCACATCACCACAGCCTGCACAGCAGCAGCAGCGGCAGCCCCACCCAGAGCGCCAGCAGAATCCACGCACCCACCGGAGCCGACCCCACCACGCGCTTGCGCGCCCAGCGCGGGCCCCGCTTCTCGACAACAACCGTGGCCGCCATCAGGAAGCGTCCCCCGAACCACCCCACCGCGGGCATTTGCTGGCCGGCGCGTACTTTCCTCCACACCATGGATGCTGTCCCGACGCCCATCACCCTGGCCAACCAGCTCCCACGCTCAACCTTCATGGCTAATCCCCACGAAGTGGTCGCGCTCGTTCAGGGCCTTCACGGCCTCCTCTAACATCCGAACGGCTTCATCCAGGTGACCAGCAGCCACTAACCAGCTAGCAGCCGCGCAGTATTCCTGCGCCATCGCTGCGAGAAGCTGCCGCATCGTCAGCGTATCAGGCTCTCTGAAGGCCATTCGAGCCCCCTCCGTGCCAAGGTTTTCTGCAGGCATTCAGAAGGTGGATCTGGGTACGTCCACCCTCCGGCTTCCGCGCTCCACCCGGCCAGCCTCGCGAATTTGTATTCCACGCCACCCCCGCGTCCCACCACGACGCCCGGCCGCTGCATCTCCAGAATCTCAGACACCCGCCGGGCGTTGCCTTCCTCGAAGTACCCCTGGTAGACCACCACGTCCACGGCGCGCCCGACCATCGCCGCGACCGTCGAGGCTGTCAGGCCGTTCACGTCCGACATTTGGGCGAGCAGCTGCAGCTGGTGGAGTGCGTCCTCGGCATCGTTCGCGTGGATGGTGCCCAGACCGCCGCCGTGGCCGGTGGACAGGGCCCGCAGCAGGTGGAACGCCTCGCCCCCGCGAACCTCGCCCACCA
>CAZHUY010000443.1:0-3096 GCA_964535465.1 uncultured Myxococcales bacterium
GCTCCTTCGCGCGATTTCCTGAAACCGCTGGGGGGCTGACGCCGATAACTCGTCAGATGCCTTTCACGCCAGGAGCCGAGAAACAGAGTGTTTCAGCATCACCGCCAAGAGATTCCGGTCGCATCTCCAACATTTTCCCCCGTCCGCCATCGTGGCGAGCGCGTGCCCGGATCGCAGGAAGAGCGCCAGAGCCCGGAATTGGCCGGATGCGGAAGACACCCGGAAAATGCCTGGTGCATGAACATACTACTTCCACCACCGAAACTCGGTGGTGGAAGGTATTAACGCGCCACGACTGCAAAGCAGTTCGCGCCACGAGGAGCTTCGCCGGATGACCTTCTACGTGCGGATGGCCACGCGCGGGTCGGCGAAGAAGGGGACGCCTCGGCAGGCGCTCAACTACATAACTGACGGGCACGACGCACGCCGGGACTCCAGCTATTCCGATGCCGAGGTCCGCTACATCGCGAGAATGGATCCCGGGTGGAAGACTGACCTCGAAGGCGGACGCGTGCCGCTTGTGGGGTTCGGCGCCCTCGCGGGCGAGGCGGACCAGAGGAAGCTGGCCGACAGATTCGAGCGGAGGTGCGTGCCTTATCACGATTTGCGCGCCACGACGGGCTACAAGTCCCTCACGCTCACCGTGCCCAAGGAGGTGAGCCTGTATGCCGAAGGACACCGGGAGGAAGCCAAGGCGGCGATCAATGCCGCCGTGAAAAATGCGCTGGACCGGGCCTTTGCCGGCTTCCGGTATTCAGCGGTCGGCGCGATCCACACCCGCAACCAGGTGGGGGAAATCCACTACCACGTGCATGTGCTGGTCGCGAAGTTCGCCAAGCAGGTGGGCACCGAGCGAACGTATTCCCTCAGCAGCCAGGCCGGAGGCAACACGGGACGCGCGCGACTTAATGAGATGAAGATTGGCTGGCAGGAAGGCATCGAGAAGGAATTTCGCGAGCGCCTCCGGTTGGACATCGAGCAAGAAACGCCGCGCAGCCCAGTGTCACTGCTCTTGCCGGACGGCGAGCGCCTTGAGCCCCTCAACCGCGACAGCCGGCGCGTTCTCGAGAAGCAGCTCTCCCCCGTCTACACCGAAGCCACACCCGAGGGCTTTGCGGTAACGCGACATTTCCGATGGAGTGCGATGGATGATCGCATCTTCGAAATTGCATCAGGAGGGCGAGGTGAGTCCGGGTGGAGCCTCGCCGCCTTCAAGGAGCACTTCCCTGACCACGCGAAGTATTCCGCCCGCTACGAGGCGCGCGTGCGCACGCTGCAGTCCATTGGCTACCTCACCGGTGACTTCAAGATCGCCAGCTCATTTCGTCTTCACTTCGCCGCCCATCACGGGGTGCTCACCCCCGAGCTGCAGCGCGTTCGCATCGATCTCGCCAAGCACGCCGCCGGGGATGCGCCGCACGCCGCTCCCCTGCTTCGCCCGGAACAATTCTGGCAGCAGGTTGCTCGTTGCGAGGGCATGCAGCGCCGGATTGAGCGCCTCGGCTACACGCGCGAGCAGGTGAACGACATTCTCACGCGAGCGGCGGCTCGCAAGCCCACGCGCGAAAACCTCAATCGCATCCGCGCTGACGCCGAGCGGCGCGCCGCGAATCTGGCACCACCGCGCGCTCTGCCCACCACCAAGACCATCATTCGCGCCTACGTCGATCTGCAAGCCACCAAGGTCCACAGGATCTATCTCCTCACGACCGGCATCATCAAATTCTGGACCTTCGCCGAGAAGCGCGCCCTCGCCGCCCACATTAGAAAGGTGGCGGAGCGGGATCTCTTCTACGCAAAAGAGAAGCGCCTGGCGCAGGTGGGGCGCGCGCTTCGCCCCGTGCTCTGGCTCGCTCGCGTCGCCATGCCACGGGAGGTTCGCAGGCTGGAGATGGCCATGACCAGGTGCTCGCGGCTCGCACAGCTGCAACAGATCCGCCGGGCAGGTCGCGACGAAATTCAACGCGCCTACGAGCATTGGCGTCGCGAGTTCATCCAGCGCCCGCTGTCGGAACTCAAGACCGCCAGCAAAAACCTCGCGCTCCCGGCACAAGCTGCGGAGCGGCAACACCTTGAAAACACCCGCCAGCAGATCGTCACCCCCGACATTCCCAAGGCGGCGGACCAGTTTCGCCAGGGGTACGAGGCCTTCATGGCCGTGGCCCCAAAGGGGGACAGCACCCAACAGGTTTTGCAGCGGTGGCTCGGGAAGGAAGAAGATCTGGTCGCGCAAGTCTATCGGCAGGCCAGAGGTGAAGCCTCCTCGCTCACGGCCGATGAATATAAGGCAGCCCTGCGGGTTGGTCGGGTCGGGCGCATTCTGAACATGGCTCAGGCCGCACCAGCGCTGCGAATCCCCAACGCCTTCATCGCCCAGAAGGTCGAGCTCGAGCGGCTCGCCGCGCGCATCCAGGGCTTCGGGCTGCGCAGCCCCCTCACCCCGGCCAACCTGGCGACGCTCTCGCCGTCGCAGGTTCGTAACCAGCTCCAGGTCGCGCGCAAAGCCGGGCTCCTGGACGATGGACCCGGGTGGACGCTCAAGGGCCAAGCCGCGCGCAGCTTCGTCCAGGACATGGAGCGCGTTCTCGATCAAAGCCGAAAGGTCGAACGCGGCCTAGAGGATCGGCTCATCAACAACAGGTTCCGGTCGTGAGCCAGCAACCGAAATCATTCACCTCGCTCGGCCCTCAAGACCTCCTGATCATGCTGAAAGGTTGAAACCGTCTGGGCGCTGACCCCGATAACTGGATTGCAGCCGCGGAGCTTGCCGCGGCCTTCTGCAGGAACGAGCGCCGATGGCTCACGCCCAGGATCATCGCAGACAAAAGGTGGAACAGTCTCGGCCCAGGAACTCAGACCGAACAGGGGCCGCAGAACCGCGCCCGTTAGTGCCGCTCAGTTACCTGACCACGGCCCAGGCGGCTGCCTATCTGAACATCTCTCGACAAACACTTTATCGGCTGATTCGTACGGGTGCTCTCGCGCCGGATGGGAAGGTTGGCACTCGCATGCGGTTCTCGGTTGACCGCCTTGATCAGGCTGTCCGAGGCGGTACCCTTGAGCCCAGCGTGGACACTCGGCCGGAAAGAGAAAGTG
>CAZHUY010000444.1:0-3095 GCA_964535465.1 uncultured Myxococcales bacterium
GTGGTCGCGAGCCGGCAGAGCAGAGAGAGCGGATCCATGTCGATAGCATGCGTGCGATAGCATGCGTGCCATCCCGAAATGGCTTGCGGAGGGTGATGCGCACGAGACCGTCCGGGAGCAGGCTGAGTCGTTCTTGGGCCAGCGGAGGGCGAAGCACGTATTTGCACAGGGCTTCGCGGCCACGCGAATCCTCTGCCCCAGCATGGGTCGCGGCATGCAGCGAGAAGCCAAACTCGGTGACCGAGAGGGGCGCCGTCACTTCGACGCCGGGATGGCCACGTAATGCCACGGGTTCGGGGCGACGGCGCAGCTCGGGACCGGCGGGCGCCAGGCCGGATACGGCTGCGGCGGCCAGTTGTGCCAGGGCGGGCTCACGTTCGGCAAAGCCGTCGTCCCAAGGGACTTCGGGACGGACAGCCCACCCTGCCCACCCCTCGCGCTGCGCGCTCGCCCGTCGTCAAGCACGGTCAGCTCGGACCCGGGCTCGATGATGCCGCGACGGACGAGGTGAGCGAGCACGCGGGCGCGTACCACCTGCAAGAGGTCGCCAACCTCGTCGGTCGAAAGGCGTGGCAGGGCGTGGAAGACCGGCTTGCCATCGGGTTCGGTTGCAAAAACTCCGTCGACGAAAATGGCATGCATGTGGGGATTGAGCTTGAGGTCGGCGGAATTCCTCTGCACCACCATGACCGCCCCGCTGCGACCGTCGCGGATGCCTTCGTCGCGCATGCGGGGCCGGTAGAACCCGAGCACCGAGTCCATGAAGATCCTGCCGACGGCGCCGAGCGTCTTGCGGTCGCAGGCCAGGCGCGGACGAAGCTCGAAAGGAAATGTCACGACGAACTGTCGCAGGGGTGTGGCCGGCAGCACGTGTTCGAGCCAATTCGCCGCGGTCTGGGCCATTCGTCGGCCGGCACACGAGGGGCAGAATCCGCGCGATTTGCAGCTCCACGCCACGACCATGGGCTCGCCGCAGTCCTCGCATCGGAGCGACGCAAAGCCTCGACATAGCAGGCCGCAGTCCAAGTACGCCGCGAACTCCTGGCGCACGAACGGTGGCAACGGGACACCGGCGAAACCCTCCTCCGCGGCCGCGTAGAGGGTGAGGATGCTTTCACGAACCACCCGATGGAGCGTGCCCTGCTCGGGGTGCCTGCGGCGATAGACGAACCCCGCGGCACCATGGTTCGTCACCGTGGCACCAAAGGCAGACGCAGACAACGGGGCAGAGGACTGCACCGTCGCTTGTTGTCGGTCAGCGTGAGGCCCGGTTGCCTGCCCTGATCCCACGCCGCCCGCCGGCGCTCCCTTGCTCCTCGCGAGGTCGTCGAAGGTCTCGTTCCTCGTCCCTACCCTCGGAAGGCAGAACCGGTCCGAGCGCGGCGGGAACGGTGGGCGTCGTCGTTGATTCCAGCGGCTCGGCGGCTGGGCGACGATGCCCTGAGCGTGCGGCCTTTCGTGGGGGGCATTCTTGGCCGACTACGCGGCCACATCGGCAAGTTCACGGACACCAAGCCGGTCGCAGACGTGTCGGATAGGCCCAGAACCGTTGGGACGTTGAAGATCGACGGCCTGCTCTGTCGATGGCCATGGGAATCCGGCCTGGAAGGGGCGGGCAATGTGGGGAAGTCGGTCGGTGAGGAGGACGCACGGGCCGGCAGCCGGCCAGGGTTGAGGAGGAATTCGGCCCGAATTGGGTCTTTGGGGCAGAGCTGGGGGCATGTCGGCGAGCGGCGGTGTGTCGGCGAGCGGCGGTGTGTCGGCGAGCGGCGGTGTGTCGGCAAGCGGCGGTATGTCGTCGAGCGGTGGCAGCGGCCGGAAGACGGAAACGGGCGGCCCTTGCGATATCTACGCGGACGCCAAGACCCCATGCGTGGCGGCCTACAGCGTGATTCGGAGTCTTTCAAAATCATACAAAGGCCCGCTGTTCCAGGTCAGGGCGGGTAGCTCCAGCACCAACAACACGAATTCAGGCGGCACGACCAAGGACATCGGGATGACCGACGACGGTTATGTGGATGCCGCCGCCCTGGATTCCGCCTGCGGGACGACCTATTGCACGGTCTCGGTCCTGTATGACCAGTCGGCGTTCTTCCACTCGCCCCACACGAAACGCTGGGTGGGCAAAGGCCGCAGCGCTGGCCGGTCCAGCTCCTCGAAAAGCTGGCGCCGGCTCTTGCCGTACCGGCGCATCACCCGGTTGTTCAGATCTTCCAGCAGCTCCGCGATGCGTTCGTTCATCTCCGCCAACGAGAAAAAGGTCTCGTTGCGCATGCGCGCGATGATCCAGCGCTGCGCGACCTGCACCGCCACCTCGACTTTCGGCTTGTCTCGCGGCGAGCGCGGCCGCGCCGGCAGCACCGCCACGCCGTAGTGCTCGCCCATTTCCTCATAGGTCTTCTGGATCTCGGGCTCGTAGCGGTGTGGATTGCTCACCCCGGTGCGCAGCTGGTCGGGCACAAAGAGCATCGGAGCCCCGCCCCAGTACTCCAGGGCGCGCACATGGCTCGCGATGAAATCCCGGCTCTTCTGCGTCAGGATCGCCTTGGCATACGTAAAACTTGAGGCACCCAGCACGGCTCTAGGTATTCCAGGTGCAGCAGCTCCAGCGTCACCCCGACCCGTCGCCGCTCCAGATCGATGCGCGCGCAATCGGGGATCGGCCTGGTCAGGCCCGCCTGTGGCACGCGCGGATGCACCCGAGCCTCCAAGCCCGCATCGTCCAGGTTTTCGACCTGGGCCCAGTCCAGCCCCGCCTTCCTGGCCCGCTCCACCACCAGCCACACCCCGCCCAGACTCACATCAACGCTGCTCGCCACCTCCCGGTAGCCCATTCCCAGCACCCATTTGTGTCGCAGGATCTCTCGTGTCTTTCGCATGGACAGTCTTTCCGTGGCCATCGGCCCTCCTCACGGAGGCCGGGTGGCCCGCAAAACCATCCAGCATCACTTCACCATGACCGATCTAGCCGTTCACGATGGTCCGATCTTCGCGTTCACGATGGTCCGAAATCCGCAGCCGGCTGCCGGCCCGTGAGCCCTCCTCACCGACCGACTTCCCCACATTGCCCGCCCCTTCCAGGCCCTTCCAACCCG
>CAZHUY010000445.1:0-3094 GCA_964535465.1 uncultured Myxococcales bacterium
CAGCCCTCTGCGCTCGTCCCCCACCCATCCTGCCCACGGAAATCCCGGAACAACCGAAAAGACAAAAAGGCGGACGTCTCGAAGAGGTGAGATCATCAGTAAACTCCCGTGAGTACCAATCCTGCTTGACCGCCGCCAATCGTCGGCAGCAGGGCCACGTCGGACGAGGCACCGCCTCTGTCCCTGGCCCCGAAGCCGATGAGTATGGCGCCGGTCACCAAGCACGCCGCCCCCACCGAGTAGCCGACCCATGACAAGGCCTTGTAGGTCTTGCGGTCGGAGTCCTTCCCGCTTGAGTAGTCCCCCACCTTGGTCTCCATGTCGTTGACCATGCGGTTAGCTTTGACGTTCAAGAATACACCCAACCCCACCGCGGCTGCGCCCAATGAAGCCGTAGTGATTCCTCCTACCAGTAGGCCTTTCCCCTCCTTGGCGGCCGGCTGGTGTTGCTCTTGCACAACCAGCAGGGGCGCCTGAGCCGGCGCTTGCGGAGCCGGACTTGGCGGGGGCTGCGGGGCAAGAGCCTGCGCCGCGGCCGCCGCCTTGGCATTCTGTTCCGCCAACAACTCCTTGCAGCCCGCAATGTGCTTGCGGGCCTCTTCCACGTTCTCGGGCTTTTGCCGGATGTTCTCGGAGGCGGCCAGAAACTCCTCGAAGCGAGCCAGCGCATCCTCGTACTTGCGATTCTGCTCGAAGCAGCGACCCTGGTTGTAGATGTAGGTCGGGTCCTTGGTCTCCACGAAGAGCTCCGAGAGCAGCGCCACGCCCTTGGCGTAGTCGCCCGTCAGGCAGGCCTTGCGTGCCACCTTCTCCTGCGCCTGGCGGCTCGCTGCGAAGGCAGGATGGATCGCCAGGAACGCGGGGACGATGCTAGCGATAGTTATGAGAAGACGGCCATGGGGAGTGCTTCTCTGGCACCGGCTCATAGCGGCGGAATTTCCTGCAGAACAGGGGGCAAGGCAAGCAATACTCGACGCTGCGGACTTGCCGCAAACAGCCAGCGACCGACCTGTCAGAGCGTGAGCGCGTCTGACCCGGCGCTCGTCGCGGATACCTGGTTCGGTCCAGACGGGCAGGGACCTGAAGAGCGCGATCAGCGGCGAACACGGACTGCAGACAGTCACGTGTTTTGGGTGTTTAATGAGGCACTCTGCGAATGGCGTCATCCCACGAAAGAGTCGATCGCCAGGCTGCGGAAGGAATGGCGTCGCCGTCCTCCTCCAGCGGCTTTGACCTTTTGCCAAGATCTCCGTTCCGCAGGTCAGCCCCCTTCTTCGGTAAGGCCAGGCTCTGAGATGGGCATGGTCCGGCACGGGCGTCGCGTTCTCTCCAGGTTCTGGAAATGGCGCCTGACGGCTATGGGTGCGGTCCTGCTGCTCGTGATCGGCGGCGCGCGACGGGAGGCCTCGGGCGCCATCGATGCCCCCACGCGCTTTGGCCGCATTGGCCTGGCTGAAGGGCTGTCCAGCAATTGGGTGCTCGCGCTCGCGCGCGATCGTCCGGGATTCCTTTGGGTGGGCACCCAGGACGGTCTGTTTCGCTATGATGGACGCAAGTGCGTGGATTACCGCCACGACCCTGCCGATCCTCACTCCCTCCCTTCTCCGGTCGCGGGCGTGCTTCACGAGGATGCGCGGGGGCGCCTGTGGGTGGGCAGCCGTTGGGCCAGTCAGGGCATGGCGCTTTACGATCGCGCGCTCGATCGTTTTCAGCGCGTGCCGATAGCCGGTCCATCTTCAGGAGAAGGTAGCCCCGGTCCTCTGGCTGGGCTGTCGGATGCTCGCGTGAACGCCATCATCGACGCGCCGGGGGGACGTCTATGGGTCGCGACCGCCAGAGGGGTTGATCTGGTGGACTACGATCAACAGATCTATCTCCACCACGGTCTCGATTCTGCCAGCAAGAACAATCCACCACGACTGGCCACCACCTTGCTCGCCGACCGGCGAGGCACGCTTTGGGTCGGCACCACCGAGGGGCTCTACATCCTCGAGCCCCATGGCCAGCGCTGCCTTCCCTGGCGCGGGTCGCCTGAGGCTCCGATAGCCGACCTGGATGGTCAGCGCATCGAGGCCTTGCGCGAGGACGAATCCGGCCATCTCTGGATCGCCACCATCACGGCCGGCCTCTTCGTCATCGATCCGGATCGGAGAACCATCCGACGGTACCAGCCAGAGGCCGCGGATTCCTCCAGCCTGAGTCAGAGTCGGGTACGCAGCCTTGCTCTCGACCAGGCGGGCACGCTATGGGTCGGCACCGAGAACGGCGGCTTGGACGCGCTGGATCGCAAGTCCGGACGCTTTCGCCATTTCCGTCCGGACCCATTTGTCGTGGGCAGCCTTGGTTCGTCCTCGGTGTACGCGCTCCTGGCCGACAGGCAGGGCCTCTTGTGGATCGGCACGTACGACAATGGCCTCAACTACCTCTCGCCGTCGGAACATCGTTTCGGCCTGGTCACGACCAGTCCTGCGGGGTTGCGGGATCCCCGGGTCACGTCTTTCCTCGAGGATCGCGAGGGCACCATTTGGATTGGCACCGATGGTGGAGGACTGTGTCGATCACCGGCTGGCACGGATGACATCGATTGCCTCGGCGGTCCGGGGAACGAGCTGGCGAGTCTGGCGAAGGACTCTGTCTTGGCCATCCTGCAAAGCGAGGATGGGAGTCTCTGGATGGGAGGATGGGGCACCGGTCTCACACGCCTGGATCCAAGCCGAAAGGGCGTCATCCGGTATCGTCACCGTCCCGACGATCCCACTTCGCTCGTCAGCAACGATATCTGGAAGATCCGTCGCCTGCGATCGGGAGCGATGGCCGTCGCCACACAACGAGGCACCAATCTCTTCGATCCGGCCAGCGGGCGCGCCATTCGTCTGTCGCAACGCTATCCCGGCGTGCCGGACGCCATGACCCTGGAGATCACCGAGACCCGCTCGGGGGACCTGTGGCTTGGCCAGAACGCCCGTCTGGTGAACATCCGCCCGGAGACCGGACAGGTCACGGTCTACGGACACGACCAGAGTGGTTCGCTGCGCTTGGCCGGCGGCCAAGTCTTCGCCATCTTGGAGGACAGTCGGGGAACCATCTGGATTGG
>CAZHUY010000446.1:0-3084 GCA_964535465.1 uncultured Myxococcales bacterium
GTCCCGTGCTTTTCAACCTTTTTTCTGATCCGGAATCATGAACGGTGATTTAGCGGGACGAAGAGGTTCGTTTGATCCCGGCCAGAAAGGCAACTCCGGCCGAGCTACGCGAGTATCAGGAGGCATAGCCATGCGCAACGAGTACGATTTCAAGAAGGGGAAGCGAGGGGCGATTCTGCCCGCGCCCACAGGCAAGACGCGGATCACGATCCGACTGGATGACGACATTCTGGAGTGGTTCCGGCACCAGGCTGACGCCGCTGGCGGAGGGAACTACCAGAGCATGATCAACGAGGCCCTTCGGAGCGTCGCCATCGAAGGGCCGGCCAAGCTTGAAACGGTCGTCCGTCGAGTCGTCCGCGAAGAGCTCAAGCGTGTCGGCGATCCGCGGCGGCCGAGGCGCGCGAAGGCCGCATAACCACATTGCAGACTGACGGTCCCGCCGCCGAGGAAGGTGCCAGACGTTGCCCGTGGGCTTCGTGCTACCCTTGCATAGGGAGGAAGTCGATGGCCACGCCGCAACACAAGATTCCCAAGACGCTTGAGGAGGCCCTGGCCAAGCTGAGGGACGACCCATCTCGCCCGGTGCGCGCTCAGCTGGACGAGTTGGATGTGGAGTTGCGGGTGGTCACCGCTCAACGCGAAGAAGCCGCGCCCGGCCTGGGCGACCGCATGGCGGCAGCAGGACCGTGGGAAGGCGAAACCACCGAGGAGCTGCTCCGCATCCTGCGCGAAGGTCGGGACGCAGGGGGCAGCGCCGAGCCTCCCGAGGGCCTGTGACCTGGCTGCTCGATACCAACACGCTGGTCTAACAATTCCTGATCTGACGGTCGAGAACTGGAAGGGCTGAGAACGACTACGCCATTGCCGCCCTAGCCGACGGCCCCCGGTTCCATGTCGTTTACGAGTGCGCGTACGAAGATCAGTTGAGCATCTGTTTCTGGTGAGAGGCGCGCCCGCACAGGGATCGCAAACTCGCCCTGCACAACCTGACCCCTGTCGCGTCATGTATACTGCTGGGTCGAGATGTCGCACGGGTGTCTGTCAGCCATGGCCTATGACTCGCGGGCTTCATCTGCCTCGCGCTTGGGTGACGTGAGATGAGCGAAGACGGGAAAGCCGGTGGCCTGGTCGGCCAGGTGCTCGAAGGCTCGTACCGTATCGAGCAGTTGCTGGGCGAGGGTGGGATGGGCTCGGTCTACGTCGCGACTCAGTTGCGTCTCGACAAGACCGTGGCCGTCAAAGTGATGGCGCGGGATCTGGCCTCGAACGAAGAGGCCCTGGAGCGTTTTCGCCGCGAGGCCAAGATCACCAGCGCCCTGGGCCACCCCAACATCGTGCAGGTCTTCGACTTCAGCACCGCGCCCACGGGCGAACCGTTTCTGGTGATGGAGCTCCTGGAGGGGGAGGACCTGGAACAACGCCTGCACCGGGTGAGTCGCCTATCGCCCAAGGAGACGCTGTCCGTAATAAAGCAAGTGGGCTCGGCCCTGGCGGCCACCCACGCCAAGGGCATTGTTCACCGCGATCTCAAGCCCGGCAACATCTACCTGTTGGAGGTGGCGGGCGCACACGACTTCGTCAAGGTCCTGGACTTCGGCATCAGCAAGGTGCGCAACGCTTCGTCCAAGCTGACCCGCACGTCATCGGTCATGGGCACGCCCAATTACATGTCGCCCGAGCAGGCCGAGGGCCGGACGGACGACGTGGACGAGCGCACGGACCAGTGGGCCCTGGCCTGTATCACCTGGGAATGCCTGACCGGCGCCTGCCCCTTCGAGGGCGATAGCGTGCCCTCGACTCTGTTTCAAATCGTACACAGGCCGCCGCCCGCTCTGCTGCCCCAAGTGGGAGAGTTGCCCGCGCAGGTCGAACAGGTCTTGCTGCACGCCCTGTCCAAGGACAAGAACCAGCGCTTCGCCAGCGTGGACGAATTCACCGAGGCGTTGGACGCGGCCATGGTCAACGCGACCACGTCGCGGGTCCTGGGGCGCTCCACGACCGAAGGGCGTGAGGGAAAGAAGACCACCTTTTCCCAACGCGCGGGCATGGTGAAATCCGAGGAGGCGCAACCCTCGACGTCGAAGAGGTGGATCTGGACGGTGGCGGTGGCGTCCGTGCTCCTGTTGGTGGGGGCGCTGTTGTTCCTTCGCCCGGGCGCCAGCAAGCCAGTCACCGCCACCCCCGCGCCCATGCCCATTGTCCCGGCACCACCACCCGCGCCGCCAGCGCCAGAGCCAGTGGCGACACCGGCCGTCCCATCGACTCCGCCCACACCGCAGGTTGTGCCCAAGATCAAGGACAAGCCGGCCTCCAAGCCCGCGCGAGTGTCCACGCCCAAGACGAAGGTTGCCAAACCAAGACCGGCCGCCAGGATCGACACGCCCGCGTTCGTTCCGCCGCGGATCCCACCGCCCGCAGCGCCGCCTCCCGCGGCGCCCCCTCCGACCCGCAGACCCTGATATCCCGTCCGAGGGTAGTTGGCCGGGCTGATGAGGAGGTGCGTTCGCAGGGGATCGTGGGATCTCAACAGCGCAACGATGTGTCGTCATACGTCTACGGCCACGGCCACGGCCACGGCCACGACAAGTGCTGGGGGGGCGGGTGGCCGCTGTGGTCGCTACCCGCCCATGGTCACGCGTAGGCAGCGCAGCGCTGGGGAGAGGGGATGCAGGTTTTGTCCTCCGCCTGTCATGCGGGTGTCGAAGTACTTTTCAGACACTCTTAGTGCTTCGATTGGACTTGGCATACTATTGCCGTCTGGGAGGTCGTTGATGAGGAGCGTCTTGAAATGCGTCATTGGAGGCCTTGTGCTTTACGCGGGGCTAACAGCTCGGCCGCTGGACCGTTCGTCCGCAAGGCACATGCTCGGTTCGGCTCCCAATTGGGTGGGCGCGTTCGCCGATCCCGTGCCCGTGGCTATCGCCCAGGACCCAGGGAAACGACTGCGCGCCCGCTACCTGGTGGGCGACGACGGGTCACGACAGTTTCTCGGTTGGCACGATGAGGAGCGCAATGAGGACTGCTCTTTTAGCACTACTGCTTGAGAAAATGGCTAATCCGTCGGTGTTCACGGGCATGAGC
>CAZHUY010000447.1:0-3083 GCA_964535465.1 uncultured Myxococcales bacterium
CGCATGCTGTCGAACCTGGTGTTGCGCACCAGCGCGCTGCAGGCCGAGCAGGCCGCCCTGGTGGCGCGCTATCGTGATGCGGCCTCGGTGGTCGAGCAGGGCGTGGCCAACCTGCGCAAGGCGCTAGAGCAGCAGGGACCGATCAGCCTTGTGGAGATCGTTCAGTTGCAGGCCCGGCTGCTCACCACGCAACGGTCGTATCTGCGCGCCGAGCTCGAGTGCAAGCTGCAGCAGATCGAGCTCGACCGCCTGACCACTCCCGGCGCCGAGTGAGCTACATCGGGGCCAGCACCACGTAGCTGCGCGGGCCCACGCTGACCGTGGCCTTGCCGTCGTCGTCCACCGCCACCGGATAGGCGGTGTGGGCGGCGCTGCGTTCGCCCCAGGCCACGGGCCGCAGTTGTTGGCCGCGGAAGCGCGTCTGCAACCAGCGCGTCTGCACCTCGCCCGAGTTGTTGAGCGCGAAGACCAGGCCAGGCTGTGGTCCGAAGCCCGTGCGCTCCATGGCGTAAAACACGTCGTCGACCCAGAGGTTGTTGGTGCCGCCGCCCGCGTACTTCTCGTGCGCTTGCACCAGGGCTTCGATGCCGGTCGGCTGACCGGGCGCCGCCAGGCCGTACACGAAGTAGTCCTTCCAGAACACGCAGGGGTAGCCCTCGTGGGTCAGGATGTAGGCGTAGGCCAGTATCTTGTCGAAGAAGACCTCGTCGTCTCCATCGCCGCCCCGGAAGTCGTGGTTCTCGACGAAGGTGACCGCCTGTCGAGGCCGGTCCTTGAGCAAGACACCCCCCTTCTCGAGGTTGCGTAAGCTGAAGCCGTACTGATCGCACATGTCCTTCAGGCGGTAGCGCAGCGGGAAGTCGAAGGCGCCCACGTTGTGGGTGGACCAGTTGTTGACCGAGTCGATCCAGGAATCGATGAACGCGTCGCCATCCCAACACTCGGCAACGCCAAAGACGTCCAGGACTTTTCCGCTGCGGCGGTAGGTTCGGTCGTGGATGGCGCGCACGATCCACGAGGCGAAGCCCTTGACGAAATCATAGCGGAGCCCGTCGAAACCCACGTCCTCGATGAGCCACTTGGCCAGCATCAGCATGTTGGTCGAGACGCGCGGGTTGATGTGGCAGAAGTCCGGCATGGTGCCGAAGGTGCCGGGATCGTCCACGAGGTAAGGCGAAGGATGAAAGCAGGTCCAGTCGCGGGCGAACTTGCCGCTCTTGGGCGTGAACTTGGTCCAGCGCTTCTTGCCATCGCGCAGGTTGACCTCTTCCTCGTCGGCGCCGCTGCAATGGTTGAGCACCATGTCGGCGTAGACGCTCATATGGCATTCGTGCGCCCTCTTGATGAGGCTGCGCAGCTCGGTCTCGGAGCCGAACCAGGTCTTGACCGACCCCTTCTGATCGAAGCAGCCCAGGTCGTAATAGTCGTACACGTCGTAGCCCATGGATGTGCCACCGTTGGCCGCCTTGCCCGCGGGTGGCAGCCACAGCGCCGTGAAGCCCGCCCGGGCCAGTGTGGCAACCTCCTTCGCCACGCGATTCCACCACGCCTTCTCCACCTTCTCTTCTTTCGGACAATCCCAATAGAACGCCTGCATCAAAACGCCCATGGAACCTACTCCTTTCGAAATCGCCATATCGGGTGTGGGCGCTATGGTCGGCGGCGTGCCAGGGCTCGTCAAGAAACCTGGCGGTCTTGGTCCCTGCGAGCCAGCACCGCCAGGTTGCGGGGACTGATGGCGACGGAGAAGAGCTCCAGCACACGAACGCGATAACCGTGCTGTTGAAGGTATAGGGCGCGATCGAGCGCGATGAAGATCTCCAGCGCGCGACCGAGCATGGACCGAGGCAACATCAGGCGTCGCTGGGCCAGGTAGTCGGCGTGAGCGCGTTGGCTGGCGGTGAGGACTTCGTCGGAGGTGGGCGGGGGCAGGGTGCGAGCCTGGCAGACGGCCGTGGCCAGGGCGGCAAGGCCGGCGTGGGGTTTGCGGCGGTTCACCCCGCGCATCTCTTCGCCGGCCGCCACGGTGATCCCGCGCGCGGAGAGGAACTCGCGCAAGGCGAGCCGCGCTTCCTTCATGGCCAGCGCCTGGCGCAGATCGCCCTCCACGCCGTCGCGGCGGGACAGGACGTTGGCCAGTCCCAGCACCCGCCGAGGAAACGCAGGGCCACCCGGCACCAGTGCCTCCCGTTGCGTTCCGCGGATCTTCTGCGGACAACAGCCGAGAAGCAGGACCGAGGCTCCGGTGGCTACCGCCGCGGTCACCAGCGCGTCGCCCAACTGACCGCAACCGTGCAAGGCCATCAACACCCGATGGGGCAGGGTGGGGAGGGCCAAGAGCGGCTGTTCCGCCGACAGCACATCGGCGGTGACGAAACGCACCGGCACGGCCCCGGCCAGGGCTCGCGCCACCGCGACGCGCTCGGGATCGCGTTCCAGACCCAGCGCAGGCACCGCCAGCGTGGACGCCGCTTGGGTGGTCAACTGGCCGTGGCCGGCGCCCACGTCGACGATCTCCGAGATGCGTGGAAACTCCTGGCGCAGCAGCCCCAGGATGCTCGCCACCTGCGATCGCTTGCGCGTGTTCGTGAAGTGAAGCTCGGCGGGAAGAGCGGCGGGTGGCGCGTGTGATGGCGGCAGAGCGCTCGTGACCGCCAGGGTGTGTTCGGCCAGGGCGCGCAGCGACGAGGGACAGCAGGCATCTTCGGCAAACCAGGTCGCGATCCCTAGCGTGTCGGCCTGTTCCACCTCGCTCTCGGCGAGCCCGAGGAGGTACTCGTGCCAGCCTCGCTCGCGCGGCCAGCAGGCATCCCAGCGCCGCAGGATCAGGTCGCGCGCCTGCTGGAGCAGGGTCACGGCGCGGGCATAGGCCGCGCCGAGATCGAACCCTGCCCGCGAGTCATCCACAACGGCAGGTCGGACGGTTTAGCCGCGTGGCGGCTTTTTGCGGGCGAGCGCCATCTGCGCGATCTTCTCGACCAACTGCGGATACAGGAGGCCGCCCTCCTCGGCGGCCCATGCCAGATCCTCTCCGTCGGCGAGATAGGGGTTGGGATTGGCCTCGACGATGTAGATCTCGTCGT
>CAZHUY010000448.1:0-3068 GCA_964535465.1 uncultured Myxococcales bacterium
GATTCACCCGTGATCGGCATGGTCTCGCGGGATTTCGTGTCGCTGGACGGCCAGTACGTGCTGGTGCCTGCCGGCTCGAAGCTGATCGGCATGGCCGGCAAGACCCAGAACCTGCAGCAGGCCCGCGTATACATGAAGTTCGACCGCGTAATCTTCCCCGATCAGCGAAGTGCCTACTTCCCAGCTCGCCGGCTACCGGCTGTTGATGGGCCAGGCGCCGTGGGCATCGATGGGGACGTCGATCGCCACTTCATGCTGATGTTCGGCAGCGCGGTCATGCTCGGCATGCTGGACGGTCTGGCGGCGGCGGTGGAGGGCGCGAACTACTCGGCGACCCCAACCGCTCGCGAGCTGATCACGGCACGCACCTCGACGAACATGTCGCAGGTGGTGGCCAGCATCGTCCAGCGCTACGGCAACGTGGTCCCGACCATCACGGTCAACGCTGGCACCAAGATGAAGGTGTTCTTCGCGGAGGACGTGCGTATGTCGCCGTATATGCGTTCCCGTGATCTGAGCTGGGTTCGCCACGGCCGATAGGGAGGCGTCGCCATGTGGGGACTCATCACGTTGCTGGTGATGGCCGCGGGGCAGGGGGCGGCGGAAGACCGGGGCACGCTCAAGGGCTGGCTGACGCCGGCGCAGGCCGAGAAGATCGCGGTCAAGCTATCCGAACGAACGCCGTTTCTGGATTCGGATGAAGCCCGCGAAGGCAAGCGCACTATGGGGCTGTTCTTCCAAGAGCGCGAATATCGGCTGCTGCGAGGCAACCCGGTGTTCGGGTACTGGCACGCCAAGGGGTTCCTGTGGAGCGGTACCCACGTGGCCTGGGATGGCGTGGTCTCGAAGGGGCGCCGGTGCAAGCCGGTAACCCAGAAGGCGTGGAGCGCGGCCATGCAGTACGTGTTCAAGAAGCATGGCCTGGTGCTGGACCCCAACGCGCCGATCAGGATCAGCGGGGCCTGCGTGTGGGCGGTGATCGATGCGTCCCCCGAAGAGCCGGCCAGGGGTGTGGTCATGGAGATGCGGCTGCAGAGCCCGACGGGCACGTTCCTGTGGAGGTATTCGCGGGGAAATCCGACCATCGAGGGGGCGGTGGGCGCCAGCATCGAGCTGCCCATCCTCATCGGGCGCAAGATGAACCAGGTAGGGAGTTGGCCTGACAATGGCTGGTGAAGCGCGGATTGAAGCGGTCGGCGCGCAGCCCAGCCGCACGACCGGATGGAGCGATGGCCTGCGCACGGCGCTCTTCCCGTTGCTGCCGCTGCTGGACGATGCCCGCATCACCGAGATCGAGGCTAACGGCTTCGATGACGTGTGGGTCAAGGGCGCGCCATGGCGGGGCCATCGCAAAACCAACGTGACCTGGAGCTCACCCGAGGATTTCCGGTTGGCCTGCATTCGCGCAGGGGAAGTCATCGGTCGTCAGGTCAGCGAGACGAATCCGCTGTGCAACGCCCGGCTGCCTGGCGGGGAACGCGTGAACATCGCGGTCCCGCCTGCCTGTGCCCGCATCTCGCTGACCATCCGCCTGTTCCCGGCCGAAACCATGAGCCTCGACAAGCTTGAGGAGTACGGGACCATCAACCGGCCGATCCGCACGATGCTGGAAAGCCTGGTGATGGCCCGCAAATCGATCCTGATTGCTGGTGGCACAGGTTCCGGCAAAACCTCGTTGCTGAACGCGATGTCTCAGGTAATCCCGCGCAACGAACGGATCGTGACCATCGAGGATGCCCGCGAGCTGCAAATCCAGCAGCCGAACTGGGTGGCCATGGAAACCGTCGAGCCATACCAAGAGGGAGCCGCCCGCATCACCATTGGGGATCTGGTCAAGAACGCCCTTCGGCAGTGTCCAGACCGGATCGTAGTCGGCGAGGTCCGCGGGGGTGAAGCCTTCCACCTTCTGCGAGCCCTATCCACCGGCCACGGTGGCGGCCTGGGCACGATCCACGCCAACGACGCCGAGGACGCCCTTCACCAGCTTCAGCTACTCGCCCAGATGGCGGAGGTGGGTGGCCTAACGGCTTCGACCGTAGCCGCGATGGTCGGCCGTGCCGTGGACGTTGTGGTGTACCAGGGCTACTTCGAAGAAGGCAACGCGCGCCGGGTCTCCGAAATCCTGGAGATGCAGCGACCTGGCGTAGTGCTGGGCCGAGGCGGTGGCGTGGAATACAAGTTCGCCCGTCTGGCGCAGTGGAGCACCGAAACCGGCGGCTGGAGTTACCCCGATCCGCCATCCGAAGCCCTGCGGAAGACCCTAGAAAGGAAGGAACTGGAATGGCCGACCGAGTCCCCATCTCGCTAAGAATGCGCGAGCTGCTCGCCGCGATTGCCCAGCAGAACTGCGCCATCGCCAGCTGGTTCGCGGCTGCCCATCGCCTGCAGGAAGCTGCCCAACAGATCGAGCACGCGGCAAAGGCCCTAGCCGAGCGCAATTCGATCCCTGGGGCTCAGCCATGAATGTTGACCGCGGAAGCTGGCTCGCTCGGGCAGCGGGGATAGGAACCGCGTCCATGGTGTGGCGGAAGATCAGGGCCGAGCACCAACTCCCCGCGCTTGGCTGGTTCGGGGGCAGGTTCCTGACCGCCGCGACGGTGGGGGCCGGGCTGGGCGAGGAAACGTGTTCTGGGCATGGCGCCTGTGGGGGTCTGGATCATGCTGGTGCTGTGGCTAGGCCTGCCGATGTTGCTGTTGAGCAGGTGGTGGTGATTCTTCGGCGGCACAGCCTCCGTCATCAAGGACGTTGACGCTTTCGCATTCCACCGGGCTGCTGCTACGATGAGCCCGCTTTCTGGGAAGTCACAGCAATGGCCAGACACGAAGATCCGGGACCGAATGCAGCCATGAAGGGCGGCGTCTCGAACGAGCGGCTTCGTGTCTTCGTCAGCTCGGTTCAGAAGGAGATGGAGGACGAGCGCCTCGTCGTACAGCAGCTGCTGAGCACGGATTCCTTCCTGGCCGCGCACTGCGATCCAGTGCTTTACGAGCTGGAGCCTGCGGCACCGGAGACGGCCGTCGAGGGGTGCATCGCCACGCTGGATACCTGCCAGGTCTACCTGCTCATG
>CAZHUY010000449.1:0-3060 GCA_964535465.1 uncultured Myxococcales bacterium
ATCAATCGGGCTCGGCTGCACCTTGGGCAGCCAGTGCGCCTCCGGCTTCTGCGTGGCCGGTGTCTGTTGCGACAGTGCGTGTAACGGCGGGTGCGGCACATGCAACCTGCCTGGACACCTCGGAACTTGCACGCCGGTGGAGAATGGACCGGTATGCCGGCCCGCGGTGGGGCTGTGCGATGCCGCCGAGATCTGCGACGGGGCGTCGCTCGCATGTCCCGCCAATGCGCTCAAGCCCTCGACGGCGATATGCCGGGAGAGCGGCGGGAGCTGCGACCTGGCCGAAAGCTGCACGGGGACCAGCGCGACCTGTCCCGATGACATTTTCGAGCCGGCGACCACGGAATGCCGACCCAGTGCCGGGGACTGCGACGTGGCCGAGAGGTGCACGGGAACCAGCGCGACCTGTCCCGATGACATTTTCGAGCCGGCGACCACGGTGTGCCGAGATGCCGTGTCTGACTGCGATGTCGCCGAGCTGTGCTCCGGCTCTTCGGCGGAGTGCTCGTCGGACGTCTTTCAGCCGGGTGGCACTTCCTGCAACGACGGAGACGCCTGTACCAAACTCGACCAATGCGACGGCGCCAGCGCCTGCGTTGGCACGCCCTATACCTGCGACGACAACCTTACCTGCACAGTGGACATGTGTGTAGGTGACGGAAGCTGCAGCAACCAGCCGCTGTTCGGCAGTTGCGCCATCGAGGGCGTGTGCTACTCGCTGGGCGACACCCACCCCGACAATCAATGCATGGGCTGCGAGGCCGGCCAGGGTACCGCCTGGAGCAACAAGTCCGACGGCTTCGAATGCAACGATGAACAGGAAAACACCCAGGGTGATGCCTGTACCATGGGACAGTGCCAAGGGATCAAGGATTGCGCCCCGGTGGTCGATGTTTCCGCGGGTGACGTGCACACCTGCGCGATTCGCGAGGACGGCAGCCTGTGGTGCTGGGGCCACAACGAAAGCGGCCAGCTTGGCAACGGAAGCAACAGCTATAGGACGGTCCCGTCCCGAACCGGCACCCAGCGGTGGACCTGGAATTCTATTTCGGCCGGGGCACGACACACCTGTGGCATCCTCATCGACACAAGCCTGTGGTGCTGGGGCGACAATACCTATGGGCAGCTCGGCGACGGCACCTTGGACCAACAGACCTCCCCTGTGCAGGTCGCAGGCTCCGGGTGGAGCATGGTTCGGGCCGGCAAGCGTTCGACTTGCGGCGTACGCGCGGGTGGGGCCCTCCTCTGCTGGGGAGACAATTCTTCTGGGAATCTGGGCAACGCAAGCCAAGAATCCAGTCTGGTGCCGGTGGAGGTCATGGGCAGCAACTGGGTGGCGGTGGCTGTTGGCTATGACCACGCCTGCGGCCTTCAGGGCGACAACACCCTGTGGTGTTGGGGCGGCAACGGCTCTGGCCAACTGGGCGATGGGACGACCGACGCGAAGCTGACTCCGATTCAGGTCACCGGCACCGACTGGGCAGCTCTCGCCGCCGGGGTAGGAGAGGGCGATGCCTTCACATGTGCCATCCGTCTGGACGGCACGCTGTGGTGCTGGGGCGATAACAGCTCCGGCCAGCTCGGACTCGGCACGCAAACCAACAGCAGCACGCCTGCGCAGGTAGGGACCCAAGCTTGGTCCACCATCGCGGCCACGGGTGGTCGCACCAGTGGCGTCCAGATCGACGGCACCCTGTGGTCCTGGGGCAAGAACGATCTCGGCCAACTCGGCGATGGCTCACAGACCCAACGCCTGTCCCCGGTGCGTGTGGTGGGCAACGGATGGGCCCAGGTTACCACGGGTGCCCTGCACGACGACGGCCATCGCCAAGATTATTACAACAGCCTATTTTGCTGGGGGGTGAACGCCGGCTACGCGGTGGGCCCGCAGGTTGTTGAAATGAGCCTTTCGCCGACGCAAGTCGTTGGCAATCTGTGCGTCGCGGCCCAAATCTGTGGCGACAACAACGAGATAGGTTCCGAGGAATGCGACGACGGCAACCACGTGGACGGAGATGGTTGTACCTGGGATTGCCTGATCGAGAAGTGCTACCAGAAGGTGTGCGACCAGCCGAGCGACCAGTGCCAGGAGAGCGTATGCGATCCTGCCGACGGCATCTGCAAGCCCCGGTCCAAACAGGACGGCGTTGTATGCGACGATGGCAACGCCTGCACACAGACAGACGCCTGCCTAGCTGGACTGTGCACGGGTGCGAATGAGAAGGAATGCCCAGGGGCCAGCGAATGCTTCGAAGCCGGAATCTGCCAACCGGAGAGCGGTGAGTGCTCGCATAAGCCCATCGACAAGATGGGCTGTAACATCTGGTTGCTGGAACCCGCTGCCGCGAAGATGCCCGACGGAACCTACATCGCCATTTTCGGTTACAAGAGCGACGCAGAGACGCCCTTCCACCCCACCGAGAACACAGTGACTCCGCCGTTGACCGAAAGCCCCTATCCGCCGGCCTACCTGGTGAAAGGAACTCACCAGGGTGCGTTCCTGCCTCGTTTGAACGAGGGCCAGACCATCACGTGGACGGTCGACGGCGACGTGAAGTCGGCGACCGCGGACCCCGAAACTGCGTTAACGCCGGTGGCGGACGGTAGCGGAAGCTACGTGGATGTTGGCGGGACCAGGGTCGTCATCAAGCCGAATCTGGATCCATACGCGGCGGAGCCGAACGATCCTGAGGGAGAAATCGAACCGCTGCCAAGCGGGGGTGCATACCAGGGAACTCTGAAGGGTAACCTGACCGTTAGCCCAACGGGGGCTGCCATCTACACTGTCCCCATCTCCATCCCGCCTGGCATCGCGGGAATGGCCCCCAATCTGAGCCTGGTCTACAACAGCCAGGGCGGCCCCGGTATCGCCGGCCAGGGATGGGAGTTGAGCGGTTTCTCCACAATCCATAGGTGCCCGAAGACCCTGGCCGAGGATGGGTATGGAAAGCCGATCGAGCTTGAGCCGACCGTTGGGATCACGTCTCCGGAAGGGGACGGTGTCTGCTTAGCACTACTGCTTGAGAAAATGGCTAATCCGTCGGTGTTCACGGGCATGAG